>JBGQLM010000057.1:0-25045 GCA_041500085.1 Geobacteraceae bacterium
AGTATTACACCCCCCATCTAGCCCATGCCCCCATGGAACCGCCGGCCGCGGTAGCCGAGTACAGCAACGGCAAGGTCACGGTCTGGGCCGCGACCCAGAACCCGCAGGGTGTGCAGGAGACCGTGGCCAAGGCATTGGGGATCGCCAAACAGGACGTCATCTGTCATGTGACCCTCCTGGGTGGCGGTTTCGGTCGTAAATCGAAAGCGGATTACGTGGCCGAAGCGGCGCTCCTCTCGAAAAAGACCGGCAAGCCGGTACAGGTGGCATGGAGCCGCGAGGACGACATCCGCCACGACTATTACCACAGCGTGGCCGCCATGTACCTGAAAGCGGTCACCGATGACAAGGGGCGGCCGACAGCGTGGCTGCAGCGCTGCGCCTTCCCGCCGATATCGTCGACTTTCGACCCTGCGGCGCGCTATGCCGGGGACAACGAAATGGCCCAGGGGTGGATTGACGTGCCGTTCGACATTCCGAACCTGCGTGCCGAGAACGGACCGGCGCAGAACCACCTGCGCATCGGCTGGCTCCGGTCGGTGGCCAATATCTACCACGCTTTCGCGGTCCAGTCATTCGTCGACGAGCTGGCTGCGGCAGCCGGGCGCGACCGGATCGAGTATTTCCTCGACCTTCTTGGTGGCCCGCGGAGTATCGATTTCTCCGCCGAAGGGACGAAAAATATTAATTATGGCAAACCGCTCGACCTGTATACCTGGGAAACGGGGCGCCTGCGGCGCGTCGTCGAACTGGTGGCGGAGAAGTCCGGCTGGGCAAACCGTAAGCCGGAAAAGGGGCGGGCGCTCGGCTTTGCCGCACACCGGAGCTTTCTCAGCTACATAGCAGTGGTTGCGGATGTCAGGGTCGACGACAAGGGACGAATCAGTATCCCCCGCATGGACGTGGCGGTGGATGCCGGGCAAGTGATCCACCCGGAACGGGTGCGGGCACAGTTCGAAGGAGCCGCGGTGTTCGGCGCGAGCCTCGCACTGATGGGTGAGATCACAGCGGTACAGGGCCGGGTTCAGCAGTCCAACTTCAACGACTACCCGGTCGCCCGGATCAGCGAGGCCCCTTTTGAGACGCACGTGCACCTGGTGCCGGGCGAAGGTTTGCCGACCGGGGTGGGCGAGCCGGGGGTCCCTCCGATCGCGCCTGCCATCTGCAATGCCCTGTTCGCCATAACCGGCAAGCGCATCCGCCAGCTGCCGATCAGCATGACCAGGTTCACATGATCCGGGGACATTGCGAAGGGAGCATTTCCGGGCGTATACTAAAGATAAGGAGGAAAAAATCATGGCACTAGCTGATCAGACATTTGGATTCTACATTCCAACGGTCTCCCTGATGGGCATCGGCTCCTCGAAGGAGACAGGCAGTCAGGCCAAGGCGCTCGGAGCGACCAATCTCCTGATTGTCACCGACGCCGGCCTCTCCAAAATGGGGGTCGCCGGCAAGATCAAGGCTCAGCTGGAGGAGGCCGGCCTGAAGGCGGTCATCTTCGACGGCGCCGAGCCGAACCCCACCGACAAGAACGTCCATGCCGGTGTGAAGGTTTACCAGGACAACAAGTGCGACGGCATCGTCTCCCTTGGGGGAGGCAGTTCCCATGACTGCGGCAAGGGTGTCGGTCTGGTGATCGGCAACGGCGGCCACATCCGCGACTTCGAAGGGGTTAACAAGTCCACCAAACCGATGCCGCCGTTCCTGGCCATCAACACCACCGCCGGCACGGCAAGCGAAATGACCCGTTTCTGCATCATTACCAATACCGACACCCACGTGAAGATGGCCATCGTCGACTGGCGCTGTACTCCCAACATCGCCATCAACGATCCGCTCCTGATGGTGGCCATGCCTGCCTCGCTGACCGCCGCCACCGGAATGGACGCCCTGACTCACTCGGTCGAGGCGTACGTCTCCACAATAGCCACCCCGATCACCGACGCCTGCGCTATCAAGGCGATCGAGCTGGTGGCCGAATGGCTGCGACCGGCCGTGGCCAACGGCGAGAACCTGGAAGCGCGCGACAAGATGGCCTATGCCGAGTATCTGGCCGGCATGGCATTCAACAACGCCAGCCTCGGTTATGTCCACTCCATGGCCCACCAGCTGGGAGGATTCTACAATCTACCCCACGGTGTCTGCAATGCCATCCTTCTCCCGGCGGTGTGCGAGTTCAACATGATCGCCAATCCGGGTCGCTTCGCCGACATCGCCGTTGCCATGGGTGAGAATATTGACGGCCTGTCCGATGTGGATGCAGCTTCCATAGGCATTGCCGCCATTCGCAGGCTTTCCGCCGACATCGGCATCCCTGCCGGGCTCAGGGCCCTTAATGTCAAGGAACAGGATCTGAAGACCATGGCGGAAAACGCCCAGAAGGATGCCTGCATGCTGACCAATCCGCGCAAGGCGAACCTTGAACAGGTTATCGGCATCTACAAGGCGGCAATGTAATGGTGACGGCTACCGCTTTCGCGCAATCCCGGCGTTGCCCTTCGCGATGCTCTTGTGCGGCGTAGCGCCGCTACGCCTCCGCGGCATCACTCGGGCGCCTTGGCCTTGCACGAAATCGGCAGCCTTAAAGGGGAGCACCTCGGTAAGCTTCCACCGGCAATGGAGACCACGATGAAAGACATTCTCGCTACTCTCAGGGCAGACGGTTCGTTTCAGACCCTGCTGGCGCTGATGGAAAAGGCCGGTCTGACCGAAAGAGCGCAGGAGCCGGGGCCGGTTACCCTGTTTGCCCCCAATGACGAGGCCTTCCAGCGGATCAATGTGGAAGAGATATCCGGCGACCGGGATAACTTGGTCTTGCTTCTTAACTACCACCTGGTTGAGGGAAAACTTACCGCTGCCGAGATCGCCGGCAGTGAGCAGCTCATGACGATGAGCGACAAGTCACTGACCGTGCGGTTGGAGGAAGGTCTGCAGGCGATCGACAATGCCCGTTACGTAAGGACCGATATCCAATGCGCCAACGGTATCATCCACGTCATCGACAATGTTTTTCTGCCGCAATTTTCCGGTTGGTATTGCGGTTGCTGCTGAAAGCAGCTTTTACCCGCCATCGCATGATGCCGCCACGATGTGCTCCACGCTGTCGGCGATCACCGCCTGCGCTGTCAGATCTTCCCGCCACTGGCGTGGAACTGCTTCGACACCGAGAGTGCAACCCAGCCAGGCCCCGATCATGGCCGCCCGTCCTGCGTTATCGCCTCCTGTCGCAGCTGTGACCCGCAGAGCCTCGGCAAAATCGCCGCTATGACGTAAGGTGCAGTGAACCGCTGCCGGAAAGCTTGATGCCAGTGGACATGACTGGCCAAAGCTGAGCGTCGCCTCTCTCGCGCCCAGGTGACGGGCAGCCATGGCGGCATTAAGTTTTTCGGCCACCTCTGAACCTGCCATAAGCTCTGCGGTGGAGCGGATGGCGTCCAGGAACAGGCTTCCCGAAAACAGCTCCCGCAATATCAGGGCATGCGCCTGGGCATAGGTCACGGCCCGATCGTTGTTCTGTGTGACCAATGTGGCATGCTCTACGATGGACAGAAAGTCTTCTTGACGGAAGTGAAGCGCTGCCAACGGAGCCAGCCTGCTGACCGTTGCCGGTTGATCGTCGTCGGCACCGTCCTGAAAGGAGAATGCCGCCTCGGGGTGCAAGGAACGAAACGTGTGGAATTTGGTCAGGGTTTCTTTGGTGGCATGGTCGCGATAACCCTGGTAGCTCGAAGAATCAAACAGGGCGACGAAACGTGAGCCGAAGTCAACGGCATCGAATCTGCCTCGCTCTGCCAGCGATCGCAGGAGCAGCAGAGCGCCATCACCGTAGTGGGTCAGATCCCCCGACCTTTTCCCGAAGTGGTAATGCCCTGCGGCCGGGGTTTCGAATCCGTGAGGCCCGCCCGGAAAGCGCCGTTCCAGCTCTGCCAGGTCGTAGATCCAGTGACTTCCCAGGCAGAATGCGTCTCCTGCGAACTGCCCCCAGATTGCTCCCCGGATGCGGAGATCGAGGGAGAGTTCCTTTATTGTTCCTGAAAGTTGCATCAGTTCCTCCAGTTGTCGAATATATGAAGTTTACCTCGGTTGATCCTTAATTCAACGAGAGAACCGTCATTTTCCTTGATCCGGAGCGGGATTTGGGGGCACTGAAAAACTTATGGGGGGAAGCCGGGAGTTCCTGCGTATTTGAATAATCGGTGATTGAATTCCAGGTGGGAGATTGACCGGTGCTGAACAGAAATCGGAGCAGGCAGCAGTCTGGCAGGCGGGAACTAAAAAAGCCCGGATATTCTCCGGGCAATTCGTGTCAATAGCTGATAGTCATCAAGCCCTTTTGACATTTGCAGCCTGTAGACCTTTCGGCCCCTTGACTACATCAAACGTCACTTCATCCCCTTCTTGCAGAGACTTGAAGCCTTCGCCCGTGATGGCGGAGAAATGACAGAAAACATCTTCTCCGGAATCCTGCTCAAGAAAACCAAACCCCTTTGCGTCGTTAAACCATTTTACTTTTCCGTGTGCCATTACTTTCGTTCTCCCAAAATTTGATTTTGTACCATGATCTTTATGAACCATTAACCTCAATTAAACCAATTGTACTTGCAATGTCAAGTGGCCATGTGCAACGCGTGGTCCGAGGCACTAAATATTTTCAGGAGGGCGCCTCTCGCTGTCAACTTTTCGCGAAATACGGGCGTATTTCCACTGAATTTACTATTCTCCATAAGGTGGTATAGTTTTGTCGAATAAGATACTTGACATGTGTCGAGCCAAAAAAAAGGAGGTTTTCAAAATGAGAGCAAGAATCGGGAAGTTAGGTGTTGCCTTATTGGCGTTCACGTTGAGCGGAGCCGCGATCCCGGCGTTTGCCGATGAATCGAAGAGGGTAAGCGAGGCATCTGCCGTCATCAAAGAGCTCATGGCCATGCCGGAGATGAAAGTCCCTCCGGCGTTATTCAAAGATGCTGCCGGAATAGCCGTCATCCCCGGGGTCATGAAGGGTGGCCTCATGGTTGGGGGGCGATTCGGTACCGGAGTGATGGTTGTGCGTGAAAAGAGTGGAGAGTGGAGCGCGCCCGCCTTTGTGAGCCTGGGGGGAGGAAGTCTTGGTTGGCAGATTGGCGCTGAATCTACCGATTTCATACTCGTTTTCAAAACCCGCAGAAGTGTCGACGGGCTGACGAAAGGGAAGTTTACCGTGGGAGTTGACGCCTCAGTGGCGGCGGGTCCGGTAGGACGGACCGTGGAAGCGGATACCGATGCTTTAATGAAGGCTGAAATCGTCTCCTACTCCCGCAGCCGTGGCCTGTTTGCCGGAGTTTCCATGGAAGGAGCAGTACTGCATATCGACGCTGATGCGAATGCCGCTTTCTACAAGCAGAAGGGTATCAAAACTGATCAGATCTTCTCGGGGAAGGTTGCGAACGACTCTACGGAAGTTTTGCAGTTCCGGGAACTCTTGAAGAGATATGCCTCGGGCATGTAATTTTCTTTCCCGGTTAGTAGTTAGCGAAAATACATCCCTACCGGCATCTTGCCGATAGGGATGTTTAATTTTCCCTTTATTTCTGATACAAAGAGAGAAATCTTCTGCAATAAAACTTCTACCCTCTTCCAGCTTAATGGAGATGCTCCATGGTCAGGAAAAAATCTCTCTCCGGAGAAAAGAATGCTACAGCGGGTGCGCCCGAATCGGTGAAGGACACGGACGATCTCGCTGCATCAGTAGATAAGCCCTCTCCCGATAGACCTTGTTTCGTGGTCGGCATCGGCGCTTCCGCCGGCGGCCAGGCGGCCCTGGAGCAGATATTCACCGCCATGCCCCCCGATTGCGGCCTCACCTTCGTGGTGATCATGCACATCCCGCCCGACGGCCCTTCCCTGCTGGCGGATCTTCTGGGCCGCTACACCTCGATGGACGTAGTAACGGCAGAGGACGGGATGGCGCTTGCGCCGAGCCGGATCCAGGTGATTCCCCCCGGCAGGGACCTTGTCGTGAGCGGCGACCGGCTCCGTTTGGTAGATCCGGCAGGGACGTCCCCGCTGCACCATCCCATTGACCGCTTTTTCCATTCGCTTGCCGCAGAGTTGAAGGAGCGCGCCATTGCCGTGGTTCTCTCCGGTTTCGGCACGGACGGCGCCGAAGGTGTAAAGGGTGTCAGAGAGGCCGGGGGGATCGTCATGGTCCAGGAGCCGGCCTCGGCGCTTAATCCCGCCATGCCGCGAAGCGCCATCGCCACCGGAACCGCAGAATTTATCCTGTCGCCGGAAGATATCCCCGTAAAGATCGCCGAGATCGCCCGAGGTACGTGCACCCTTGCGCCCCGGGCTTGCCGGACGGTCACCCTGGAGGAGGAACTGCACGCCGTCTTCAGCATCGTCAAGGCCAAGACCGGTCACGATTTCAGCTCATACAAGACCAACACCGTCCTGCGCCGCATCGAGCGCCGCATGGCAGTAAACGAGGTGGGGGGGATCGGGAAATACGTTGCCCTCCTGGAGGAAAACGCACAGGAGGCCCAGGCCCTCTGCCAGGATATTCTCATCGGCGTGACAAGCTTCTTTCGCGACCCCGAAGCCTTCGAGGTCCTCAAAAGGGAGATCATCCCGCGTCTCTTCGCGGGCCGCGATTCCGACGATCTGGTGCGTATCTGGCACGCCTGCTGCGCCACCGGCGAGGAAGTCTACTCGACCGCCATCCTTATCCGGGAATACCTCGACCAGCAACGAATAACCGCCAAGGTCCAGTTCTTCGCCACCGACATCGACGAAGAAGCCATTGCCCAAGCCCGGGCCGGCCTCTATCCAGACGACATCGCGGCGGAGCTGGGAGAAGAGCGGCTGAAGGCCTTCTTCACCAGGACCAACAATCGCTGGCAGGTGGCGAAGCACCTCAGGGAGATGGTGGTCTTTGCCCACCACAGTCTGATCAAGGACCCTCCCTTTTCGCGGCTCGACCTTCTCGTCTGTCGCAACTTCCTCATCTACCTCAACCCCGACATGCAGAAGCGACTCGTCCCGCTCTTTCACATGGTTCTGAAACCGCGGGGTTTCCTCTTTCTCGGCGCCTCGGAGACGGTGGGGCGCCATTCCGACCTCTTCACCCCGATAAATAAGAAGTGGAAGATTTTCGAGCGTCTGGAGGGCGACCGCCGCGAGGAGACCCTCTTCCCGTTCACCGCCCCGATCCGCAGGCTTCCCCGGTCCGGGCCTCCTCCGCAACGGCTAGAGGCCGGCGCGCCCTCCCCCGGTGCGATAGCGGAAAAGCTCCTCATGGAGCGCTACTCCCCCCCGTGCGTCGTCGTCAATGAAAAATACGAGGTGATTCACGTATCCACCCGGACAAGCCGTTTTCTGGAAGTACCGGTGGGGGAACCGACCCGTGACATCCTCAAGATGGCCGGGGAGGAGCTGCGGCCGGCACTGCGGGCGGCAATCTACAAGGCCTTTGCCGAGCAGAGAGAGGTCGTTTTTAGGGGGGTAAAGGTTGCCGACGGCAAAGAGGAAGCGGCCGTCAACGTGCTGGTCGAACCGCTCAAGACCATCTCATCCGCAGAAAGGCTGGTGATGGTGATTCTCGAACCGGCCGCTCCCCCGTCTGCGCCGGCAGCAGTCGGCGCAGACGAGGAACGGCCCGGCGACGAAGCCTCCAGGGCGATGCTGATCCGCCAGCTGGAGGAGCAACTGCGGATCAACCACGAGCAGCTCCAGGCCACCTCCGAACAGCTGGAGACCTCCAACGAAGGGTTCATGTCGGCCAACGAAGAGCTGATGTCCATCAATGAGGAGTTCCAGTCCACCAACGAGGAGCTCCAGTCCACCAACGAAGAACTGGAAACCTCCAAGGAGGAGTTGCAGGCCCTGAACGAGGAGCTGGTCACAGTCAATGCCGAACTACAAGGGAAGGTGGAGGAACTGAACCAGGCCAACAGCGACATGGAGAACCTCCTCGCCAGCTCGGAGATCGCCACCATCTTCCTCGACCGCAGGCTCATAATCAAGGGTTTCACCCCGGCCATGGCCACCATCTTCAACCTGATCCCGGCCGATATCGGCCGCCCCTTCCGGCACCTGGCCAGCACCATCGACTGGTCGGGAATCCCGGCAGATGCGCAAGAGGTTCTGGAAAAGCTTTCCCCGATCGAGCGCGAGGTCACGGCCGTGGAGGGTGGACTAAGTTACCTGATGCGGGTGCTACCCTACCGGATTGCGGAGGGGAAAATAGACGGCATTGTCGTCACCCTGATCGACATCACCGAGCACAAACGGATGGAGGAGCAGACCCTCCATCTCGCCTCCTTTCCCCAACTTAATCCGAATCCGGTTCTGGAGGTGAATTCCAGCGGCAGGATCATCTTTTCAAATCCGGCCACCCGAAAAATTCTGGAGTCCTTCGGCATGGATGCAACGGCCGTGGAGGTTTTCCTTCCCCCTGATCTGGACTGTATCCTGCAAGATTGGGACAGGAAAAGCGAAGCGACCTTGCATCGAGAAATTAATGTCAGGGACAGGGCCTTCGGCGAAACCATCTTCCTTACCCCGCAGTTCGATGTCGCCCGTATCTACGCCTTCGACATCACCGAGCGCAAACGGGCCGAGAACGTCACTCAAGCGCGATTGCGGGTGTTGACGGCAGCAGCCGACTTGTCTCTGGACGAATCTCTTCAGATGGCTTTGGATGAGATTGAAGCATTGACCGGCAGTACTATCGGTTTTTATCATTTTCTGGAGGCCGACCAGGAAACGCTTTCGCTGCAAGCATGGTCGTCGAACACACTCGGAAACATGTGTACTGCCGAGGGCAAAGGAAGCCATTATCCGGTCTCCCAGGCCGGTGTTTGGGTGGATTGCATTCAAGAGCGACGGCCGGTCATCCATAACGACTATGCGGCTCTTCCTCACATAAAGGGGATGCCGGCGGGACATGCCCCGGTCGTCCGTGAAATGCTCATTCCCATTGTCAGGGAAGATCTTATCGTGGCGATCATCGGCGTGGGGAACAAGCCGACAGAGTATAATGCGACCGACATCGAGATCGCTTCGTACCTGGGAGATTTTTCCTGGGAAATCGTCGAACGCAAGCGGGCAGAGAAGGCGTTGCGGGAGAGCGAAGAGCGCGTCAGGCATAAACTGGAGAGCATCATTTCTCCGGAAGGAGATATCGGAAATCTGGATCTGGCCGACATCATCGATGCTCCGGCGCTTCAGTCGCTGGTGGACAATTTTTACGAACTTACCGGCATGCCGATGGGTTTGATCGATCTCAAGGGAAAGGTTCTGGTTGGTGTGGGGTGGAAGGAAATCTGCACGAAATTCCATCGCGTTCATCTGGAGACCAGCCGGAACTGTGTCGAAAGCGATGTGCAACTGTCGGCGGGCATCCCCCATGGCGAGTACAAGGTTTACAAGTGCAAAAACAACTTGTGGGACGTGGCGACACCGGTCATGGTCGGCGACCGGCACTTCGGCAACCTCTTCATGGGACAATTCTTTTTTGAGGACGAACCTCTTGATTACGAGCTATTCCGGTCGCAGGCCGGGAAGTACGGGTTCGACGAACAGGAATATATCGCCGCTCTCGAAGCTGTGCCGCGACTGAGCAGGCAGACTCTCGATATCAGCATGCACTTCTTCATGAAGCTGGCTGATATCCTTTCCAAGCAGAGTTACAGCAATCTCAAACTGGCCCGTTCTCTGACGGAACGTGACGCGCTGATGAAGTCGCTGCGTGAGAACGAAGAGCAGTTGCAACTGTTCATCGAGCATGCCCCGGCGGCGCTGGCGATGTTCGACACCGAAATGCGCTATCTGAGTGTCAGCCGCCGCTGGCTGAGCGACTATGGCCTGGGCGAGCGTGACCTGACCGGGAAGTTCCATTACGATGTTTTTCCGGAGATTACCGCTGAGTGGCGGGAGATCCACCGCCGCGGGCTGGCCGGAGAGGTTGTGCGGGCCGATGCCGACCGCTTCGAACGGGCCGACGGCTCAGTGCAGTGGATAAGGTGGGAAGTCCGTCCCTGGTACGATGCTGTGGGGAATATTGGCGGCATCGTCATCTTCGCCGATGATATAACCGGCATCAAAAACGCGGAGGAAGTCTTACGCCGCTACGAGCTCCTGGCAGGAAACAGCCGGGATATCATCCTGTTCCTGAAGAGTGACAACGGGCGCATTCTGGAGGCAAACACCGCGGCAATGAACGCATACGGTTTCGATCACGACGAACTGCTGGGACTGACGGTTAACGAGCTGCGCGCGCCGGATACCGTGGGGCTGACCGCAGCCCAGATGGCCGAGGCCGACAGCCACGGCATCCTCTTCGAGACTGTCCACTGCCGCAGGGACGGCAGCACCTTCCCGGTGGAGGTGAGCTCCCAGGGATCGACCATCGGTGGCACGCGCACCCTGATCAGTGTCATCCGCGACATCACCGAGCGCAAGCGGGCTGAGGAGAGCCTCCGTTTGAGCGAGCATAAATTCCGCACTCTTTTCAATTCCATGACCGAGAGCTTCACCCTTTGCAGCGTGGTGTATGATGCAAACGGCAAGCCCGATGATTTTCTCATTCTGGACGCGAACCCTGCTTCGCTCGCCATGAACGGCCTCAAACATGAAGAGTTCGTCGGCAAGACCTGGAAAGCGCTCTGGCCGGGGGCTGAAGGCTACTGGTGGGACATCTGCAACCGGGTCGTCCTGCACAGGGAGGATGTACGCCATGAGAATTACGCTCAAGTCCACGACCGCTGGTACGAGGTGCATCACTTCAGCGCAGGAAAAGATCGCTTGGCCACTCTCTCCAAGGACATCACCGAGCGCAAGCGGGCCGAAGAGGAGATTCGGCAGCATGTTGAAGAACTGACCCGCTTCAACCGCGCCTCGGTAGGACGTGAACTCCGTATGATCGAGTTAAAGAAGGAGATTAACGAACTCACTGGGCTGGCAGGACAGCCGTCGCGTTATCCGCTGGAGTTCGAGAAGTTGTAACCCCTCCTGTCCGGGCTTCTCTCCAAATCCTGGACAATAAAGCTGAATTTCGAGGTAGCAATGGGAATCGACAAAGACAAGAGCCAATTAACAGCAGCTACCGAACTGCGCCGCCAGGCGGAAGAGCGGTTGCGTGCGAAAAAGGCTCAATTGCACCCACCCCGTAACGAGGAAGAGATGCAAAGGCTCGTCCATGAACTTGAGGTTCACCAGATCGAACTGGAGATGCAGGGAGAGGAGTTCCTACAGGCAAGGGATGATGCCGAGGCGGTTTTGGAAAAGTATGCCGATCTCTACGATTTCGCTCCGGTCGGATACTTAACCCTCGATCACGACGCAATTATCCGCAGCGTAAACCTCACCGGCGCCTCCCTTCTCGGGGTCGAGCGCTCCCGGCTGCTCGGCCGGCGTTTCGGACTTTTCGTTACCGATAAAGCCCGTTCTTTCTTCTCTGAATTTCTCGGCAAGGTCTTTAAAAACCCGGCCAAAGAGGTGTGCGAGGTGGCTCTCCTGAAAGAGGGGAATTCCCCGCTCTTCGTGCGGATTGAGGGAGTGGCCGCCGCATCGGGACAGGAGTGCCGAATTGCCGTGATCGACATCACTGAGCACAAGCGGGCTGAGGAGGAGATCCGGCGGCGCGTCGAGGAACTGCGGGCCGGCAATGAGGACCTGACTCGTTTGAACCGCGCCATGATCGGCCGCGAACTGCGCATGGTCGAGCTGAAAAGGGAAATAAACGAATTATGCGGACAGGTCGGGCAGCCGGTGCGCTATCCGCTGGATTCCGAAAAGGGAGAGGGATGAAACCTCATATCCATGCATCGCTCCATATACATAGTTTTCTGATCCGGAAAGCGGTCGCCATAATGGCGCTGTCGATTTGCGCCTGTTTCTGCTCCTGCACCCGTTCGGACCACCAGCCTGCCGGACCGCCTGAAAAGGTCACCATCGCCTTTTCCGCCACGACCGACGCGGTCCTCGCCGAAGTCGCCCAGGCGAAAGGCTATTTCAAGGCGGAAGGATTGGAGGTCACTCCGCACTTGCACCCCTACGGGAAGCCCGCCCTTGAGGATCTGCTGGCGGGAAAGGCGGACTTTGCCACTGTTGCCGAAACGCCGGTCATGTTCGCGATCATGAAAGGGGAGAAAATATCAGTAATCGCGACCATCCAGACCTCCGAAACAGGTAACGCCATATTGGCGAGAAAGGACAGGGGGATACTCACGGTCAGGGACCTGAAGGGAAAGAAGATCGGTGCAACTTTGGGCACTACCTCGGACTTCTTTCTGGACACAATTTTAAGTCTTCATGGCATTTCCAGGAAGGATGTTGAGATAGTCGACCTGAAGGCAGAGGAGATGGCCGATGCTCTGGCTCGCTGCGACATCGACGCCGTCTCCACGTTCGCTCCCTACGCGGCGCTTACGCGAAAGAAGCTGGGCGACCGGACAATCACGTTCCAGGACAAGAATGTATACCGATGGACCTTTAATGTTGTCGCAGCGCAGGAAGTTATCCGCAGGAATCCCGGCAAGGCCGGAAAAATCCTGCGCGCCCTGGTCAAGGCCGAGGAATTTGTCAAAGAAAATCCGGCGGAGGCGCAAAAAATCGTGTCCGATTTCACCGGGATAGAGCCGGGCATTGTCCGTGATACCTGGCCCGATACCAGCTTCTCTGTATCACTTGACCAGTCGCTCATGCTCGCCCTGGAAGACGAATCCAGATGGGCGATCAACAGCAGGCTGATCAAAGAACGGAAAATTCCCAATTATCTTGATTTTATCTATCTGGACGGGCTCAAGGCGATCAAACCGGAAGCGGTCATGATTTTAAGGTAGGGATGGAGCACAACCATGCAGATTAAAAAAAGGCTGCGAATAAATGCCGCCGTTTCAGTGGTTATGGCTGTTGTCATATGCCTCGTGCTCTTTTTCTCGCTGCATCGAGTCACCATGGCAAACGATTCAGCCAAAATCGCCGGTGAGCTCATTATCAACGTGCTTGAACGGGTCACGCTGAGAAACGATTACTTGCGGAACAATAGTGCGCGGGCAAAAGAACAGTGGTTTGCCAGGCAAGAACAGATCAGGGGACTCCTGAAATCGGCCTCGGAGGATTTTCGGGATGCCGAAGACAGAAAAAATATCGGCGAGATTATATATAATCATGAGTCGGTCGGGAAAATCTTCTCGTCTATCGTGGCAAATCGGGAAAAGAGTGGCTTAGACCTGGAATCGGCCGTCCTTGCACGTGAGGTCGAGGAGAGGCTGCTCAGCCAGCTGAACATGAGGGTGTATAACGAAGTCATTCATTGCCGCAAATTGCTGGAGTCGAGCAGGAAGGCCCGCGTTTCCGCCACCAGACTGGCGGGACAGAGCACCGTCGGCATACTGTCAGCCGTAATCGTGTTGGCTGTAGTCAATTCATTGACCTTGAGCAGGGCAATCGCGAACCGCGTCCAGAGACTGCGCGACGGCGCCGCGGTAATCGGAGGAGGGGACCTCGATCATCACATTGACATCAAGGGGGATGACGAGTTCGTCGAACTCTCGGAGGCGTTCAATGCCATGACCGGGAAATTGCGCGGCTCGTATCATAATCTCGAAATGGAAATCGAGGAGCGCAAACGGGCCGAGGAGAAGTTGCGAGAGGCCGCCACCGAGTTGCAGGCCGCCAATACCGAACTGGACGATTCCCGCCGGGCCGCGATCAATCTGATGGAGGACGCGCTCGACGCCCGCAGACAGGCCGAGCAGGCCGCCGGGGGGCTGCGTGAGAGCGAGGAGCGGTTACGCCTTCTGATTGACGGGGCCAGGGAATACGCCATCTTCATGCTCGATGCCGACGGGCGCGTAAACAGCTGGAATGAAGGGGCCAAGCGGCTCAAGGGCTGGGACGCACAGGAAATCCTTGGCCGGCACTTTTCGCTGTTCTACACAAAGGAGGCTGTGGCTGCCGGCCATCCGGAGCACGAACTGGAAATTGCCGCGGCCGAGTGGAGGCATGAGGAAGAAGGCTGGCGAGTGCGCAAGGACGGATCACAGTTCATGGCAGAGGCGATGATCAATGCAATCCGCGACGAGTCCGGAAAGTTGCTGGGGTTCTCAAAGATCACCCGCGACATCACCGCCCGCAAGCAGGCCGAAGAGCAGATCAGGGCGTCGCTGGCGGAGAAAGAGGTACTGTTGCGGGAGATCCATCACCGGGTGAAGAACAACCTCCAGGTCATCTCCAGCCTGGTAAGTCTGCAAGCGGACGGCTCAACGGACGAGGCGGTGCGGGAAGTCTTCAGGGACATGATCTACCGGGTTCGCTCCATGGCATTGGTGCATGAGAAGCTCTATCAGTCGGCGGACATTGCTCGCATCGATTTCGCGGAATACGCCCGGAGCCTCTTGAACTACCTCTGGCGCGCCCACGGGAGCGCCGCGGCCACCGTTCGGCTTACGTTCAATCTGCAGCCTCTGTCGCTTTCGGTGGACACCGCCCTGCCGTGCGGCCTGATCCTGAACGAACTGGCCAGCAACGCCCTCAAACACGCCTTCCGCGGTCGTGACGAGGGAGAAGTGACCGTGTCGCTGCAAGGAAACACTGACGGCCTTGTCTCAATTAGCCTGAGCGACAACGGCGTCGGCCTGCCTGAGGGACTCGACTGGCGGCAGGCCCGCTCTCTGGGCTTGCGGCTGGTACAGATGCTGGCCGGACAGCTGAACGCCACGGTGGAAGTGAACCGACTTGACGGCACGGAATTCCGGATTACCTTCAAACAGCCGCAAATGGCTAAAGACGGAGAAACCATTGCATGAGTAAAGCAACCATTCTCATCGTTGAAGACGAGGCGATTGTCGCCGCGGACCTGGCCGGCATGCTGCGCCGGCTGGGCTACGAGATCAGCGGCACGACGGGACGCGGTGAAGAGGCGACCAGCCTCGCGCGGGAGCGGCGTCCGGACCTGGTCCTGATGGATATCCGCCTGGCGGGCGCCATGGATGGTGTGGAAGCGGCCGATATCATCCACCGCGAATTCGACCTGCCGGTGATCTTCCTGACGGCCCATTCGGACAAGGCCACACTGGAACGGGCCAAGCTCTCCGAACCGTTCGGCTACCTGCTCAAACCGTTCGAAGAGCTCGGGCTGGAAACCCACATCGAGATGGCGCTTTACAAACACCGCGCCGAGCGAAAGCTGCGCCAGGCCCATGACGAGCTGGAGCTGCGCGTCGAGGAGCGCACCAGGGAGCTCAGGGAAGCGGAACAAGGGCTCAGGGAGAGCAACGAATTGCTGGAGCGGCGTGTTGACGAGCGCACCGCAGATTTGCAGACCGCCAACACTATGCTGCGCGACTCCCGCCGTGCCTCTCTCAATATGATGGAGGACGCCGATGCTGCCCGCGGGCGGGCCGAGGAGGCGAGCGCCGAGCTGCTACGTGAAGCAATGGAGCGCAAAAAGGCCGAGGAGGAGATACGCCGGTCGGAAGAGCGGTATCGCTCGCTGTTCAACTCGCTGATTGAGGGGTTCTGCATCATCGAGATGCTGTTCGACGCGGACGAACGCCCCATTGATTATCGCTTCCTGGAAATCAATCCAGCGTTTGAAGCTCAAACCGGCTTGCGAAACGCTCTGGGGAAGCTGATGCGCGAGCTTGCGCCGGAGCATGAGGCGTATTGGTTCGAGATTTATGGGAACGTCGCCTTGACGGGCGAACCAGCTTGTTTTGTGAATGAAGCGAAAGCTCTGAATCGTTGGTTTAACGTGTGTGCCTACCGGATCGGTGAACAAGACAGTCGCAAAGTCGCCATCCTTTTCAACGACATCACCGAGGCTAAACTGGCCGAGGCGGCGCTACGTGGGAGTCGAGAACGCCTCGACCTCGCTTTGTCATCATCGAGAATGGCCACTTTTGACTGGGACATCGTCAAGAACAAGCGTGCCTGGAGTGATGGTGTTCATAGCTTGTTGGGAACTAATCTGGAGACCTTCACCGGAACAGTTGAAGAGTTTTTCCGGATTATTCATCCGGAAGACCGGGGTTTCGTACAAGCAAACCTTGACAGGGCTGTTGAAACAATAGGCGTCTACGAGACAGAATATCGTGCGATCTGGCCGGATGGCACTGTTCACCATATCAGCGCCAGAGGAAAAGTACATAGTGACGATGCGGGCCGAGCTGTTCAGATGACAGGTGTTTGCTGGGACATCACCGAGCGCAAGCGGGCCGAGGAAAGGCTACTGATACAGGCGCGCACTCTCAAGGCACTTAACAGCGGAATTCATGCTCTACTGCATGCCACAGACGAGTTGTCGTTGCTACAGGCGGTATGCAAAACTGTGGCTGAAGATTGCGGTCACGCTATGGTCTGGATCGGCTATGCCGAGGAGGATGAGGAGAAGAGTGTCCGCCCGGTCGCCTCTGCCGGTTTCGATGAGGGGTATCTGGAATCTCTGGAAATAACCTGGGCCGACACGGAGCGGGGGCGCGGCCCGACCGGCACCGCCATTCGCACGGGCAAACCGTGTGGATGCGCCGATATGCTGTCCGATCCCGCCTTTGAACCATGGCGGAACGAGGCGTTGAAGCGTGGTTATGCATCCTCCCTGGTCCTCCCGCTAATGGGTGATGGCAAGGCGTTCGGCACACTCACAATCTATTCCGCAAAACCGAATGTATTCGCCGAAAAGGAAACGAACCTGCTGATGCAACTGGCCGACGAACTGGCGTACGGAATTCGTACTCTCCGGTTGCGCATTGCTCATGATCAGGCCTACGAGGAACTGCGGCAGGCCAAGGAGGAGTGGGAGCGGACCTTCAACAGTGTTCCCGATCTGATCGCCATATTGAATGAACGGCACCAGGTGGTGCGCGTGAACAAGGCGATGGCCGAACGGCTCGGCCGCGAACCCGAGGAGTGTGTGGGCATGCCCTGCTATGAGGCGGTTCACGGGTCTAAGCTGCCGCCGGAGTTTTGTCCGCACTCCAGGACGCTGGACGATGGCGGGGAGCATAATGTGGAGGTGTATGAAGAACGGTTGGGGGGTGACTTCCTGGTGTCCACTACACCGCTTTTGGATTTGCGGGGGCAGATGACCGGTACGGTGCACGTGGCGCACGACATCACCGAGCGCAAGCGGGCCGAGGAGGAACTGCGCCGGGCCAAGGAGGCCGCAGAAGCCGCAACGAGGGCCAAAAGCCAGTTTCTGGCCAACATGAGCCACGAGCTGCGCACCCCCATGACGGGTGTCCTCGGCATGCTCGATCTCGTCCTTTCCGGCAACCTTGAGGAGGAGCAGAAGGAATTTGTCGAAATAGCCCAGTCCTCGGCCGGTTCCCTGGTCCGGATACTCAACGATATCCTTGATCTGACAAAAATCGAGGCGGGTAAATTCGCAATAGAAGAAAAACCGTTCTCCCTGAGGAAATGCGTGGAAGATACGGTCAGTCTCTTTCTTCCCTCCGCACTGAGCAAGGGACTCGATTTGAGTTTTACATTGGCTGACGATCTGCCGGAAACTCTGGTTGGCGATGTGACTCGGCTCAACCAGGTACTGACCAACCTGGCCGGCAATGCGGTAAAGTTCACCGAAAAGGGGCAGGTGGAGATACGGGTAGCTGCAGGAGGGAGCAAGCGTGACTACAAGCGGGAAGTTACCTTTACCGTAATCGATACCGGCATCGGTATTCCAGTCGACAAAAAGCACCTCCTTTTCCAGGTCTTCAGCCAGGTAGATGATTCGCACACCCGGATTTACGGCGGTACAGGCCTGGGGTTGGCCATATGCAAGGAAATAGTCGAACGTATGGGGGGGGCGATCACCGTAACAAGTGAGGAAGGGAAAGGGAGCACCTTCACGTTTACTCTCCCCCTCGGTGAAGTTGAACCAAGGATCGACACTGTTCTGACACCAGTTAATACGGTAATTGCAAGGGATGTCGCCTGCGCTGAGGAGACGACAAAGCCGCGCCTTCTCCTTGCCGAGGATGATCCGACAATCAGGCAGTTTCTCGGAGTGATGCTTCAAAGGTCAAATTTTGAAGTCGAAACTGCCGAGGACGGAGAGATGGTTGTAGAAAAGTGGGAAAACGGGAACTTTGATCTTATACTGATGGACGTGCAGATGCCGCTAATGAACGGGTTCGAGGCTGCAAGTACCATACGCGATAAAGAGGGGATCAGCGGCGGCCATATCCCCATCATCGCCATGACGGGCCATGCCTTCAGGGAGGACGAGGAGAGGTGTCTCGCCGCCGGTATGGATTCCTTTATTCCAAAACCGATCGACTTCAAGAAGAGTTTGCAGATTATTAATGATTTAATTGACGCCGAAAGGAGAGCACGTCATGAATAATTGGCAATGCACGATTTGTGGCTATCTTTACAATCCTGCCGAGGGTGATGAGGATAACGGCATCCCGCCGGGAACTCCCTTCGAGAAACTTCCCGATAGCTGGGTCTGCCCTGTTTGCGGGGCCGGGAAGGATTTGTTCGAGGAAATGTAGTACTATGTAACATCTAAAACCAACCCCCCTCAGTCCCCCCTTGTCAGGGGGGAGGTTTGGAGGGGTTTGCCGCGAAAGAATACGATTTACAAGGTACTCGCCTGTTAATCAACGGAACCTGCAACATCTTCTGCAAGTTCAGCAGCCAGCCGCAACAGTTCCACTCGATCTTCCAGCCCGTCGATGAACCGCTGCGGGATCCTTGACAGACCGACCTGGGCGCCAACCAGGGCACCGGTCAGCATGGCGCGTGCCTGGTTCTGACCGCCACCGTTGATGGCATGGAGCAGCGCCGATTCGAAGTCGTCACTGAAACGTGCCGCCAGATAGTAGGCGGCCGGCAGCTGGTGATAGATGGCACAGGGCATGCCGTAGACGATGGACACCTTCCAGGCGGGTTCGATCCGGATATCGGGGTCAGCAGCGGCGGCAGCCATATATGATGGCGTCAGCAGGGCATCGGGCGAAGCGAACTTTCCGATCCGGGACGGATCCGGGTCGCCGGGACGGGGCGGCTGCAGATTGTCGCTGGTAATGTGGTGAAAAGGGAGCGTGCCTTTATTCACCAGCCGCATCAGCTTGCCCGACAAGTGGCTGTTCAGCGCATGCCCTTGCACCAGCATCCCCAGGACTGCTCCGTAGGCCACGGTCATGGAGGCGACCACGTTGTCGTTCTGGGTCAGGCTGGTGTTGCTGTTGATGACGGCGGCCAGCCTGGCAGGATCCAACGCATAGCGTACCGCCAGGACCAGGGTACGCTCAATCGCTTCCGTATCGTCGGCAGGACCTCCTGTCTCCCCCCACGGAAGCTTCTGTTCCACTCTTTGGCGCCATAACTCGCGGATCGACTGGCTGGTATAGCCGCCCGGGCCGCAGACCGGGGTGCCGTCCAGAAGCGGCAGGAGTTCTTTATCCATACGACTGCAGAAGTCCTCCTCTTCGTACCCCCCCCTTTCGACCAGCGACGTGAGCAACAGTTTGAGGATGAAGCCGGCCTGAGAGAGCTGGCCGGCCTTGAGCCCATCGTGGTAGCGTCCGGGCATGGGATCGGTGTAGCCGGTGATCCACTCGCCGTAATCGCGGCGCAGTTCGGCAAGATCGTAGTACCAGTGGGGCCCGAGTCCCAGGGCATCACCTATGAAAGCGCCCATGATGGCGCCTGCAGCGCGATCATGTAAAGTTGTGTCAGACATGTTGCCTCCTCAAATCAGGGCAAGTACGCGCTCAAGTTTCTCTTTCACCATTGTGGCAAGGCCTGCGACTTCCGGGTTGTCGATCAGCGACAGCGCCGCCACCGGGTCCATGATCATTACTGCTGTGCTGTTGTCATCAGTTTCATAGACGACGACGTTGCAAGGGAGCAGGGTGCCGATATTCAGCTCCTTGCCGAAGGCTTCCCAGGCGAGCGCCGGATTGCAGGCACCGAGTATGATGTATTTACGGAAATCCTTCCCCAGTTTTTCCTTGAACTTGGCGGTGACATCGATCTCGGAGAGGATACCGAAACCCTCCTTCTGCAGTTCCTCCCTGACTTTCTGCTCCGTTGTTGCGAACGGGACCTCAACGGTTTTGCCAAAAGCATAGGCTGTAAGCATCTTCATAGCTGCTCCCTCCCTGATGTCAACTCTATTGGTATTATTGTACTACGATAATTTACAAGTGCAGTCCGGGAGGCAGGATTTGTGGAGAGATGCGGGGAAAGATGTGCGTTCAGGAAAATGGTGGCTACATGACAGGGGCTGAGCCTTTGGCGGTCAAGCTGATTCCTTCAGCTGTCAACGACACAAGACCGTCCTTGTAGAGTCCGCCTACAGCTTTTTTGAAAGTCTTCTTGCTCATCCCCAGAGTTCTCTGGATGACTGACGGAGAGCTTTTGTCGTGCAAGGGTAATGAACCGCCGTTGGCGACCAGAACCTTGAGAATGACGTCGCGGCCGTCTGATACACCTTCTGCGCCCACCCTTCGCAAGGTGACATCGAGTTTGCCGTCATCGCGCAGACGCTTTATATAACCTGGAATTTCCATACCTGTGAAGCTGCCGGTCGGCAATTCGTCCCGGTAGAGCAGGGCAGGGAAGCGATTGTTGACGATGACCTTGGCCCCGAGTTCGGTAAGTTGCCAGATGATGAGGTCGACGGCGTCCCCTTCGTGCAGATCGGGTTGCCCGTGGTCAAGACACTCATCGATACGGGCATTGCCAAAGGGTCGCCCCTGCTGATCGACGTCGATTTTTACCAGATAACTCCAATTTACCTGCATCCGCTCCGGCTGCAGAGTCATCGGCACAAGCAGATCCTTTGCCAGCCCCCAGTCGAGAAATGCGCCGTGAGCAGTTATTGACTTCACTTTCAGGGTGGCAAATTCACCTGCCTGTGCCAGCGGCGGCCGGAGCGTAGCCTGTAGCTCTCCGGGTATAACCTGGTACAGGAAGACTTCCAGCTGCTCGCCGGCCATCGCCTGTGGCGCTTCCCTGAGAGGAAGGTGCGCCAGCTCGTCGCCGGCTTCCAGCCAGACACCTTTCTTGTCAATGCGGGCAATCTTCAGAGTATGCAGACGACACAGTGCAGGCCGTTCAATGATATCCATTTTGTTCTCCTTCAGGAGTTTCTACGCCTTTTTCAGGAAGCAGGTTTTGAGTACGAGCGTACTTTTACCGTCACGGCATTCGACCTCTTCATCCTTCGAGGTCAGGCGGATGTTTCTGAACACCTTTCCCTGTTTGAGGACCGTGGAAGAGCCTTTTACCTTGAGGTCCTTGATGACCTGCACCGAATCGCCGTCGTTCAGTTCATTGCCGTTGCTGTCCTTGATAGCCATTTCTGTCTCCTTGATTGAGCAAAGATAGGTAGTGATTTCCTGTCAACGCGCTGTTACAGGGTCAGGTCGAGATGCCCGTGACAGAGCTGGTCCCGCGTCTGAGCCACGTCGGAGTTTTCCAGATACTCTTCGAAGCCCATGACCCGGTCGATGATGCCGCCGGGGGTGATCTCTACGATCCGGTTCGCCACAGTGGCGACGAATTCGTGGTCATGGGACGCGAAGAGCACCACTTCGCTGAAGGCGATCAGGCCGTTGTTCAGCGCCGTGATCGATTCCAGGTCGAGGTGGTTCGTCGGTTCGTCAAGGATCAGGGCATTCGCCCCGGCAAGCATCATCCGGGAGAGCATGCAGCGGACCTTCTCCCCGCCCGAAAGGACGGAGGTCTTCTTGGTCGCTTCGTCGCCGGAAAAGAGCATGCGGCCGAGAAACCCGCGGGCAAACGACTCCCCCTCGGTGGGTGGGGAGTATTGGCCGAGCCACTCGATCAGGTTCAGATCGTTGGCAAAATAGGAGGTGTTCTCCTTGGGGAAATAGGCGCTCGTGATGGTCACTCCCCAGCGGAAACTGCCGCTGTCGGGCTCCAGCTCTCCGGCCAGAATCTGGAACAGAGTGGTCTTGGCCAGGCTGTTGCCGCCGACAAAGGCGATCTTGTCCCCTTTGCGTACTGTCAGGGTCAGCTCTTTCAGCACCGAAACACCGTCGATCTCCTTGGACAGGTCGGTAATTTCGAGAATGATGTCGCCGCAGGCCCGCTCCGGTTTGAAGACCACATATGGGTATTTGCGGGACGACACGGGCATCTCTTCAATGGTGAGCTTCTCCAGGAGACGCTTGCGCGAGGTGGCCTGCCTGGCTTTGGAGGCATTGGAGCTGAAGCGCTGGATGAACTCTTTCAGCTCATTGGCCCGGTCGGTGACTTTTCGGTTATCGTCCTGCTTCTGCTTCAGGGTCAGCTGGCTCGCCTGATACCAGAAATCGTAATTGCCGACGTATACCTGGATCCGGCCGAAGTCGATATCGGCTACGTGGGTGCAGACTTGATTAAGGAAATGGCGGTCGTGGGAAACGACTATGACCGTGTTCGCAAAACGGAACAGAAAATCCTCCAGCCAGCTGATGGTTTTCAGATCCAGATGGTTGGTAGGCTCGTCAAGGAGCAGAATGTCCGGATTGCCGAACAGGGCCTGGGCAAGCAGCACCCGCACCTTGTCGCCCCCCTCCAGCTCCTTCATCTGTTTCTGGCGCAGCTCTTCGGGGATACCGAGACCGTTCAGGAGCACCGCCGCCTCGGCCTCTGCTTCGTAGCCGTTTATCTCGGCGAACTCGGACTCCAGCTCTGCCGAACGGATGCCGTCCTCTTCGGAAAAATCGGCCTTGGAGTAAATCGCCTCCCTGGCAGTCATCACCTCGTACAGCCGGGCGTGCCCCATGATGACGGTGTCGAAAACGGTATGTTCGTCAAAGGCGAACTGGTCCTGTTTCAGGACCGCGATCCGCTCCCGCGGGCCGACAGAGACCGTCCCCGAATCTGCCTCCAGCTTTCCGGCAAGGATCTTCAAAAAAGTTGACTTGCCGGCGCCGTTGGCGCCAATGAGGCCGTAACAGTTGCCCGGCACGAATTTGATGTTGACGTCCTTGAAAATGACCCGCTTGCCGTAGGCCAGGCTTACATTATTTGCACTGATCATGAGTTTTCCTTTTTCTACACCCAAAAAAAACCACAGGGTTGATCCCTGTGGTTAAGGTGATTTCTAAATATAGCACGTTTACCAAGCACTTAGCAATTCATTAGAGTTGCACTCGCCGGATGGTTTCCGGGTGGCAGGGTGAAATCTCAGCGAACCGATATGCCGCTCACGGTGGCATCTCCACCTTCTACAGTCATCGTTCCGCTCAGATCGATATTTTCGATGCTGGCCGACCCTGCCTGTAACTTAAGGTCGCCGGTGACCGGCGTGGTACCTGTGACCGTGGCAAAGCCGCTGCCATAGCCGCCGCGGAGGGTCAGGTTGATATTGCGGGACAGGGTCAGATTCTCTGCCAATCCATTGCTCAGTTTGATCAGATCGCCGCTCAGTGCCGCATTGTAGGCATGCTGCACCCAACTGAAGTAAACACCAGTAGCACTTGACATCTGGATCGGCCCGCCATTTGAGTTGGTATAGCTGCCACCGGCGATTTGCGAGACGTTGCCCGCCTTGTCTCGCAGCCAGAGAGGCCCGCCGGTGCCGGGTTGGGTGGTGGCCGGCTGCCAGGTGAAACCATTCAGAGACATTTCCAGGCTGCCGCAGATAAATGGGTAAACAAGTATGCAGGTGCCGCCGTCAGTAGCATTCAGGGTCCAGACACCGTAGTAGAGGGCCAAAGTGCCGGAAGGGGGGGTGCGATCGACGGTCACCGTGATCCCGTTGGCCGGGGCTTCAATCAGGGTGCTGGTCCTGGCTCGGCTTTTTATGTTGTAGCTGCCGGCAATGGGGAGGCTGAGGTTGATGCTCCAACTGGTGGTTCCGGCCGCTGTTTGCCAGGTCGAGCCGCCATCGGCAGAGACTTCCACGAGGGTGACTGTTCCTCCGCCGGGGCCTGTAGCTGCTGTTCCTGATACGAATACGCTGCTGCCGTTGGTGGCAAAGCCGGTTGCAGGGCTGGTAATGGTGGAACTCGGCACTTGGCTGGTGTCAAGAGTGATTGTGTCGCTGATGTCGGTAATATTGCCGGCCCGGTCCTTCAGTTGGGCGTAGACTGTCTTCCCGCCGTCGCCAGCCAGCAAGGTCCAATTTTTCACGGTATGCGCCGTTTCCCAGGCTGACCAGCCGGTGCCGTCGTTGCTGAAGCGGATGGAGACTGTGCCGCAGATATAGGGATAGGTGAAGAAAGTACAGGTGACTCCGGGGTCCAGCGCTACGGCATGAATCGAGAGCGTAACCAGGGTTGTTGTCGTCGCAGCATCGTCGTTGTTGATCTTCAACCAGCCGCTTGGCGGCGTCCGGTCGTTGGTTATGGTTACCGGCTGACCTGGAGTCTCCACTGTCCCCATCAGGTCGGTTGCCCGGGCAAGAAGGTTATAGACTGCATCACCTGTTGGCACCCAGAGGTAGCTCCAACTGGTGGTGCCGCTGGCAGGGCTCCAGGAGATTCCGTTGTCGGTCGACACTTCAATCAGGGCGACCGGCGATCCGGTGTCGCTGTGGGCTTCGCCGGTCACGACGACAAACATTGCCGACACAGATGAGTCTGGGAGCGGAGAAGAGATCAGCGTCAAGGGGGAGGGGGTGAGCGCCGCGGTCATCAGCTTGTAGTGCACACTCTTGTCATAGGCGCTGAAGAAAAGGGTGTTGCCAACCACGGTAAAGTTGCCCGGCGAAGCATAGCCGCTGCCGGGGTTTAGGTCGGCCAGGAGGAAAGTGTTCTCTGCCGTGCCATCGCTTACCCAGACTTCTTCACCGTGCACCCCGTCATTAGCCGCGAAAACAGCGCGGTTACCGGCTACAGCCAGATCGTTCGGTGAAGAGTAACTACTTCCCGAATTGATATCCTTGACCAACACCGTACCGGCGCCGGTGCCGTCAGAGAGCCACAGTTCCGATCCCGTACCTGTTCCGTTGGCCTGGAACAGCAGCTTGTTGTTGAAGATTTTCAGTTCCGATGGGTAAGAGCCGACAGCTCCGGGGTAGATATCCTGCACCATTACCGTGCCGTCAAGGGATCCGTCACTTTTCCACAGTTCGCCGCCGGTAGCTGGCTCG
>JBGQLM010000058.1:0-24977 GCA_041500085.1 Geobacteraceae bacterium
AAAAGGCGCGTTTCTACTCTACCCCTCGGCTCTCCAGTGTCCATGGAGGTTGCAATGCTCGCGGGCTACAATCTTGTCAGACTTCACACAAAACGTCGCTTCGGGTGCATCTCCCGGATTCAGCATCTGGCGAGAGATCTTGCCGCCGTCGATGACCTCGATCCACTGAATATAGTGTTTTTCTTCCATCGGATGTGGAACAGATCCAACCTTGACCGTTGCCTTGCCGCCGCTAATCTCGATGACCGGAACATGCTTCTCCTTGGAAGCATCCACGGTATTTTCCACCAGGAGATGCATCTCTTCACCGCAGCAGGACAGTGGGGCGCCGCCCGAGATGAAAATCTCAACGATATTGCCGCAGATATTACATTTGTACACTTCAGGAACCATTGCCATGATTTTGTCTCTCCTTTTCTTTGTATAGGTTAGAACTTCTGGTGGTATTCGATGACTTTCTTCGCAAAATCTTTTCCGAACTGGAAGCAGCTCTTTTCATCTTCGGGTGAAGGCCGGTAAAGGACCTGCAACCCGGGCTCCACAGATTCAAGAGCCATTCGCTTGAATTCATCGTAGATCTCTTTTACGGCCCCGCCACCCCAGCCGTAACTTCCGAAGGCGCCTACCAGACGGTTTTTCGGCCGAAGACCGCGAAGGTGGGTCATGAACTCCGCGACAGTCGGAAATGTTATATTGTTCAGGGTCGGAGAGCCGATCAGAGAACCTCTCGACTTCCAGAACTCCTTGATCGCAACGCTCATCGGGGTGGCGCGAAGCTTGATGACATTTACGCCCACGCCCTCGTCCCTTATTCCCTCTGTTATCGGAACAACCATCCTTTCGGTACTTTGCCACATTGTGTCGTAGATGATGGCGACAGAAAGATTCGCTTTTCCGTTCGCAATATCCTTATAGATCCTGAATACCTTGCCCGGATCCTTCCTCCAGATAATCCCGTGGTCCGGAGCTACGATATCGACAGCAAGCCCGAGCTTCTCGATCTCGGCGATCTTGGATTTTATGATCGGTCCGAAAGGCATGAGGATATTGGCGTAATAATCGATTACCGCATCATCCAGAACAGCTTCCGAATATTCGGAAATGAACTCATCATCAAAGCGACTGCCTGAAGCGATGTGCTGCCCGAAGGCATCCTGGGTGAAGAGAATATTCTCCCCGGCAAGCCAGGTAATCATCGAGTCCGGCCAGTGAAGCATCGGGGTTTCTATGAATGTGAAGGTTTTCTTGCCGGTACAGAGTGTATCGCCGCTCTTTACAACCTTTATCTTCCATTGGTCCAGATTGAAGAACCTTTCGAGCCCTTTCCTGCCCTTTTCGGTTATATAGATGGTCGCGTCAGGCGCAAGCGACATGATCTTGTCAAGACTTGTGACATGGTCATTCTCGATATGATTGATTATGACGTTCTTGATTCTTGAAGGATCTACAACTTCGCCGATGTTATTTAACGTGATTTCGGCAAAGTCATATTTAACCGTATCAATCAGAGTTACTTCGTCATCCAGTACCAGATAGTTGTTGTAAGATGTGCCAAGAGGAGTTGTGTACCCGTGAAAATCCCTCATCGCCCAATCAAGTGCTCCTACCCAGTAGACATCCTTTTTCAGTTCAACAGCCTTCATCAACCCTTCCTTTAAAATTCACTTATATTTAGTTCCGTATTCAAGATTCTGAACGGGGTTAAACCTCTTCGAACTGATCGCTGCCGACCCCGCATACCGGACAGGTTTCGGGCGGCTCGTCTCCTTCATGAATATAGTCACAGACAACGCATCGCCATTTTTTCATAAATGCTCCTTAGTTGGTTTTGAATGAACGGGCAATCCCGTCAATGCTGTGACAATCCTTGCAGAGCCCGACAATGACGACAGAACAGTCAAAAGCCTCAAAGCCGTCAAGGTCCAATCGTTTCATTTGAATATCCGGCAGCAGACCGGCATGAATATCTATGATCTTTTCACAGGACAGACACGCTGCATGATGATGCTTGCTAGTGTCGGCATCGAAGCGCGCCTTGGCCTCCGGGTTGCTTATCTTCTGAGCTATTCCGAGATGCACAAAAGTCTCAAGAACTCTGTAAACGGTCGTTCTCGATACTCCGGTGAGCCGGTCGTGAATAGATGCATAAATCTGATCAGCAGTCGGATGATCGGTCCGCGAAGAGAGGTTCTCCAGAATCGCACGTCTCTGGGATGTCAACGAAAGCCTGTTCTTACGGCAGCGTTCTTCCATCAGTTTCAGCTTCGATGAGATGAAATCCTGCCTGCACTGCTGTTCTTCGCTCATTTTGGTACCTTATTGCAAAAACATCGTAACTGTCAATGTTTTTGCCGGCTTTTAAAGTAGCATGGCTATAAATAACAGTATTCAGAGTGGTTGCAATTCCTCACTTATGACACATCCAGAAAGTTCATAAATTATATCAGAGTATATTAACTATACAAGAAACTTTGATTGCAAAAATTTAAAAAAGAAAATTCGAGCCATTAACGTATTGACAAGAAGGCATTATTCCATTAACAATTATGCGTTTTTGCTTATAAGCCTTATTAAAGGCGCTAAATAAAGGAGGATTATCAATATGGAACAGTACGCTGTCTACTTTGCTCTGGTTTGCGCCGCAGCAGCTGTTGCCTACGGTATCATCTCGGCAAACTGGATTCTTGCACTGCCGCAGGGGAATGACCGTATGAAACAGATTGCCGCAGCCATTCAGGAGGGGGCAGGCGCCTACATGAAGCGCCAGTACACAATTATCGCCGTTGTCGGCGCGATTATGTTCATTGCACTGTATGCGAGCCTCGGCCCCAAAACAGCCATCGGCTTCGCCATCGGAGCGCTTTTTTCCGGTCTGACCGGATTCATCGGCATGTTTGTTTCGGTCCGTGCCAATGTCCGCACCACAGAGGCTGCAAAAAGCGGCATCGAGAAGGCTCTTAACGTCGCTTTCAAGGGTGGCGCCATCACCGGCATGCTGGTGGTTGGTCTCGGCCTGCTGGGCGTGGCCGGTTACTACCTGACCCTGACCAAGCTGATGCCCGGCGCACCGGTCAACGAAATAGTCAACCAGCTGGTGGGCCTCGGTTTCGGGGGCTCGCTCATCTCAATCTTTGCCCGTCTGGGCGGAGGTATCTTCACCAAGGGTGCTGATGTCGGCGCCGACCTCGTCGGCAAGGTTGAAGCAGGCATCCCCGAGGATGATCCTCGTAACCCTGCTGTCATCGCCGATAACGTCGGCGACAACGTCGGCGACTGCGCCGGCATGGCCGCCGACCTGTTCGAGACCTATGCAGTTACCCTGATCGCTGCCATGCTGCTGGGCGCAATCACCTTCACAACAAATCCCGCCTCGGTCAGTTATCCGTTGATCCTGGGTGGCATCTCCATCATCACTTCCATCATCGGCACCTTCTTCGTCAAACTCGGCAACAGCAAGAAGATCATGACCGCCCTCTACAAGGGACTGATCGTCTCGGGCGGCCTCGCCTGCGTTGCCTTCTACTTCGTCACCGTGCAGATGTTCCCGGCCGGTCTTACCAATGCAGCAGGCCAGAACTTCAGTGCCATGAACATCTTCATCTCGACCATCGTCGGCCTGGTCGTAACCGGCGCCATCTTCTGGATCACCGAGTACTACACCGCCACCGAATACGGTCCTGTACAGCACATCGCCCAGGCTTCCACCACCGGTCACGGCACCAACATCATC
The DNA here is from genome assembly GCA_041500085.1 of Geobacteraceae bacterium. Lineage (GTDB taxonomy): Bacteria > Desulfobacterota > Desulfuromonadia > Geobacterales > DSM-12255 > VEOV01. Next base: position 3,731 of record JBGQLM010000058.1, read on the forward strand.
GCCGGTCTCGGTGTCTCCATGAAATCAACTGCCGCACCGGTGATCGTCATCGCTGCCGGCATTATCGTTGCTTTTCAATGCGCCGGAGTCTACGGCATCGCCATTGCTGCTGTTTCCATGCTTTCCCTGACAGGTATCGTCGTTGCAATGGACGCCTACGGCCCGATCACCGACAACGCCGGCGGCATAGCCGAAATGGCTGATCTGGATGCCTCGGTTCGCGCGGTCACCGATCCTCTGGACGCAGTCGGCAACACCACCAAGGCTGTTACCAAGGGGTATGCCATAGGCTCAGCAGGTCTGGCCGCCGTTATCCTCTTCACCTCCTACGTTGACGAGTTGAATCACGCGCTGAATCTGCTCAACAAAGAAGTCATCAAATTCGACCTCTCCGACCCGTACATCATTGTAGGCCTCTTTATCGGCGGCATGCTCCCCTACTACTTCGCTGCACAATGCATGGAAGCTGTAGGCAAGGCCGGTGGGGCCGTAGTTGTTGAAGTCCGCCGCCAGTTCCGCGAAATCAAGGGGATTATGGAAGGGACCGGCAAGCCTGATTATGCCGCCTGCGTCGACATCGTCACCAAAACCGCACTGAAAGAGATGGTCATTCCCGGCCTGATCCCGATCCTCGCACCGGTTGTCGTCGGCTTCACCCTCGGCCCCAAGGCCCTCGGCGGAGTAATCGTCGGAACCATCGTCACCGGCATTTTTGTCGCCATCTCCATGACCACCGGTGGCGGCGCCTGGGATAACGCCAAGAAATACATCGAAGACGGCCATCATGGCGGCAAGGGTGGAGACGCCCACAAGGCAGCCGTTACCGGCGACACAGTCGGCGACCCCTACAAGGATACTGCCGGCCCGGCAATCAACCCGATGATCAAGATCATCAACATCGTATCGTTGATGCTTGTACCGCTGTTGGCGAAATTCATGTAGTTGCCTCCGTAATCGTTAAAAAGGCGCTGCCCTCGTGGACAGCGCCTTTTTTTTGTCTTCCGTCTGCAACTCTTCAACTACTGATAGAGTCTGAACAGCTGCTCCGCAACGCACGCCGGCTTTGCCCCGCCTTCGATCTCGACCGTAATCCTGCAGGCAATCTGAACCCCGCCGGAGACCTCTTCTGCTCCGGTCACAACACTTCTTGCCCTTACTCTCGAACCGCTGACAACCGGAGCGGGAAAACGGACCTTTTCAAGCCCGTAGTTCACTCTCAGCCGCATGCCCGGATAGTTTTTTTCGAACATCCCCGGAGCATTGCTCTCCGTCAGGAAAGGAAGCAGCGAAAGGGTAAGGAACCCATGCGCAATCGTCCCTCCGTAAGGGGATTCCTTTGCAGCCCTTTCCGGATCGATGTGTATCCACTGCAGGTCGCCGGTAGCCTTGGCAAAGGCATCAATCCGCTCCTGCTTGACCCTTAACCACTCACCCAGATGGATCTCGCTGCCGATCTTTTCCCGATATAACTCAACAAGCGCTCTGACAACACTCACCCTTCCCCCTGTTCCACCGAATAGCGCCTTCCCTCAATCTCGACAAAATCGCCGGGGCGAATCTTCCGGCCGCGCCGCAGCTCTACTTCGCCGTTCACGGATACGAACCCTTCTGTTACCAGAATCTTTGCCTCACCACCGGAAGCCGCGGCATTGACCGCTTTCAGGAAACTGTCCAGCTTGATAAATTCGCCGATTATTTGCATTAATCAACCTTTTGAACTAATTTGGACTAAACTTTTTTAACTAAACTTGATATATAAGTATAGATTGTAAAATCCATTGAATCAATAACTGATGCTTGCCTGTACAAAGAGACAAACATCGACCTGACAGTGAGAGCCCAAGATGAGCTTTGCGATAAACCCTTCACTGAATCATATCAACGTTCCTGTGACATGCATTGATGAGCTCTATCGCTCAACCTCGGAAATACCCCTTCCCGACGCAAGGTTCAGAGGTCGCCCCTGCGAGGCGTTCATCTGCATCTCCAAGATAGAGAAAACGGTGAAGGCCTATGTCGCCATACTCGATAATGGTTTAAAGAGCGTACTTGTCTATACTTCGGATTATGAAGCTGACAATCCTGCCGACTACCCGAAGGTTACGGCACAAGCCGAAGAGTTTCTGAAAACAATGGGATTCACCATGGAGCAGGTGAACCTGGAATTCAGTCCGGCGATGAAGGAAGTTATCATCAAGGGATTCCGGGTCATGCGCCCGCCTCCCCCTCCCCCGCCCAGAAAGCAGGTTGGCAGATACCCGAAGGCCGAATATGCCGCCCTTGATCATAGTCTGCTTAATATCCCGGCTCAACTTGAGGACGCTCTCAATAAGGAGTTCCAGGTTGAAGAGCTGCCTGCAGAACTGGCCAGCCTCAGGGCGGAGCTCGCTTCTGCAAGAGCAGTAATCGAGAAGATTACCAGGGAGAAAGTCACTACTGAGCAGAACGCCTCCCGTGAAATCGCTTCACTGAAAAGTGCCGTCGAACAGGCAAACGACTCCAGAAAAACAATTGAAGAGCGATTGACGCAAGAACTCCGGAAACTGGGAGAGCTGAAGGGTGCTTCACAAGCCCCCCCTAACGAAGACGAGAAAAACAAACTGTTGGCTCAGCTCCGGAAACTGGAAGAAAATGCCAGACTCTCCGGTGAGAAAGTCCGCAAGGAGATAGCCGAGCTTCAGGAAAAAAACCGCCAACTTGAATCCGAGCGGGTTAATTTTGAACATCAGCTGGCAGGCAGCTCCTCCCTGCAAGAAAAGATAAAAGCGCTGAATGCTGAAAAAGAATCTCTGAAGGTGCAGCTTACTGAAGCAGATACTGCCAACCGTGCCGCTGCAGATAAAATTGCAGAGCTTGCCCGCTTCGAAGAGTCCTGGATAGAGAGTCAGGAGAGAGAGAATGAGCTTTCGCGGGAAATCGACCAGTTGCAGATCCGGCTGATGTCCATGGAAGAAGAGCTGCAGAGTCATCGAGACAGGGAGAGTACCGAAGAGTCATTACTCCAGAAAATTTCCGGTCTTGAAGCAGTTGTTGAAGCAGCGAATGCAGAGATTGTACTGCTCCGCAACAGCACCGTTGATGCCGACAAATACGAGCAGGAGCTGAAAGCGCTTGAAGAGGGGAAAGATGTTATTGAGTCCGAGTATGTGAGACTCGCCAACGAGAGCAGGGAGAAAGAGATCACCCTGACAGACGCGCTTTCAACAGCTGAGTCAGAGGTTCACCGGCTCTCCAGAGAACTTGAGATTCAGATTCAGGTAGCGGCTATGGAACAGTCAGCTCTCAGGGCCGAACTGAGGCGTATCGTAATGGGCGGCGCGACTGCAGCACCGTTGGAAACCATTCAAGAACCTCAGGTGATTGTAAAGTACGCCCCGCTTCCACCAGCCGGTCTCCCTGCCGGGACCGGGCAATCCCTTGCCGTTGTTCAACCGGCGGCTGTCGTGCCTGAAACAGTACAACCCTTGCAAGAAACGGATATTGCAGAAGACGATACCGACGAGCCTGATCTTCCTGTCCAGGGAGACCCGGAGATCAGGGACGGTCTCATCAACGAACTCGGCAGCTACTACTCGGATCAGGGGTACTCATCGACCGAGTTCAGTATCGATCCGGCCATAACCTCCATCGAGTACTCCGACCCGTCCGAGATTGTTGCTCTGTTCCACTCCAGCAACACGGTACAGGCAGTGCCTGTAGGCAGCAGTATCCAGAGATGCAAGGGTTATGTTATCGGGATTAAGAAATCCGGCTCGTATCTGACATATGTCGTCTGGTATCTGACAGAAAGCAAAAAATCGGTCATCTGTGCCCCGGAGCAGCAGCCTGAAGACAGTTCCGAATGCATCAGCATTCTGCAGGACGCCGTAAACTATTTCGAAGTCGTAGGCTTCATGATGGAATTTGAAGAGCTCGGCAGCACTACCAGAAGCTACAAAAAAGCCCTGAAGAAAGTGCCTGCCCTCAAAAGAGCAAAGACTGCCTGAATATCAAAGCGATTTCAAGACTGCGATCCGTTTTTGCAGAACAAATCCGGATCGCTTTGAAGGTTCCAGCAACTTCAGAACTTGAGGGTCGATTCCCAGTTCAGCCGTATTCATCCGGGCAACTGTCACAACCTTTTCCCATTCATCACTGAAGCCTGCTTCCTGTTTGTCCGCAGCGGAAATCAGAGGCAGGATGACCGCAACTCCGCTCCTTATCGCCTGCTCCGCCATCCGTGTCCTCGTTGAGAGCCTGAGTTCATCAAACCTGTTTGCCTTGCCGTGAAGACGGCTGATCCATGCCAGCGACCGACCATAATCAACCGGGAGGGAAAGCCGCCTGCATAACCCCTCTGCGACTCTGAAACCGGCCTCGTCATGACCATGATGTTTCGGATACAAAGACGGATCGGTGGAAAGTTTCCCGATATCGTGAAAAAAAGCGCAGAACCTTGCCAGGGATGACCCGGCATCAGAAGCGACTCGCTCAAGCACCTGCAGCGAGTGGCTCAAAAGATCCCCTTCCGGATGGTACTCAGGTGGGCCGGCCGGCACTTCCGGCATCCGGAACAGCTCGGGAAGCCAGGTCCGACCGACGTCAAACTCAAGCATCTTCATGAAGAAACGCCATGGCTCTGCAGCAGAGAAAGCTTTCAGCATCTCCCTTCCGAAACGCTCGACCGGAATACCGGTCAACTTTTCTTCCCAGTTTTTGCCAAGGATCATCTGCCCGGTCCCGGATGCGATACGAAAGCCTTCCGACTCCATCCGGAAGGCTCTGAAGATACGCAACGGATCGTCGCTGAATGTATTTTCGCTGCAGTGCCTCAGAGAAAGGCTTTCGAGGTCATGTTCTCCATGGAGCGGATCAGACAGGACACCGTCAACGGTCATGAGCATAGCATTGACCGTGAAGTCCCTTCGCTTCAGGTCGCTCAGCAGTTTATCCACATGCCCGATCAGGGTGATCTCGACATTACCGAACTCCTTGAAATGCCTGAACCAGACAGCTGCGGTGCTTTTCGCAACAACCGGACGGAATCCCGATGATTCGAGAAAAGCCGGCGGAAGAGCAGCGACCAGATCGATATCCCTGATCTCTCTCCCCAGAAGCGTATCCCTGACGCTGCCGCCGACCAGCCAGACTTGTCGGGATGCCTCTGTTGGAAACAGCCGCAGCAAAAAACTGCGGACAGCATCGATGTTTTTGTTGCTTTCAGCGACCATTGGTACTCCGTTCACACAATCCGCTTCGACCCGGCAATGTTTTTAAAGTGAATCTGTGACGGTGAGGGCCTTGTCGAGCGGAAACAGCCGGAGCGCATGGCCAAATGTCGCCACAATCGATAGTGCCACTGACCTTCTCCGCTGGTGAACAAGCCTCCGTCGACGCAGATGCAGAGGCGTCGCAGCGAGACACGGCCCTCACTGTCATCGGATTCAGATGAAACTTTACCATCATGATTCTTTAAGGCAACAGGAACTCTCTTTGGAATGGAAAACGGCGCTCTTATCTGCTAATACTTTCCGGAGAAAAAATACAGGAATTGTCATGGAACTTCTGAAACATCTGAACCCCCCGCAGCTTGAGGCTGTAAAGCATGGCGAAGGGCCCCTGCTCGTCCTGGCTGGCGCCGGTTCGGGAAAGACCCGGGTAATCGTCCACCGGATCGCCTGGCTGATCCGCGAACATGGTGTGCGCCCCTGGCAGATACTTGCCGTCACCTTTACCAACAAAGCAGCAGGAGAGATGCGGGAGCGGGTAGAAAAGCTGCTCGGCGGCGTCGAAAGCCCCCAGATATCGACCTTTCACGCGACCTGCGTCCGGATCCTCAGGCGGGAGATAGGGAGACTCGGCTTCGGAAGCAATTTCGCCATATACGATGACAGGGAGAGCGAGCGGCTGCTGAAAGAGATCCTGAAAGAGCAGAATATCGACGACAAGAAGTATCCGGCCAAAGCCTTCGCCGCAGCCATAGATGAATGCAAGAACGTCGGGAATTCTCCCTCCGACCTGTCTTGCGGAGATCAGATGGCCGATCGGCTGCTCAGGGTCTACAGCGCTTATCAGGAGCGGCTGAAAAAATGCAACGCACTGGACTTCGGAGATCTCCTCCTGTACACGGTAAAACTCCTCGAAGAGTTCCCGGAAGTCCTTGCTTACTACCGGGACAGATGGCAGTGGCTGCTGGTCGACGAGTATCAGGATACCAACCCGGTACAGTACCGTCTCGTGAGGCTCCTTGCCGGTGAACGCCGCAACCTCTGCGTGGTCGGGGACGATGACCAGTCGATCTATCGCTGGCGGGGAGCAGATATACGAAACATCCTCTATTTCGAGCGGGACTTTCCCGGCGTCAAAGTTGTCAAACTCGAACAGAACTACCGCTCCACCAGCACCATTCTGGATGCAGCAGGTGCGGTAGTGGCAAGAAACCGGGGCAGAAAGGCAAAAACGCTCTGGACCGAGAATCCGCTCGGCGAGAAAATCGTCTACAAAAGGCTTGAGGATGAACGTGCCGAGGCCCGCTTCGTCTGCCAGGAAGCCGCTCGCTGGCTCCGGAAAGGGGGGACGCTCCGGGATATCGCAGTCTTCTACCGGACAAATGCCCAGTCAAGATCAGTTGAAGACGCACTTGTCGCCGACGGCATCCCTTATCATATGGTAGGCGGGATGCGCTTCTATGAGCGGATGGAGGTCAAGGACATCCTTGCCTATCTCAAGGTCATCGATAACCCTGCTGATGAAATATCCATCAAACGGATCATCAACGTCCCTCCCAGAGGGATCGGACATTCGACCACCGACAGGATCGGAGAGCTTGCCGCCTCTCAAGGGCTGGTCTATTACGATGCACTCGGGGCTTCAGCAGACTCGACCCTCCTTTCGGCCGGCCCGAGAAGTAAAGTGGCGTCATTCGTCCATTTGATTGATGATCTGAGAGCCCAGGCAGGCAGCCTCCCGCTTGCAGAGCTTGCAGCAAAGATCATCAACGACACCGGGTACACCGACAAACTGAAAGAGGAGCGGACAGCCGAAGCGGCGGACCGCCTGGCAAACCTTGAAGAGCTGCTCGTCGCCATGGAGGAGTTTGCCAGGGGAGGAGCAGATGCCGGGCTTTCCCAGTTCCTCGAACAGGTGGCGCTCGTTTCGGACCTTGAAAAGAGCGATGCGGGGCGAGCCTCGACTACCCTGATGACCCTTCATTCGGCAAAAGGGCTGGAATTCCCCCTTGTATTCATCGTCGGCATGGAGGAGAAACTCTTTCCGCATGTCAGGTCGCTGGAAGATCCCGAGCAGATGGAAGAGGAGCGCCGGCTCTGCTATGTGGGGATGACACGGGCGCGGGAGCGGCTCTTCCTGACTAATGCCCGGCGCCGGCGAATTTTCGGGCAGGATCAGTTCAACCAGCCCTCCAGGTTCATCTCGGATGTCCCGAAAGAGCTGCTGGAAAGCGACGAAGCTGTCTCAGTAACCAGGGAATGGGGAAGCGTAAGCAGAAGCCCGGCAGCCCAGCCGCAAGGCCACAACCTGGCTTCAGTATTTGCCTCGGAAAATATGAACTTCAACGAGGTGGAAATGGTGCCGGACGATGTCGAGGACGGCGTCGTCATCGGCATGAAGGTGCGCCACGCCAAATTCGGCGTCGGCACGGTCCGGAAGATCGAAGGTTTCGGCGACAGCCAGAAGGTTATCGTCTGGTTCAGCTCGGTCGGGCCGAAGAAGCTGCTGGTGAGGTTCGCCGGGTTGGAACGGGCGTGAAGCGGGAATAGCTTTTCAGATTTAATCCGCTTGAGTCGAAGGATGGCTTACGCGCTAGGGGAAAGCCATTTACCAGATGCGCTTGACACCATACTCAGACAATATGGTGTCGCACGAAACAATGGTCATCTTTTCAAGCAGCGCCTGGGCAACCAGCAGTCGATCAAACGGGTCGCGGTGACAAAACGGGAGAGTCTCGACCTTGGCGACATGCCTGAAATCGATGCCAAGCAGGTGAAAGCCGTTAGTGGACATCTCGTCAGGGATGAATCGTTCTAACGGCTGGGTGAGACGAAGTTTGCCAAGACTGGATTTTATGGCCAACTCCCAACAACTGGCAAGACTCAGGAAACATTCGTTACGACCATCGGCAATGGCATTGCGGGCTTTGCCGGAAAGGGATGGATCGTCGGCGAGCCACCAGAGGAAGGTATGGGTATCGAGCAACAACCGCATCAGGAATACTCGGCAAAGTCGGCTGGCGTCTCGTCAAAATCCGGGGCAACATAGACGATTTTGTCCTTTGCCGATCCAGGTGAACGATCCTTTTTGCTTGCCCCCACAGGTACGAGCTTGAGAAGGGGCTTGTTGTCTCTGGCAATGATGACCTCATCCCCGAGCATGGCTTTTTGCACCAGTTCGGAAAAATGCGATTTGGCATCGGCAATATTGAATTGGGACATGGCACACCTCCAATATGGTCATGTTACATGACTAACATAATGGAGTCAACACGAATAGCTGACAGTTAAAAAACTGCCGCTGCGCCGCTTCTCTTTCTCCGCACCTCGTTTCAGGGACGACTGAAACGGACCACCGTGTACGTGGTATCGGGAGCCACCTGTATCCCGAAACGGGCATTTACCGCATAGAGACTTCCCCCCGCAGCCGTCAGGGTCGTCGGCACATCGAAGGACGGATTGGTTATGCGCGTGCGCACCGTCCCCGTGGCAAAGTCCGGTGATAGATCGATCACCGTCACCTGATTCAACCGGTTCTGAACCACGAAGAGCGTCTGCCCTTCCAATAGGAGCCCGTCCCCGTTGATGACCGTCTCGGCCCCCAGAGCTATCTTTCTCGTGACGCCGGTCACCGGATCCACCGTAAAGAGGAAACCTGTATTGCTCTGCACGGCGATGAGCAGATGCCCGGTGAAGGCGATGCCGTTCAGGTTAGTGACCCCGACCACATTCTGGAAATCCCCGCTGAGCGCCAGAGTCGATACCGTATCCTGGCCGGCGATGGATCCGTCCGCGGGCAGCGGCACCCGATAGAGAACCGGATTGCTGGAGTCGGTGAACCAGGCAGCATCGGGAGTAAGAACAACGTCATTTATGAAGGTCGGGTTTGCCTGAGCCAGGGAATAGGAGGCCAGATCCTGACCGGTGGCGGCATCGTACACGAATGCCTTTCCCGTACTCCCGCCGGCAACGATAATACGGCCGCGGCCGTCAACTTTTAGCCCGATGGCGGCGCGTCCCGCCTGAGCCGGGACGAGGACGCTCCCTGTCCCGGTGGTGATGTCGGCGCGATAGACCGCACCAGTGGGTATGGATCCCACATAGATGAAGTTCTCTCGTGAAGCTATCCCCTCCGGTTGAAAGGCGTTGGGAAGTGAAATCAGATCCGGCGGGGTGGCGGAATTCCCCCCTGAGCAGGCGACGAACATCAGGCAGGTCAGAATGGATGTGACCAAATGTTGAATGGCGTTTCTCATGGTGCACCTCCCAAGCTGGAAAGCAATGGACCACTGTATGTCCTTTGACTTCAGTGTACCATTATCCCGCCTTTCAGGCCAGGCAGTGTGCTCTCGGTGACGTCAAACGCACTCAGGCAATACGGGCATGGGCAAAATGGACATGCTCGCAGGCCCGATAATGGTCGGTGCGCCCCATGAACCAGCGGGCGTGGATATCCCACGGGCAAAGATTCTCCTGAAGTTCAAACCCTAACAACCTGAGTTCCACCGCCAAGGTAAGAGGGTCCAGACTACTCCGCATGGGCTCCCCCAGCGATTCGACATGATTTAGCATCCGCTGCACGCGCGGGGCGCACTTTCCCGGCTCAAAGGCCTCTTCGTCAAGATAATCGAAGACGATCGAACTGCCGCTCGGCGCAAACAGGGCAATTTCCTGCAGCGTGTCCAGTACGACCTCCCGTGGCAGATAGTAGGTCACCCCCAGCCAGCTGAAAAAGACGGGAAGCCCCGGGGCGAAAGGGGAGTCGGCCAGCCGGTCGCTAAGCCGCTGCCGGGTGAAATCCACCGGAACATGGTGCAGATTTGCCGGCTGTGCCCACCCCAGCTCTGCCAGCCTCTGCCGCTTGTGGGCCTGGGTAGCGGGGTGATCGACTTCAAACAGCACCAGCTTCTCCACCAGTTCCGGGCGGCGATAGGCAAAGCTGTCCAGCCCTGCGCCGAGCATCACATACTGACGGGCCCCCGACACCATACTCTTTTCCAGACACTCCTCCGCGTACTGCGCCCGGCTCAGCAGGATCGAAGCGGCCGCGCCGGACTGCATCATCCAGTCCAGGGAGCTCTGCTTATCCTCAAAAGCTGCAGCGGCCAGCGGATTGGCCTCCCTGAGAACCTCTATCAGGAGCTTTTCGATGCAGGTACGTTCCTCCGGCGACAGGAGCGAAAACGCCAGCGGATCGCTAAAGATCTGCGGATGGTCATGGGTACAGTGATAACCGCGGCTGAAGGCGGTAAAGAGTGCAGTCCGGCTCACCTGGTCTTCTATCATCGGCGCTCCTCTTATAACGGAAAATGGCAGGCCACCTGATGGCCCACAGCAATCTCCCCAAGTTCGGGCTGAACCTCGGCGCACAAGCTCTGGGCACGCGGGCAGCGGGTGCGGAACCGGCAGCCGGTCGGCGGGTTTATGGCCGACGGGAGCTCTCCGCTGATTGTGCTGACACCACCCGGCTGCCGGGGATCCGGCCGGGGAACGGCGGCAATCAGGGCACTGGAATAGGGATGAGCCGGAGCGTGGAAAAAACCGGCACAGGGCGCCACTTCGCACAGCCGCCCGAGATACATGACCGCGACCCGGTCGGAGATGTTCTTTACCACAGCCAGGTCATGGGAGATGAACAGCATCGATAGAGCTCGTGACTCCTTTAGATCGCGCAGCAGGTTGATGATCTGGGCCTGTATCGAAACGTCCAGCGAGGAAACCGGCTCGTCGCAGACGAGCAGTTTCGGCCTGCTGATGAGAGCCCGGGCAATGCAGAGGCGCTGGCACTGGCCGCCCGAAAACTGTGCCGGTTTGCGGTCGTAATGCTGCTCCGGATCGAGACCGACGCTGGCAAACGCTTCATACGCCAATTGCTGCACGTCGAACTGCTTGTCCAGTCCCGCTGCCCGTAGCGGCAGTTCGACGCTTGCCCCGACAGTTCTTACCGGATTAAGCGAGGCCAGGGGATCCTGAAAGACCATCTGAAATATGCCACGCAGTTCCCTGAGTGCTCTGCCACGGATTTTTGTCAGGTCCACACCGTCAAGAAGCACCTTGCCGGAGAAAGGCGGCGGGGTCTGCATGATCGCCCGAGCCAGGGACGATTTTCCGCACCCCGACTCTCCGACGAGCCCCAGCGTTTCTCCCGCTCCGATGCCAAGAGAGACGCCGGATACCGCATGCACTTTGTACCCTCGTGCCGCCGGAAACTCGACCACCAGATCTTCTATCTGCAAGAGATATTTGCGTTCGCTGCTGCCGCTCATCGGCCCGCCTCCTTCAGTTCGCAGGGGAACCAGCAGGCATAGCTGTGCCTTTCATCGCCATCCGCCACAAGCGGCGGATACTTGTTGCGGCATATCTCCCCGGCGCTGGCGCAACGGGGGGCAAAGCGACACCCCGGCGGCAGCGCGGCGAAATCGGGCGGCTGGTCGGGAATGTTGGGCAGACGGCGGTGGGGCGGGTCGTCGATCCGGGGGATGGCATCGAACAGGGCTTGTGTGTAGCGCATCCGCATCCGCTCGAAGATCGCCCCGGCCGGCCCCAGCTCGACGATCCGTCCGGCATACATCACCGCTATCTCATCCGCTACCCCTGCCACCACCCCCAGGTCGTGGCTCACCAGGATCAGCGACATGTTCCGCTCCTGCTGCAGGCGGGACAACAGACCGAGTATTTCCGACTGAACCGTCACATCCAGTGCCGTTGTCGGTTCGTCGGCAATGAGCAGTTGCGGGTCGCAGGCCAGGGCAATGGCGATGGCCACTCGCTGGCGCATGCCACCGGAGAGCTGGTGGGGATAGCAGGAAAGCCGCTCCTGTGGATGGGGAATGCCGACCGCCCCCATCAGTGCCAGTGCCTTTTCCCTGCTTTCACGCGCCCCAAGGCCAAGGTGGCAGCGCATCGGCTCCATAATCTGGCTCGCAATGGTCATGACCGGGTTCAGTGACGAGAGCGGATTCTGCAGCACCACGCCGATCTCCCGGCCACGGATCCGGTTCATCTCGCTTGCGGAGAGCTTGCCGGTATCGTGACCGTTGAAAAGGATGGAACCGTGTGAGGGAACCAGCCCCAAAATGGCCCGGCAAAGCATGCTCTTGCCGCTCCCCGATTCACCCACTATTGCGAGCGTTTTCCCGCGTTCCAGGGAGAACGATACCGAGTCCACCGGGAGTATCGGACCGCGACGGTCGCGGAGTTCGACGGTCAGGTCCCTGATGTCGAGCAGCTGCTTGTCAACTCCGTTCATAGCGCCCCCGCAGCCTGTCCCCCAGCAGATTCACTGCCAGAACCGTCAGGAACATGGTTGCCATCGGGATTATGGCCACATGGGGAGCCTCCTCCAGCACATCCCGTCCGGCCGCAATCATCCCCCCCCAGCTCGGAGCCGGAGAAGGGACACTCAGGCCGAGGAAGGCGAGCGCTCCCTCGACCACGATGACATAGCCGGTCACCACCAGGGAATAGGCCAGGAGCGGCCCCATGATGTTGGGCAGGACCTCCTTCAGAAGGATGCTCCCTTCGCCTGCCCCGCTGATTCTAGCCGCCAGGACGAATTCGCTTTTCCTGAATCTTGCAGTGTTAGCCCTGACCACCCGGATGAAGCGGGGTGACAGGAGCAGACCCAGTCCCAGGGTTATGGTGATCAGGCTCGGCCCGAGAATAGAGGCAAACACAAGGAGAAAGATCAGCGCCGGAAAAGCCAGGATGACATCGGTACAGGTCATGATGAGCCGTTCACTCCACCCGCTGCACCATGCTGCCGGCATGCCGAGGAGCAGGCCGACCCCTAGTCCCAGCAGAGGTGCACAGCTGCCGACGATCAGGGAGACCCGGCTGCCGAAGAGCAGCCTGACCAGAACATCCCGCCCCATGGCATCGGTGCCGAGCAGGTGCTCCCCACCCGGCCAGGCGGCAAGATGCTCGCTGTCGATCTGGTCAAGGGTGAAGGGGAGCGGCCAGAGACCGGCGCCGAGCGCGCAGAGCACCACCAGGGCAAGCCAGCCGCAGGCGGCATAAAAGGTGAAGCCTTTTTTTAGATCAGGGCTAGCCATCGGCACCACCCGTCCTAACCCGGGGATCGAGGAGACCATAGCAGAGATCCACCAGAAAATTGATCAGCACGTAGGCAAGAGTGATCAGCAGCACGGCCCCCTGGATCAGCGGATAGTCCTGGGCAAAAATCGCGTTTACCAGGAGCCGGCCGATGCCGGGAAGAGCGAAGAGCGTTTCGATGATGACCGCACCACCGATCAGGCTGGCGGCCTGCATGCCGAGAACGGTAATGAAAGTGAACAGGGATGGCCGCAGGGCATGAACCAGGAGGATCCGCCAGGCCGGCAACCCCTTGCAGCGGGCAAGCAAGATGAAATCTTCCTTGAGGGTGGCGATCAGATCGCTCCTGAGCACCCTCATCAGGATCACCCACTCCACCAGGGCGATAGCGAACGCAGGGAGCAGAAAGCCCTTGAGATTCGCAGCCAGCCCGACGCTCATAGGGGTGTAACCGGTGGCAGGGAGCAGCTTGAGCTTCAGGGAGAAGAGCAGAACCAGCCCCATGGCCAGGGCGTAATTGGGGAGCGAGGCACAGCCGAAGGCGAAGGTACCGGTCAACCGATCGAGACGCGAACCGGCGCGCCAGGCGGTAATAATCCCGGCGGGAATAGCCAGCAGCAGGGCAAAGAGTTGGGAGAGAAACAGCAGCTCCAGGGTAACCGGGAGATGGCTCCGAAGCGACTCTGCTACCGGCTGCTCCGTCGCCAGGGAATTGCCGAGCTTGCCCCGGCAGATATCACCAAGCCAGGAAGCATAGCGGATCAGCACCGGCCGGTTCAAACCGAGACGCTCCCGCACTTCGCCCAGATCCGCTGCTGTCGCGCCGCGACCGTTTATCTCGGCGGCGACATCCGCAGGGAGCCGGTCGGTCATGACAAAGGTCAGCAGGGTGACCGCCAGCACGACCACAACGAGATGGAGCAGTTTTTTCAAAAGCTGATGCATTATTCCGGAATATCCTGCGCACTCTGAACTATTGCCGCAAAACGGTCGGCAAGAGCTGCCAGGCTTGCGCTCTGAAGGGTCTGGGCGGGAACTACTCCTCCTCCCGGTGCAGGCAGATCGCGCGTGGCGGTTGCTTTTGCAACTATGGTGGAACGATAGCCACGGTCAGTAGCTGCTCTGACTGTTGAACTTATGCACATATGAGTCATATAGCCGATGACAATCAGATTTTTACGGCCAATGCGGGCAAGTGTCTCCTCAAGATTGGTACCGGCAAAAGCATTAGGAAGTGTTTTTTTGATGATGGTTTCATCCGGCTTTGGTGCAAGAGCGCTGACAATCTCGAAATAAGGCCCGTCTGGATTGAACAGCGCACCGCCCGGTTTTCCCTTGTGAACAACATGAATTACCGGCGTACCTGCTTTTCTGGCACGGACAAGCAGTTGGGCTGCTTCCTTGATTGAGGCATCAATCCCGTCAAGGGGCAATTTCCCGTCGACATATTCCCGTTGGGCGTCAATGATGACCAGGACACTGTCTTTGAGATGAGTCGCTTCCTGCTTGACCCCGGACATAGCTAACAAGGTTTGGGGCTTTTGTTGTGTCAGAGGTTCTCCTTGTGCAACTGATACGCCTGCAACCATAAAGAGTAGAAAAATAAAATGTTTCATAGGATCTCCTGTTTTCCTTATTTATTGTTGTCCAGCCAGGCATCGCTGACCCGGATCACCCCGTTCCTGACATTTTCGATCCCGTTGACGCCCGACCTGGCGATGATATGAAACCGCCGTCCGCCACCATAAAGATAGACCGCGTCTTCGTTGATCAGCTTCGCAACTCCGCAAAACGCCTTTTCCCTGTCCTTCCTGTCCGTGCTCATCTGCTGGGTCAGCAGCAGTTCGTCCATCTTCGGACTTTTGTACTTGCCAAAGTTGCGGCTCCCGGTTGAATGCAGGTAGGCGAAGAGATATGGCCCCATATCGTCATAATCCATAACCCGCCACCCGGAAACCTGATAATCGCCGCTCATACCGCGCTTCACCAGCTGTCCTTCAGTCACAGGTGTCAGCTTGAGCGTCACGCCGACCTCTTTGAACAGTCGCTGCATGATCTCACCCGCTTCCTTGCCCCGCGCGGTACTGGTATGGATCATCTCCAGCGTGACCGGTTTGCCGTACTCGGCCAGCAGCTTTCTGGCCTTGGCCGGATTGTACTCCCGATAGCCGGAATCGCCGCATTTGATCTGTCCGCCGTAGGGATCCTTTACCAGAGGCAGGGTTCCCTTGTAGTCGGCTTTGAGCAGCAGATCCTGATTCCAGGCATGAGCCAGTGCCTGGCGTACCCGCACATCGTCAAGTGGCGGCA
This sequence comes from Geobacteraceae bacterium, assembly GCA_041500085.1. Classification (GTDB taxonomy): domain Bacteria; phylum Desulfobacterota; class Desulfuromonadia; order Geobacterales; family DSM-12255; genus VEOV01. Next base: position 19,303 of record JBGQLM010000058.1, read on the forward strand.
CCGAGGTATTGAAGATGAAATTGTACGCCCCGGCACTGTCGCTGATATACACTTTGAGAGTCCGGTCTTCCCTCGCCTGAAGAATGCTCGCGCCGCGATCGGTCAGGATGACGTCGCTCTGGCCGGACTGCAGGCTGGCGTACCGTGCCTGCATGTCAGGCATGGGGCGAAAGGTGATCGTGTCGAGATATGCTTTCCCCTTGCGCCAGTAGTTTGGGTTTCTCACCAGCACCAGCCGGTCGTTGGGAAGCCACTCCTTGAACAGGTACGGTCCGGTACCGACCGGGGCACGGTTATGGGTATCGTTCTTCAACGCCTTGGGTGACGGGATATAGGCCGAGATCCACTCGGGTGAGGCGAGCATCTGCTTGAAGGGAGCCCAGGCATGCTTCAGCCTGAAGCGGACCGTAAATTCGGCCACTTTCTCTACCGAGAGAATCGGCTCAATCAGGGAGAGACCGGAAAAGTGATTTTTCGGGTCGAGCAATCTCTGCCAGTGGCCGACAACTGCATCGGCATTGAACGGGGTGCCATCATGAAACTGGACACCTTTACGGAGTTTTATCGTCCAACTTTTGCCGTTCTTCGCCTGAGTGGCTGACAATGCCAGTTCCGGAACCAGGTTCCCCTTGCCATCCACATCGAACAGGCGTTCCTCGACTGCCGCGGCGACGCTGCGGTCGGCCAGACCGAGATAATTGGCCTTGAGCGGATCGAAACCGCTGAACTCCCGGTCCACACCAACGGTCAGCATCCCGCCGGCCTTCGGTTTCGCTGCGGATGCGCACTCTGCGGAAACGGCACCCGCCAGTATCACCATGATGCACAGCACGTAACCTGCAAAAAATTGTCTCAAACTGTTACGAAAGCTCCTGTCCATGTCATTCCCTCCATCAGATAACCCTATGTGAATTCAATTACTTTTCCGCTGCGAACTGCAGCCTGAAGCCGTCATAGATTGCTTTGCTGGCCCGGCGGATATAATCGTCCGTGTCCGGAATCCCTTTCTCCTTGAGATAGTTGCTGTTGACGTTCAGCCAGTAGGCCAGTTTCTGGGCAAACATCATCCTGCTCAGGCGGATCATCTTCAACTCCAGATCATCCAGTCCGGCGAAGAGAGGGTAATCGGCCAGGGTTGCGGCGATGAATTCGTTGAGATCCTTCCCCATTTTCTGACTCAATTCCACATTGCGGCCATCCCAGAGCGTGCGGAACAGAAACTTTTCCTCCTCGGCGAATCTGATATAACTAATCCCCTGGTCGATCCAGCGGTCGCCGGTCCGCTCCTCCAGCATCCGCTCCTTCAGCAGCTCCATGGCCTTCAGGCAGACGGCGTCCTCAAGTTCCCGCACATTGACGAACTGGGAGTAGATCGGCATGGTGGAACTGCCGATCGCCTTGGCCACCGCCTGAACGGAAAAACCGTTCCAGCCACGCTCCCGGACCAGCTGAAACGCTGCAGCAACAATCTCTTCCTTGGTGAACTGGCTGTTTCTGGGCGACATTTTCAGGCTCCTCTCGTTTTATATGCGCTTTATATAATCTGTTTATATAACAACTTTATATCTGTCAACAGAAAAAGATGCTGCCTCGATTATTCTTGCCGAATCCCCCCTCCTGCCTTGCCTTTTTTTCCGGTTCATGCTAAAAAATACCCTTCTTTCCGGACTTTACGCAAGATCAGGAGTTGCTATGAGGATAACCAGAAAAGAGGTGGAGCATGTCGCCACCCTTGCCCGTCTCAAGCTTGACGACACAGAGATCGCTACCTTTACCGGGCAGATGGATGCAATACTTTCCTACGTGGATAAACTTTCGGAACTGGACACGGAAGGGGTCATTCCGACTTCGCACGCTGTTCCCATGGAGAACGCCTTCCGGCCGGACGAGACATACCCGTCCCTGGGAACGGAAAACGCGCTCGCAAATGCGCCGGACAAGGTGGACGGCTTTTTTAAAGTGCCCAAAGTCATTGAATAAAACCCGTAGGGGCGAACCCGTGTGTTCGCCCAATATCAAGGCAGACAGATAGATCAGGGCAGACACATGGGTCTGCCCCTACGTTGCAATCGGAGATTTAAATAATGGAAATATTTGAACTTACTGTCCATGAGCTTCATGAAAAACTGAAGAAGAAGGAGCTTTCGTCGGTAGAAGCGACCAAAGCGATGCTTGCACGGATAGAGGCGACCGACGGGAAGGTGAATGCGTTCATTACAGTCTGCCAGGAAGAGGCGCTTGAAAGCGCCCGGGAGGCTGACAAGCGCATTGCTGCCGGGGAGATGGACATTCTTACCGGCATTCCTATAGCCCTGAAAGACATCTTCCTGACCAAGGGAATCCGCACCACCTGCGCTTCGAAGATCCTGAACAACTTCATCCCTCCGTATGATGCGACTTCCTGGCTAAAACTGAAAGAGCGCGGCGCAGTCCTCCTCGGCAAGCTGAACCAGGACGAATTCGCCATGGGCTCCTCCTGCGAATCTAGCGCCTTCGGCCCGACCCGCAACCCCTGGAACACGGAGTGCATCCCGGGCGGCTCTTCCGGCGGCTCGGCCGCGGCGATTGCGGCACAGCAGGCAACAGCCACTCTCGGAACCGACACCGGCGGCTCGATCCGCCAACCGGCTTCGCACTGCGGCTGCGTCGGCCTGAAACCGACCTATGGCCGGGTCTCCCGCTACGGTGTCATCGCCTATGCGTCTTCGCTCGACCAGGTCGGCCCGATGACCCGCGATGTCCGCGATGCGGCGATCATGCTCGGAGCCGTGGCCGGCCACGATCCGCTCGACTCCACCAGTGTCGAACGTCCTGTTCCCGATTATCTGAACGCCCTCCTGCCGGACGTCAAAGGCCTGAAGATCGGCCTGCCGAAAGAGTACTACATAGACGGCCTCCATCCGGATGTTAAAAAGGCCATGGAGCTTGCCATTGAAACCTATCGGGGAATGGGGGCTGAATTCATCGATATCTCCCTCCCCTATACCGACTATGCAGTCGCCTGCTACTACCTGATCGCCACTGCAGAAGCCAGCTCGAACCTGGCGCGTTACGACGGCGTTCGCTTCGGTCACCGCACAGGCAAGGCGGGCAGCCTGATAGAGATGATGTCCAGGAGCCGCGACGAGGGTTTCGGGGCCGAGGTCAAGAGAAGGATCATGCTAGGCACCTATGCCCTCTCCTCAGGCTACTACGACGCCTACTACCTCAAGGCACAGAAGGTGCGGACGCTGATCATGCAGGATTTTCTCAAGGCGTTCGAAAAGGTCGATGTCATCCTCACCCCGGTAGCCCCTACCCCGGCCTTCAAAATCGGCGAAAAGACCAGCGACCCGCTCCAGATGTACCTGTCGGACATCTTCACCATTCCGGTGAACCTGGCCGGGACCTGCGGACTCTCCGTACCTGCCGGCATGAGCAGTGAAGGGCTCCCGATCGGACTGCAGCTGATCGGCAGGCCGTTCGGGGAAGAGGCGATCATCCGCGCCGGGTATGCATTCGAGCAGGCGACGGAGTGGCACAAAAAGAAAGCAATCATCTGATTTAGCAATCTCTACGGAGTTTATCCCATGAAATTTCAACCCGTTATTGGACTGGAAGTCCACGTCCAGCTTAAAACAAACACCAAGATCTTCTGCGGCTGTTCCACGCAGTTCGGCGCCTCCCCCAACTCGCAGACCTGCCCGGTCTGTCTCGGCCTCCCCGGCGCGTTGCCGGTGCTGAACAAGAAGGTCGTGGAGTTTGCGATCAAGGCAGGTCTGGCAACCCACTGCAATATCGCCCCCCGCTCGGTCTTCGCCCGGAAGAACTACTTCTACCCCGACCTCCCCAAAGGTTACCAGATCAGCCAGTACGAACTCCCGATCTGCGAGCACGGGCATCTGGACATCGAAGTGGACGGAGTCGGGAAGCGTATCGGTATCACGAGAATCCACATGGAAGAGGATGCCGGCAAGCTGGTGCACAGCGATGTGCCGGGCCTGGGCAGCGGCTCAGGAGTCGACCTGAACCGGGCCTGCACGCCGCTCCTGGAGATCGTCTCCGAACCGGACATCAGGACTGCCGACGAAGCGGTCGCCTACCTCAAGAAACTCCACCAGATCGTCGTCTACCTCGGCATCTGCGACGGCAACATGGAGGAAGGGAGCTTCCGTTGCGATGCGAACGTTTCGGTCATGCCGGTCGGCTCCGACAAGTTCGGCACCAGGACCGAGACCAAGAACGTCAACTCCTTCCGCTTCGTGAAGCAGGCGATCGAGTACGAGATCGAGCGCCAGATCGAGGTCATCGAGGACGGCGGGAAGATTCATCAGGAAACCCGCCTGTTCGACCCGGACAGCGGCACGACCCGCTCCATGCGGGGCAAAGAGGATGCCCACGACTACCGCTACTTCCCGGATCCCGACCTGGTACCGCTGGTCATCAGCAATGACTGGATCGAGGATACGCGTCTGGGGCTGCCCGAGCTGCCGGAGACAAAACTCGCCCGTTACCAGGAAGAGCTGGGGCTGTCACTTTACGACGCCGAGGTTCTGACCGCTTCACGCCAACTTGCTGAATACTATGAGGGAATCCTCGCTGCCGGTTCGCAACCCAAAGCCGCTGCCAACTGGGTCATGGGGGAGGTCACCAGGGGACTGAACGACAACGGTCTCGACATAGAGCACTGTCCTGTATCTCCGGAACTGCTCGCCGAACTACTGGTCCTGATAGACAAGGGAACCATCTCCAACAAGATTGCCAAGACGGTCTTTGACGAAATGTGGCAATCCGGAAAACGACCGGAAGAGATCGTTGCCGAAAAGGGGCTGGTCCAGGTTTCCGACACCGGCGAGATCGAGAAGATCATCGACGAGATCATGGCCGCGAACATGGGGCAGGTCGAAGAGTTCCGCGGCGGCAAGGAGAAGGTCTTCGGCTTCTTCGTCGGCCAGGTGATGCGCGCCAGCAAGGGGAAGGCGAATCCGGCGGTAGTGAACGACCTGCTGCTGCAGAAACTCAAAGACTGACGCAGAGTGCTGAACAAGGAAAAGAAAGGGCATTGCCGAACACGGCAGTGCCCTTTTTTAGTTGAAACTCTATCTTACAGATTACATTTTAATGAGAACTCTGGTAAGATGCCGCACAAATTTTATCACTACAAGGGAACGTTGTCCTTTTAACATTTCACGGAGATGCCACTATGAACAGATTCCGCCAGATGCTTTGGTCCCTGCTGTTATGCCTGGCCTGCGCCGCCCCGGCGCTGGCTGCGGACTTTACTCTCACCGTTACCAAATCCGGCAGCGGCAACGGAACAGTCAACGCCACCGGCTGCAACCTGTCCTGGGTTGGCAACAGCGGCAGCTGTACCGTAGCCATGGATACGGCTATCGCCATTGACGGCATCGGTGTCGGTGGAACAACTTTCACCGGCTGGTCCGGCGCCTGCAGCGAAGCCGGCACCTGCACACCAGCAATGGATGCGGACAAAAACGTCATTGCCACCTTCAGCGGCCCCCCGACCACAACCGCCTCACCAGCCGGTAGCACCTACCTGGGGAGCAGGGATATCTCTCTTAGTTGCAGCGACATCTCGCCGTGCAATATTTATTACACCACTGATGGCTCAGAGCCGACCACCGGCTCCACCCCATACAGCGCGCCAATCGTTGCCAACGCCACGACCACCCTGA
>JBGQLM010000059.1:0-24466 GCA_041500085.1 Geobacteraceae bacterium
CCGAATTCGACGACAGTCCCCGGCAGGATCACCAGCCTGCTCCCTTCCGGCACCCTGACGAGACCGTTCACAACTACCCTCTCCCGCCAGACCGTTTCGCCGTTGAGGACTTCATCTCCATAGCGGCGGCTTACAGGCTGTTCCCCAATGCGGAAAGGTTCACTCTCAGGCCGGTACTGCGAGCGAGGAATGGCGAGAGAGTTCTTTTTCCGGTTGTCGGATATCTTGGCAATGCCCGTTCCCGCCGGCGCTCCCTTGAAGGTGACAAGGCCATAGTCGTTGTCCGTGAAGAGATTACCCGCCCCCCTGATGGCCGTTTCCTTCCCCTGGAGGACCAAGCCGTAGCGATTGCCGGCAAGGGTTGTGTCATTCAATTCGACACTTCCGGCAATCAGATGGACGGCCGTTTCGGCTGACTCGATGCGGCAGGCGCGCAGGGATGCGGTCCCACCGTCGATGAGTATGCCGGCCCAGGAACTCGCCTTCCCTTCTCCCGCCGACGTAAAGACAATCTGCGCCTGCGGCGACCCTTCGGCCCGGAGGGCTCCTCTGACCGTCAGTTCCACCAGAGGCGAAAGGTATTCAGGGTCTGTCTTCGAGCTTTCGGCAATGCTGGCTCTGATGACGGTTCCGGGAGTGATGGTGAGAGTCACTCCAGCCGGGACGAGGATATCTTCCGTAAGAGAAATGTTCCCTTTCCAGACGGTGTCGGCGGTCAACACAGCGGCCTGCGACCGGTGGGGAACCACAAGGAAGAGGGCTAGAACAACTAAAGAAAGGATGGTTTTGGTGGCGAAACGCATAAAGCGGCGGATTACTCCTCGGTTAAGTACTGATGCGGCGCACTCCGAGACGGTCTCTCATGACAGCCGGAGAATTGTAGTCCTTTCTGTCCCCCGTTTCACCTTGGGATGGGGCTGAACAGAATCGGAATGGCGCAAGGTTGCGGTCCGGCCGTATATGGCAAAAGGGCCGGCTGCAGGAAACATGGCTTGAGCGACCTGGATCGCACGACGCCCCTGTCATGGCATTCTTAACAGCTCTGACGATATCTTATTGATCTTCCTAAGTATCCTCTGCGCTCTCTGTATCCTGCGATCTGCCTGTTCGGGGGTTTCCCCCTCTTGCCGGATCATCAGGTCACCGCGTACCAGCTTCAACCGTTGCACCTCTTTATTCAAGGAGGCTCGCCGTTCGACGGGGTCGACAGGTTGCGGGGCATCGTCGAAGTCGGTAATCGGCCTGGCTGTTACAGGAGGCGCGCTGCTGTCATGGTCTGCTACAGGCGCTGCCTGGGCAGGAGGTACGTTGTTTTCACCGGAGAGTGCAGGTTTTGCCCCGGGAGTGCCGACGGACTCGACATAATAACGGTTAGGATGCTCGGCAATAGTCGTTTCGGCACTGGCCATAGCTGCCAAAAGGATAACAACACTCAGAATGGCGATTTTCATTTTCTCCTCCGCCTTACAGCTACTTTCTTATGTGGTGCTCTTACTGAATAGAATTCACCCTGGGCGGCGAGGAGGGGGCGATGCAGACGTACATAGAATGGAAGGTTGTGGAGCCCCCGACGATGCCAGCAACATAATTGTTTGATTGCGAAGTGGTATACATGGCCCACCGGCGCCTGATTCCCCACGAAAATGAGAGACACTGGGCAGGAGTAGCACAAGCGATTCCCAGTGCCTCCCCATAACATGCGTATCCATCTCAGCAGGGATGGACAGTGGCACTTCCAACAACCTTTGGAGCAACATATTTAGCCTTTTTCATCTATGTACCTCCTTTCCCTCCGTTTGGAGTTTATGACACCTGCATGCATAAGCAACGCACGTTGACCCTCTTTCTGAAATATTCTTACGTTAAAACAGCGCCTTGCCCCCCTGATCGAGTTTATACGGAACAACAACAAAACAAACGCAATTAATGTTCGGAAACTAACAACTCTTGCATTAGTAAACGTTTTTACACTAAGCTTTTCCCGGTTGTCAAGACAAGCAAAGCTCACTTTGCCGTCCATGCTGATCCAGACGCCGGATACGTCAATAATCTCGCTGTGGCGCCGGCTAGTGAACCGTAAACCCTGGTCACTTGTTAATGAAAAGTACCGGTAACAGATATATCTGTATCCATTGTGACCGTACAGGAAGCCAAGGGACCGCTGCAGTTGCCCGACCAACTGATGAAGCCGGCCCCTGAATTCGGTACGGCGATCAACGTCACTTGCGCCCCGGCGCAGTAAGAGCTGCAGCTTTGATTATTTCCGCAACTAACGGGTACACCGGGAGGTAAGGCGGTAATAGCTCCGGGACCGTTTGTCACCAACGTAGACATGAAGTTGCAGGTATTGTCCCCGGTAGCATAGGCAGGAGTAGTAACACCCTTAACATTGCTGTATATGGACCTGTCCGAGCCTTTGTACGCCCTGACCTGATAATTGTAGGCTTTCTGTGGTTCGATGCCGATCGTGTCGGTATAAGCAGTCACGTTGGGAACGGTTGTCAGTAGAGCCCAATCTCCGCTCACGAGCTGTTTCCAGATCTCAAAGCCATCCGGTGTGTCACAGGGATTTGGCGTGCATGCCGCCGGATTGTATGTCCAGCCAAGCTGTATCTTCACCGAGTTCCGGGCGGTCACCGTCGCGAGGTTCGGTCCACCCACTGCCGGAGTTTTCTGGCAGACGGTATTACTGTATGCAGAATCGCCTCCCGTCGCGTTCCAGGCGGTGAGCTTGATGCAGTACTGGGTGTTTTCCGTCAGGCCGGTAAGGGGATTCGTCGTGGAGACGGGCACCGGCGTCAGACAGCCGACAGTCGGCAGGGTGCCGCCGCAGTAGGACGTCGAGTATGCCACCGGCAGGTTGGTTGAGTTCCAGGGGCCGTTCGGCCCGATCGACTGCCAAACCTTGTAGTTGGTAGCACCAAGGATAACCTGCCAGGTAACATCGATGCGCGACTCGGAGACCACATTCACGGCGGTCGAAGGGAGCGATGGCGCCGCAGGGGTGGTCGTGACCGACAGTACGCTGCTCGGCGGAGAATAGCTCCCCTGGCTGTTCTTTATGGAAACCCGGTAGTAATAGAGGGTGCCGGCAGTAAGGCCGGTATTCGTGTATGCCGCTACATCCGCGGCGGTGGTGGCAATCTGGGTCCAGGCGGAGTTGTCCGGGCTCCGCTCCACCTTATAGCCACTATAGCCGGTGGCGTTGATCCAGTTTAAGGTTAGCTGCGAGGGGCTGACCCCCGATGCCGCCAGTCCTGTCGGCACGGGGAGGGACAGGGTCACGGCGTTCTTGGTGGTGGTCGGCATGCCCGGATCGGCGCCGTTGAGTGCCCTCACCCGATAGTAATAGGTCGTGCTGGCGTTGAGATTGCTGTCGGTAAACGTCGTGGCGGTCTGGCTGGACACTATCGTCGACCAGGTGGCATTGTCCGTGCTTCGTTCCACCATGTAGCCGCTGGTTCCCGTAACGTTAACGCTGCTCCAGGTCAAGGTAATCGCCATCGGGGTAACGTTGGAAAGGGTGAGGGTGGCGGGTGCCGGCAGTTTAGTCAGGGCAGTGCTCCAGGTGGAGCTCCCCGCGGCGTTTGAGACATTGACCCGGAAGCAGTAGGCAACGCCTGCGGCAAGGCTGGTCGCTGAATAAGATAGTACGTTATTGCCGCGTGCTACAGATGTTATCCCCGTCCAGTCTTCCGTGGTACAGTCAGTGCCGGCGCGCTGTTTCAACTGCACATTGTAACCGGTCTCGCCGATGACGTTGCTCCAGGTAAGGTTCACCTGGGTCGGTGAGCTTCCCGTGGCGGTAAAATTCGTAGGGGTTGCCGGGATGGTCGTCGCCTGCATCTCGCTGCTGTAGGCCGAATAGGTGCCGTTGGGAAGCTTGTAGCGCAGCTTGTACTTGTAAGTGTATCCCGCGGTTATCCCCGTGTTCTGGTAGCTCAAGTTTTGCGAACAGACGCCCGGCGCAGGCGAGGTCAACAGGGTGTAGGCTTGCCAGGAGCCGGTCGTGGGGCTTGTCGGCGCATAATCCTGAGAAGACGCGGCGGAGCGCCAGATCTCGTAGATTTGCTCTCCCGCGCACACTTCGGGCCAGACGAGGTCGATCTCCGACTGGGAAACCGCCGTCACCGATGTAAGGGCCGGCGGAGGAAGCGGGGTGGTGGCGGGAGCTGTGTTACTCAGCGCCGAGCTTATGGCGTTGTATGGCTGTACCTGGAAAGTGTAGGCCGTGCCGGCGGTTAGTCCCGTGACATCATACGAGATTGAGTTCTGCGCCAGCGTCACCCCACTCAAGGGGGCTCCGTTTTGCAGCACGTTGTAGTTCGTCTCTCCGGTGACATCGCTCCAGGAAAGGTGGACAACGGTGTTGGAGGTCGCTGTCGCCGTCAGGTTCGCCGGTCCCACAAGGTTGGGGGTGGCGGTCAGCATGTTGCTCGTGTCGGAGTTGGCGCCGGTGATGGTCGCCGTCAACCGGAAGCGGTAAGTACGCCCCGGCTGCAGGCCGCTGACGGTGAGCGAAGTGCTGTTCGCTGCCGCGATGGTTGATGTCCATCCCCCCCAATATGCGGCATTGACATCGCTGCAGTTGGGTGGGCTGGCGTTGGTGCAAGCCGCGTATTCAATAAGAAAGCCCGTCTCGTTCACATTCGGCGCGGGATTGGGATCGGTCCAGCCAAGGGCGATCTGGGTGGTGGATGAAGCCGTTGCCGTGCTCAGCGTAGGGCTTTGCAGCTTGGTCGTGGCCGACTTGACGAGGCTCGGCCCGGAGGTCCCCGCAGCAATGACCGCCTTGAGACGGTAGTAGTAGGTCGTTGCCGAGGCAAGGCCCGAGTCCGGATAGCTCGTGGTCGCTTGAGTCGGGGTGGCAATCTGCGTCCACGTGGCGCTGTTCGGACTTCTCTCCAGGACGTAGCCGGTGGTTCCGGCAACGGCAGGCCACGACAGTGAGAAACCGGTCGCCGTTATCCCGCCCAAGGAATTGAGGACCGGCGCCGTCTGGACGCCGCTCGCAAGCGAGGTGCCAGCGCTGTTGATCGCACTCAGCCGGTAGAAGTAGACGCTTCCGGAGGTCAATCCCGTGTCGTGGTAGAGGGTCGTGTTGGCGGCAAGGTTTCCCCCGATCTGGCTCCACGTGACGTTGTCGGAGCTTCGTTCCAGTTTATATTCGGTATTGCCGCTGACGTTCGCCCAGCTCACGTCGATCGCAGTCGCCGATACGACTGTCACCGGATTCAGGACCGGCGACGGCAAGGTAGTTTTTGCGCAGACCGGAGCACTCCATCTGGAGGTAATGCTGCCGCTGCTCGCATCGATATGGTAGCAGTATTGTACCCCGGGATTCAGTCCGTTATCCTGGAAAGAGGTCGTCCCCGGTGGAGCGTTGGTAGTGATGGGAGTCCAAACGCTTGAAGATGTGGCCGGGTAGAGCGTCCTCTCAATACTGTAGCTGACCCCGGAAGTGTTGATCCCCCACGAAAGGTTGATCTTTCCGTAATCGGCCTGGGGGGTGGCTGTGAAGGGGGCCGGGACGAGGATGTAGTTGTTGGTCTGTTTTACCACCACGTAGTCCGCATTACCGCTGGCGTTGGTGGAGTAACCGGCAATGAAAGCCTCCCCCAGATAGTTGACGGCAATCGAACTCGCCTCGTCATCACCGTTGGCGGCGCCGTTGAAGATGCTCGCCTCGAGGAAAGTACCGTCGTAATTATAGATGAGGGACAAGATGTCCATGGAAGCACCGTTGCTGGTATTGCCGGCTAGGTAGATATAGCCTGAGGAGTCAACGGTCATGGCCGTAGCATAGTCATCATTGGCGGGCCTCTGCAGGGTTTTCGGCCAGCCCGTCACAACATCGCCGGCCGATGTGTAGCGGATCAAGGTAATATCGTGGTCGCCGGGATTGCTGAGGCTGGTGCCGGCTGCAATAATGTTCCCGTCGATGGAGTCGACCTTTACACTAATCCCTTCATCATCCCCGTGGGCGGCCCCGTCGAAGGGGCGTTCCCACACCTTCTGTCCCGTGGAAGCGGAGCCGCTGTATTTAATGGTGTAGATATCCTTATTTCCGGAGGAATTCGTAGCTGAACCGGTGACATAGAGGTCACCGGTTGCATCGATCGCCAGGGCGTTCGCCTGATTGTCGCCGCCGCTGGTCACACTGTAGACGTCGGACCAGATGAGCACCCCGGTCGTGCCGTTATATTTCGCCGTAAAGAAGTTGTAGACGCCGGCATTCGGACCTTTCTCGCTGTATCCGGTGACATAGACGCTGCCGTCGGGAGCTATGGCAACCCCGCTCGGGATGTCGTCTCCGCTCACCCCACCATCGAACGGCGTGGCGGCCCAGGCTTTTGTCCCGTCGGCGTTGTACTTGACGACATAGATATCATCGTTGCTCGCCGCGTTCTTGCCATAGCCGATGACTACGACGTTGTTGGCGGCGTCGGTGGTAGTGGCAATGGCCACGGCCCGGTCGTCGATGGCGCCGGGTCCGTTGTACTGGGCGCCCCACGTCTGGGGAGGACCGGTCGCCGGGTATTTGATGGTATAGATGGAGTTGATGTTCTTCTGCGCGGGAGCATAGTAAAGCTGGGAGTAACCGGATACAACTGCGTTATTGCTTCCATCCACCGTCACGCATTTGGCCATGTCCATCTCGCTGTCCACGTCGTCGTAGAGGTCGCTCCAGATGACACTCTTGTCAGCCCGGTTGAGCTTGACGGTGAAGTAGTCGTACCCGCCGATCGCGCGCAGGCTGTAGCCGGTCACCACCGGGTTGTTGTCGGGGCCGACGGCAATGGCGTTGGCATAATCGTCCATATTGTCCGGGCTGTTGTAGAGGTAGCTCCAGGACGGTGGGAGTAAACTCACGAAAACTGTCAAGGCGTGCGCCTCGTTGCTGTAATGGGAGTTGCCGTTGGCGGCGTTGAACGACCTGACCCGGTAATAATAGTAGTTGTTAGCGGTCAATCCGGCGGCAGGATCGGTATAGCTCGTAATATTCGGAGCCACCGTGGCGATTTGAGCGAATGTCCCGTTTTCGCCCAGCTTCCGCTCGATCTTGAAGCCGTCCTCATTGCTGGAATTGTCGGTCCAGGTAAGAAGGATGCTCAAATCCTGTTGGGTGGTCGTCGTCAGGTTGGTCGGGGGATTCAGCAATCCCGGGTCGTATTTCACGACATAACAATCGAGACCATTGGTCGAAGTGTCACCCCAACCTGCCACCAGCAGCTCGCCGGTCGGCGACAGTCCCAACCCTACCGGCCGACTGTTCATGTTGGCCACGCCGTTGAAGGTCCTCTGCCAGAGCTGATTGCCGTTGTCCCGCTTGTACTTGATGGTCTGGAAGGAAGAAATCCCCGCCGCCACGGTATAGCCGGTGACGAACAGGTCCCCCGCCGGATCGACCGCCGCCGAGATGGCGATGGCCAGATCGGTATTGTCCTGACCGGAATCAAAAATCTGTTGCCACACCAGGGCGCCGCTAGCGCCATTGTAGCGCGCGGTATAGAAATCGTTGGTCCCGGCGAGGGTCCACGTATAACCCGTAACATACACGTCGCCTGCCGCATCCACATCCAGGCCATAAGGTTCGTCGTCATAGGCGCCGTTATACGTCACCTGCCAGAGCAGTGCAGGTGCAGGGGGTGATGTGTCGGCTAGTGCATCGCTGCCGTATTTGGCTGTATAAATATCCAGGTCGATACCGTTACCGGCGCTCCCCGTCACAATCACGTTACCGCCGGCATCCATCCTGACCTTTTTCCCATAGGCGCCGCCCATGGCTGAGTACCTTTTTTCCCACAGTTTCGCGCCGCTGAAGTCGTACTTCACCGTAACCATGTCAAAGGCTGTGCCGTTCCACGACTGTCCCGTTACCGCTACGCCGTTTATCCCCACCGTCAGGGATTTAAGCTGGTCGTTGCCGTTGGCCGGACCGTTGTAGGTTGCCTGCCACACGGGTGCCACACTGGCATCCGGGTAGGTCGGGCTGTACTTAAGAACTACGAAGTCGTCATTGCCGTCAGAGTTCTGTGAGTAGCCGCCGACATAAACATTGTTGAGGCTATCCACGGCTATCGAGGTGCCGATGTCATTGCCGTTCGCCGCACCGTTAAACGTATGTTGCCAGATAACCGCACCGGTGGCCCCGCCGTATTTGACGGTCTGAATGTCCTTGTTCACCCCGTTCCAGACGAAGCCGGTGACGATGACATCATTATTCGCATCCACGGCGATTGCCGTTGCCTGGTCAGTGCCTCCCGCCTTGTCGAACGTGGCCCGCCAGGCCGCGCCGCTGCCGTCGGCTTTGAATTTCACCGTCCAGTAGTCGTCGTTGGTTCCTCCGGCGAGGTTCTGGTAGCCAGTGACTATAATGTTGCCGTTACCGTCCACCACTGAGGCCACAGCCTGCTGCTTACCTGCTTGGGAGTCGCCAAATTGCCAGACGATGTCGCCGCCGGCGCCGAAAGCCTGGCAGATGACTCCAAGGGAGAGGGTTACCGCCAAAAAGAAGGACCACCGTTTTCCGGCATGACCTTTGACATCGTCGTTTTCCAAGGTGGCAGGGTCAGCGCGTCTCATGAAATTATCTCCGGGCAAGTTGTTATTTCTTAATCCACTATGAGTGCCTACCATGGGGTCACATTGTTCCATCTGTTGTCCGGCCAGGTACCGGTCGGATGGCAGTTCGAACCCGGGTCGGTATAGTAGCCGGGGCCTTTGGGGAAACTGCCATTATATATATACCACCCGGAATAGTCCAGGAGCCCGCTGTTGAACCCTGCCTGCCCACCGGAAGCAACTCTTCCCCGGTGCTTGAAGTCGAGGCAGTTGGTGATCATGAGCCGCGGCAGGCCGCTCGTGTGAGGGGCATGGCACTTGGAGCAGGTATAGGAGTGCTGGATGGTAGCGTCGGCGGTCTTCCACCCCTTGACCGCCTCGTGGACGCGGTTTTTTGACTTCCAGGTATGGTCGGTGCCGTTGGTGAGGTTTTTCTGGTAGTGGCAACGCAGGCACAGCCCGGCAAACGTGCTGGCGTCCTCGGCGATCCGCGCCCCGCCAAACGTATTCTGATCCATGTGTATACTGGAGGAGGTGGCATTAAAATCCGGCGGCCCTTCCGGCGGGTTATTGGTGGACGTCTGGGGGGCGTCTTCTTTGTACGGCGAGGTCATCCAGGTCCCTTTCAGCATCGGCACGGCATAAGCCTGTTTAGTCCCCAGGGTCGGACTCACTCCGTGCGGGTCATGGCACGGCGTGCAGAGACCGTTGATCTTATTCTGCGCCGAGGTGGTGTAGTTCAACATGGTCTCCGCCTTCAGGTGGCCCCCCACGACCGACCTGTTGCTCTTGAAAGTATACCGTTGCTGGACGCCGGGGGAACCGGACCCGAACATTGCAGAATCAAAGTACCCCTTGATCGGCTGTGTGGCTCCGTAGGTGGACTGGTACCCCCATGGGGTGGTCCCGGCATTCTGGGTCAGGTGGCAGTCGAAGCACTGGCCGGCGCCGGCGCTGTAGGGATTGACGGCGCCGGACGTGGCGTTGGCCGACGCTTTGTAGCTCATGCCGTAGCCACCCTTGCCCGCCTGGGTTTCTTTCAGGTTTGCGCCGTTGTTCGTCCCGTTGAACGTGACGTAACTCGAGGTGGTGCCAACCACCTTGGAGCCGTGCGAGCTGTGGCAGTCATAGCACTGCACGTTCTGGCTCCCTCCCCGCGTATTGGTTATGGCTCCATCGACGCCGTTGGCAGGATCATAGCCACCCTTATTGTTGACTGCGTTGCCGTGGGCAGAGAACGCCTTGGTCACCTTGTCCTTCTGATTCGCATTCGGATAGGTGGTGGAATTATACTTGCCCCACGTGGTGGTGCCGGTCTGTGAGTAGCGGGCCGCGACGCTCTGCCCATCCCAGGCATACTGGCGCGGGGTCTTGCAGTCGTTAAACGGTTGGGTGTCGTTGTTCTGGTCGCTGTGGCAGCTTATGCAGACATTGGTCAGCTTGGCCGCTTCCGTTCTTTCATTGGCCGTGCCGATATTGCTCGCCAGAAACTTTACAGCGGTGGTGCTGTTGTAGTAGGTCGGTCGCAGGCCGGGCTTCCATACCACCAGATCCACCTTTGCGTTCTTGACCGAGCTGTAGGTCTTGTAGTTGTACCCCTCGTGGTACCTGACATCAATGAGCCCTTCCGGGGTCGACTCCCAGTGGCAGGCGTAGCATTGCTTGTTGGTAACAGCGGCGCCTTGAACGTGGTGGGAGTTCCCTTTCATCTGCCCCATAACGTCCATCCGCATGCCGATTGTGCCGCTGTGGCACTTAGTGCAATCGCGTGGCTGACCAAAGCCCGAATGACGGGGCACCGGCTTGTTCTGGTGGCAGGTGTTACAGGGCTGGTTGTCGGCATGGCTGTCGGTGAAGCGGTGCTCATGGCAGGAGGTGCAAACCCTGCTCGCGTTGTGGCCGTCGCCGAAGTCGCTGCCGTAATGCTTGCTCAGCTGGGCATTCTGCTGGGCATGGCAGACATTGCAGATGCCGTTGTAGGGAGCGGTGATCCTGGCATAGTCGAGGCCGCTTTGCTTCTTGGTGAAGACAACCGCTCCCCTGGTCCTGGGTATGCCGAATGTGCCGTCGGTGCTTGTGGCCACCTGGCTCTGGATCATGTAAATATTGCTGTCACCGTGCGGGTCGTGGCAGTCCCAGCAGAATTTGCCCCCTTTCCAGACACCGTTTTGCAGGTATTCACGGTTGTGCTTGTAACCGAAATGGACCGAGGAGGCCCGCGCCTTCTGCGGCTTGATGAACCCCGTGCCCGGGTCGAACCCGAGGGAGTATTTAAACGGATTATTGGCCGGTGTCGTATGGCAATTGTTGCACTTGCCGCCGGTGTCGTCGTCGTGGCACTTGAGACAGACTCCCATCATCAGATACTGGTTTTTTACATCCGCCTGCTGATCCGCTCTCCAGAGACCCGCGCCCACATTATGGCGTTTCAGATCATTGGTCGGAGTGGCCTTGTCGACATAGTGGCACTGTGAGGTAATGCACGATGTCGATCCGTTGCCCATAGTGGTATGGTTCGGTCGGGGAGCGGAAGTGCCGTCGGGCCATTTGGCATTGGGGTCCGCCGGCAGGGCTACCAGTTGCGGCGCCAGGGATTCGCCGTTATTGTGGCAGCTGAGACATTCGCTGTCGGTCCCGACCATGTGGCAATAGACGCATTCCTTGTTGAACCGGTTAGCGAACTGCTGGTGCTGTCTCAGCCTGAAGGGATTGGAGGAGTCGTTATGGATCACGTTATTGTCATGGCAGTACCAGCAGGGATTGCTCGGGAAATTGGCTGCGGGGTTGCCTGATACCGGGTACGGTCCGGCGCTGGCGGGACGACCGTGGCCTGAAGAGGCCCAGTTGGTCAGGTTAATCTTCGCCTGGGTGCTGTAGAGTTTGAACCCGAAGCCGTCCGCGTCAGTCCCGGTGGTGCCGTGACAGGAGAGGCAGATCACGGTGTTGTTCACCGAGGCGCCCCATTGCGGGTCGGTACCGCTGGAGCCGTGACAGCCGGTAGTGGAGGTGTTGGAACAGGTCTTTTTGTCGTAGTTGTAGGAGGCCTGGGCGCCTGTGCCGTCGGGCATGGTCTTGAACACGAGGTCCTTGGCTTTGTTGACATGTTTATCCCCATTCAAATGGGAGCTTTCTTTCATGCTCCCGGGGGGAATGGACTGCCCGTCAGTGTGGCATCCCATGCCAATACACGAAGTATTGCCGTTACTTGATCTGATAGTCGCCGCGTGACAGATATCACAGGTAAAATTTGTCTGGAGATGCCGTGCGTGCGAATTCGCCCGCGCCGTCCCCGCACCCTGGTTGGGGTACATGGGCATTGCTGCCTTCCACTCTTGGCCAGCGGGCCACTGGTACGACGTTACATTGAGATACGCGGGCGGGAGTACCCAGACATTGCCGATACTGTCGGTCCGGCCGTCATGGCAACCGGCATCTTTGCACGATCCCCGTGGATGCCCGTGACAGCTGTTGCATTCCGTTCCGTGCTGAGTCCAGGGGAATTGTTTAACGGCATCCGGGTTTGTCGTCCCATCGCTGTGACAGTAAACGTTATCACAGCTCTTGGTGGCGGGGTTGTAAGTCGGAGCAGGTTTTCCCACGATAGTCCACTGGGAAGCCATGGACACGTCCTTTACGCCGTTGACATGGTTGGATGTATTGATGTTGCCGTCAGTTATCTTTCCGTTGGCATCCGTTACGGCTGCAACCGTGGCATTATGGCAATAGGTGCAGGGATATTTCCTGATCCACTGCGGTCCTACGAGCTTTGCATGACCATTGGAGGTCATGTTCACGTACGGGGCGCACAGACCTTTGTCGGCGTCCCATGTGCCACCGATCGTCGTGCAATTCTCCAGGGTATTGTCCCCCGTCCGCCCCTTGTGGCAGGAAAAGCACTGCATCGTCATGTTTTCGGACCATCGTGGCGTTGTTGTCGGGAGGCCTCCCAGAGCGTCGCTGTGGCAGTAGACCGATGAACATGTCCGGGAACCGGAGTCATAACCGGCTGACGGACCGGCGAGGACGGCTGTCTTGTCCTTGAACACGTCCTGGAAGGTGCCGGTGCCGTGGGAGTTCCCCTTGTGGCATTCGTTGCAGGCATAGCTGTAGTTTGCGCCTTGTCCCGCATGTTTCAGGTGCGGCGACCTGGTCTCGTCAACGGCCGTGTAGCCAACTGCCGCAGACGGAGGCGGATTGCCGTGGCACGTGCCGCAGGCCACGGTCCCGCCCCAGGTGGCGCTGGTGTTGCCATGGCAGCTGATAGTGCTGCAAGTCCCGCCGGAAGGCGCATATGAATAGTTAAAGGAGGCCCCCAACCCGGCCTTGACATCGTAGGACTTGTTCACATGGTTATCCTTGGCGGTGACCGAGACCCCATCGGAGGTAGTCGTTGCATGGCAGGTATTGCAGCCGTATGCATGCTGGGAATGGCTGTTCGCTTTGGGGACGCCATTACCGTAAGCAGGGGGGAAACCATGGCAGCCGTTGCAACCCAGTTTGCCCGATCCCCAGACGACGCTGTCGCCTGCCGTCTGCCCGGTTGCCAGGGATGTGCCGTCACTGTGGCAGTACAGGGTTGAGCAGGTCCTGGTCCCGGTAGTATACGCTGCCGCAGGTCCGGCAATGATACCGCTCTTGTCGATGAACACGTCCTGGAAGGTGCTGTTGGCGTGTGTGTTTCCCTTGTGGCATTCGTTGCAGGCATAGCTGTAGTTGGCGCCCTTGCCGGCATGTTTCAGGTGCGGCGACGTGGCCTCATTTACTCCCGTATATCCGGCAGCCGCATTCGGAGGCGGGGAGCCGTGGCAGGCGTTGCAGACCGCGGTGCCGCCCCAGGTCGCGCCGGTGTTGCCGTGGCAGCTGATGTTATTGCAGGTCCCGCCCGTGGGGGCATAGGTGTAGGTGAAGGAAACCCCGGAGCCGGGGGCCAGATCGTAACTGTGGCTAACATGAAGCGACGCATTTGATATGGTCGTACCGTCGGCGGTGGTCCCGGCATGGCAGGTGTTACAGGCAAAGCTATGCGGGATGTGGCTGTTGGCCTTGGGAGCATTATTGGCATAGGCAGGCGGGTAGCCGTGGCAGCCGGCGCACCGGTTGCCGCTGAATGTGCCTCCCCACAGGGGGGTTGCCGCATAGGTATTGACGCCGGCATACTGGCCGGAACTGTGGCAGTAGATATTGAGACAGACCGTGCCGGCGCCGGCGCCGGTATAGGCGGCAAAGGCGGGGTTGTTCTTCTTGAAACCGGCCGCCGCGGCGTTGTAGAGTTCCATATCAACGATTCTGTTGCCATGCTTTGTAAGATTTGTCGGGTGGCAGTTAGCGCAGTTGAAGCGGTATCTCGTCGAAACCGAGCTGTTTGCGTCGTTGCCGTAGATTGCTCCGGCGCCGTCCGTGTGAAGAAGATGGGCGCCGGTTGCTGGCGGATTAGCATGACAGCCGCCGCAATTGGATGTCCCCCCCCCTATCGGGATGGTGCCATTGTGGCAGTGAATGCAACTGGCGCTGTTCGCTGCTCCCCTCCCGGCGATGGCTAGTGTCGGCAAGACAAGCAGCAATGTCACAATACATATCAGTTTCTTGAACACGTAGCTTCTCCTGTAATCCAAAATGGTATCGATTTGACAATCTTGGAAAATGAGCGCGGACTGTATTTATGCTAAAAATGCACGTGCTGCGTGATTAGCTGTCGTCCTAACCGCTGGATACGGGAACGTAATTAATCAGCTACCATGTTCACAGTTTTAGTATCCCCTCTTATTACCGTCACAGACCCCGGAGCGGCGGTATACCAGCACCGGGTGCTGTCATTCTGATTATGGCCGTGCATAAGACAAGGGGAAGTGTAAATGTAATAGGTGCCGGGATCTGCTAAGAGCAGGGTATACTTGCCGGCGGCATCGGTTGGTTGCTGGGCCAGGAATTTGGTTGGACCGCATTCATTGCCATACTGTTCGCATCCGGTATCGGTACAGTTAAGAGGCGCTATGCATGGTTCCGTCTGGGCTCTGACATAACGGCCCACCTGGGGCGTGCCGGTCGATGACGTGACGGTGCCGGTTATGGTAACCGGCGAGAATGAAAAGGGAAGAGCGTATTTCGTGCCGAGATCCAGTGTGGAGTTGGCAACGATCGTGATGGGAGTGGTCTGGACCCAGGTATAATCTCCTTCCTCCGGTGGCCCAAAAGGTCTCGTGGGCCCTGCAATCACTTTTCTTTGCAAGATGCGGATGTAGTATTGCCCTTCGGGAACACCCGTGCCGTTAGCGTGATTGGAAGGCCCAAGGATAAAATCCGCCTTAGACAGGAATTTCTCCATGGGGGCATTATTTGTCGCGTTATGGAGATAAATAAACCCATAGTTCAGATTTTGTTCAACCCCTGTAGCAGGGTCCTTGTATTTAAAGGTTACCTTCAGGGTGCCATTGGCAGCTTCTGCAAGGCCGACAGAGAACATGGTCACTATAGCCCATAATGAAACAAAGACAGTCCATCGTATCGTCTTCATTATCAATCCCCCTTAATTCATTAAATAAATTCGGATCTTGTTGTCAGCACGTGCCTTTACATCTTCATATCCTCGTTACCTCACGGTTCCATAGAACTTTTCGCCCGTCCTGGTGCTAGCGATAAACGACAAAATCGACCGTTATATTATCCTTGATTTTTACCTTCACGGGCCCCGGAGCGGCGGTGGCAGGGCACACGTTACCGGTATACTCACGGTATTCATCGGAAAGACAGGCAGAGGTATAGAGATAGTAGGTGCCGGGATCTCTTAATATCAGGGTATACTTGCCGTTGGCATCGGTAGGCTGCAGGGCCAGGTCCTTGACCGGGCCGCAATAGTCGGTGTCACTGCAAGATCTCGTCTGGGCCCTGACGTAACGGCCTGCCAGAGGCGAACCACCATTCCATGACCTGACGGTACCGGTAATGGTGATTGGCGTAAATGCAAAAGGAACTGCGTAGAGCGTTCCGAGGTCCAGCGTCTGACCAGCAATGATCGTAACGGGAGCCGTTTGCATCCAGGTTAAGTCACCTATCTGCGGCGGGCCCAGCGACCCCGCCGAATTCTGGTTTGCGGGATTAGCTCTTTGATTGATGCGGATGTAGTAGGTCCCCTCGGGGACACCGGTGGTACTATACGAGCCATCACCAAGCGAACCCCAAAGGATCTGATCAGCCTTGGAAAAGAATTTCTCCAGGGGGGGCGGTTTTGTTGCATTATGAAGATAGATGAATGCACTCCCCACATTCGTGTCCACTCCGGTAGTGGGGTCCTTGTATTTGAAGGTAAACTTCAGTGTCCCGGTCCCAGCTCCTTCTGCCAAGCCCGCATTGAAAATGGCAAACATCACACATAATGAAATAAGAGTAGTCCATAGTTTAGTTTTCATAAGTATCTCCCGCTATGATGGGAAGTGGTTTGATTGAGAATGACCATTCCATCACCTTTGGGCTTGGAATGAACTACCCCGCAAAGCTGCGAGGAATTGAACCGGAAAGATTAAATAGTTTTCATTCGGAAAGGATGCTTTTCCGCCCTGGCGGTGTCAATCGGCGGGCTTACTTGTGCGGCGTACGGTCGTACGCCTCCGCGCAATCCCTTGATTTCCTTGCCAGGACAAAAAATCCCCTCATTCCGATTCGTAAACAAGTAGTTTCTCATCCGAAGTTTCCGAATGGAAACTAAATAACAGAGCGAGAATAGCGGCACCGACGGACGTGGATCAGAAGACAAGGTTCAGTTCCTTGCTTCAGTTGAGACCAACGAAATGTAGCATCCCCGTTGGCGGTTTTAACAATGCTACGATTGGCTGAAGTTCCGAACAAAACAGGAGAAAAATTAGAATTAAAATATAGCAATTATCATACCTTAATTAAATATGGATATAAGTCAAGAACGTAAACGAGGAGAGTAGCCCTATTCGTAAATGTCATTTTGCGCAATGGCTATTATTACGAATCTAATTAGCTTAATGAGCATTTCAGAAAATCAGAAGTATCCGGTGTGACTATTGAAATCAGTGCCGTACCGACGTTATGCTTTTAATAGAGATTAGTTATCATACACCGTCCTCGCGGCTTACAAGTAACCTTATGAAGCCGATTGGCCGACAAAATAAGATTTTGACCTGTTCTTAGCCTTTTCAAGGGGCTTGAATAAAGCCAGATGCTATACAAGAGGTCACCATAGTGCTATATACATACATTTATAAAATTAAATGAATATAATTATACAAAGTTCAAAAAAAAGTGATTCTGGTCATTACGCAGCCCTTTCTGGCAAAGAAATTAGGTCATTTCACGGGAATGGAACGGCAAATGGCGGAAGAGCGTTACCTAAAAGCAACAGGCGCATGCTCCTCGATGTGCCGGTACCCACCGCCCGATGTCTTCTTCCGTTCCCTTCTCGACCACTACCGGAATTCGGCCAACTTTAGGTGTGCCTGACCTCCCGCATTCATCTGTTTCCGTAATAACTGCCGGTAAGTGACACATCCTGTCGGTAGATTCTGGATTCATTTCCGTCGTAGCAATCGAGAGGTGGGACTCCATAATCGATAAAAGCGGGACATTTCCCCTGTCCCAGATTTTATATATTCATGTAAATTTTAAGGAGAATTAATTGACAAAAGATTATTCATGGATTATTGATTAAAATATATTTTCAAATATTGGCTTATTCATGAGGCGCTCCTTCGTTTTTTACTTGTTTTGAACGTGAATTTGTGATTTATGCCGATTTACTGTTATATCAGCAGTCTCTCAAGACGATTTTGCCTTACTGTGATGAAAGAAGGTTTCGGGCCGTTTATTAACAGGCTGTCTCCCATGCGAAAGAATGCCGGCAGGGCATATTCTGAGGTAGAATCCGTGGAACTGGCCAATTACAGAGGATAAGGAGGAGAGAGATGAGTTTTCTTCAAAAGATGGTTCTCGCTGCTTTCATGGTACTTGCCCTTTCCTCTGCCGCTCTGTCTACCGGCCCTTCAAGACCGGAAGGCCCGCTTGCTGCGAAGACCGGGACCGTAAGCGGCCAGCTTCTCACAACGGCAGGTATGCCGCTGTCCGGAGGCATGGTCTACTTTTTCAACGCTGCGGTCGGCCCCCCGCCGGCGCATGAGAAATACTGGCGGGTCCCCGATTTCATGAAACCACTCGATGATGAGGGGAAATTTACGGTGCCGCTGCCGGAAGGCAACTATTATCTGGGGGCAACAAAAAGGCTTTCAGGAAAGGCGGTCGGCCCTCCACGGGAAGGGGATTATTATTTCATAAGCGCTGATGAGAAGAATCTTCCTCTGACTTATGTTGTAAAAAGTGATGCACAGCTCAACCTGGGCAAGATTGCCAAGGGAGTGCCGTTCAAGAGCAGCACGGTCAACTACGGCGACGGGATTACCTCCATTGCGGGGACTGTTCTTGAAAATGAGGGGAAACCGGTTGCGGATGCCCTCGTTTTCGCATTCGTTTCGGCCGCAACGGTCGGCAGGCCTCTCTTTACTTCTGACCCCACGGGGAAAGACGGCAAGTTCCTGCTGCGCTTTCATGACAGCGGAACGTACTATTTGAAGGTGCGGAGCGTCTATGGCGGCGGTCCTCCTGTTACGGGGGAGAAAATCGGCGGGTACAGAGAGATGGAGCCGGTGGCGGTAACGGTAAAAAAGGGAGAGAGATTGACAGGCTTCACAATGAAGGTGACTAACTTCGCCGGCAGAGGGCCGCAAAAAGGAGCAAAATAGACGCCGAAATTAACGCAAGGGAGGTACAAGGCTTATGGAAAAAAGGGTTTGTTTGAGGTAAGATGGAGAGACTTTCCTGGAATTCCACCTTTTTTCGGTTCTACCGGTATCTCTGTTCCACGGAGTTGGCAATTGCCCTTTTCCTGACGATCTGTCTCCTGGCAATCCCGGGAACCTTCAGCGAAACGCGGAAAATCTATTCCTCCCCCCTGTTTGTGACACTTCTCGGCATGCTGGGAGTGTGCACCCTCGCCTGCACGGTGAAGAGAATAAAAGGCCTTCCCAGATACGTCCTTCTAATCCATGGCGGAGTGATCCTTGTACTGGCGGGAGCAGTGGTGAGTTCCTGCGGCTTTGTGGCTACTGTCAATATCTACGAGGGGACCGGTGTAAATGAGGCTTACCGGTGGGACAAAAATGCTGACATGCCGCTGGGGATGGAACTTACGGTAAAAAAAATATACACGGAATATTATCCCGTGACGGTGAAAATCGGGGTTCTGAAAGGGAGTGAGAAGTTCACGCTCTTTACTCTTAACACCGGCGAGAGCTTCAAACTCGGGGATTACACGGTTAGAGCCGACAATCTTGATCCTGCTCAGCAGAATCTGCATCTTTCAGTCTCTCGTCAAGAGCAGCTTGTCGGCACTGCCGACACCTCCGGAGCACGCGAACTCCCTGCGGATTTTCCCTATGATTTCCGCCTGGTAGCCTTCAAAAATCGCGTGCTGAAGAGGACGTGGGTCGACCTTCAGCTTTCCAAGGATTCCCGAACCATTGCCGAGGGGTCATCAGAGGTGAACAGGCCTTTTCAGTGGGGAGGGCTTGATTTTTTCCACATTCAGACCGAAAGGGACAGAAGCGGGAGGGCGTACGCCGGCATCCAGATCGTCAGGGACCCGGGGAGGCCTTTCGTCTTTTCAGGGTTCGTCATCGTGGGGCTCGGTGCATCGTTATTTTTTATGAGAAGGATCTTTGGGAAGCACTAGTTTCGGTTGATTCGGCAATTATTGGCATTTTTACTGCGACACTTATCACTGTGCGAAAGTACCCCCGGTCGGGTAAACTACTTCTCTAGAATATCCTAAACCATGGATTTAGGTTACTTTTTTGCTAATTTCCTCTAGGTAAACACCCGGCTCTGCCGGGGGATACTTACTTTTGCCCTCGAGGGACTTGTTTTTCTGTCGAAGCGACCACATTTACCCCTGGACATAAGCAAGCCAATAAGAGGGGATTCCTGTCCAGGGATCTTCATCATTATCCCAACAGTCCCCTTTTCCAGATTTATTAACGTGAAGTCAATACCGGCAACGTCCTCCAGTTCCAGATGATGTTAAGGTAG
Organism: Geobacteraceae bacterium; assembly: GCA_041500085.1. Lineage (GTDB taxonomy): Bacteria > Desulfobacterota > Desulfuromonadia > Geobacterales > DSM-12255 > VEOV01. The sequence continues at coordinate 19,663 of JBGQLM010000059.1, forward strand.
AATTTTATCGCCTAGTCCTCATCGTTAATCAGCAGTTCATAGTGCACGAATGAATTGCCATGGCCTGTCCCCCCCGGAATTGAGGCATTTTTCGTTCTGACAAATAGTTCAAGGGATTGTGCGGATTGCCCTGTATTAATAGTATTAGTATAACTAAGCATAATTTCTGACTTTTACGAAAAATAATCCATCATGAACCGTTCCATACGCGTGGATGAATGGCAATTTTTTTTGATTTATAACATGCCGGATATCTGTGAGAATTCAAAAGACGGCGTTCTGTATTTTTCCCTTGATTTCCCGAGGAGTGTTGTGGGAATACTTGCATACTGTATACAACAGTATCAGGTTAAATTATTTAATGAAAGCGGCGGATTACTCCTCGGTTAGGTACTGATGCGGCTCGCTCCGCCACGTTCTCTCATGACAGCCGGAGAATTGTTGTCCCTTCTGTCCCCCGTTTCACCAAGGGCAGGGGCTGAACAGGATCTAAATGGCGCGAGATTGCGGTCCGGCCGTAGATGGCAGAAGGGCTGGCTGCAGAAGACATGGCCGGCGCTACCTGGACTGCTCGGACGCCCCTGTCATGGCATTCTCAACAGTTCTGACGACATCTTATTGATTTTCCTGAGTATTCCCTGCGCTCGCTGCTGCCTGCGAGCAGCCTGTTCGGGGGTTTCCCCTTCTTGCGGGGTCATCAGGTCACCGCGTTCCCGCTGCAGCCGCTGCACCTCTTTATCCATCGAGGCCCGCCGTTCGCCAGGATCGGCAGGGGAGGGGGTGCTGTCAAAGTTGGTGACGGGCCGCGCTGTAGCGGGAAACGCGCTGCTGTCATGGTCGGCTACGGGCGTTGCCATGGCAGGGAGAGGGAGTGCGCTGCTTTCACGGGAGGGCGCAGGTTTTGCCTTGGGGGTGTCGGTCGACTCGGCATAATAATGGTCCGGATATTCGATGATGATCGTTTCCGCGCCAGCAACGGCTGCCGAAAGGATAAAGGCACAGAGTATCGCGATTTTCATTGGCGTCCCCGTCTTCTGACCCTGGCTCACGTGTTGGCCTTCATGAATTCCCTGCCTTCTGAGCAGTGTTAAAATGCGTGCGAACTCTCCAACCGCTGACGGCACACGGTAAATGGCCCCAGCACCGTGTATAGTCATGTCCCGCCGGATACCGACGAGTTCCCGCTCAACGGACACGTGCCAACAAACTAATTCGTAATAATGTTTATCGTCTTGTTATCCCCTCTGTGTACCGTCACGGGTTGAAGCTGGCCATTAACCACATATCCTGTACCCAGGATTGAGGGGGCGCAATACCCATTGCAACCGGGCCCGTCATAGTTCAAAGTGGAAGCGGTATAGATATAATAGGTGCCGGGGTCCCTTAATTGCAGCGTAAAATTGCCGTTGGCATCGGTAGTCTGCAAGGCCAGGAGCTTAACCGGACCGCAATCGTTGTAACCATCACATGGTTCCGTCTGGGCCCTGACGTAACGGCCTGCCAGCGGTGCACCACTGTAGTTCTTTACTGTACCGGTAATGGTGATTGGCACAGGGGCAAAAGGAGCAGAATAGAGCGTGCCGAGATTTAATGTTTGCCCGGCGGTAATCGTGATGGGAGCCGGCTGCATCCAGGTTAAGTCACCTGACTGAGGTGGACCATGCGCCCACGAGAACGTTTGTTTGGCTGGATCTGCTCTTTGAGTGATGCGAATGTACCATTTCCCTTCGGGGACACCGGTGATACTATACGAGCCATTACCAATAGGGCCCCACAAGATACAATCCGCCTTGGAAAAGAATTTCTCCATGGGGGGTGGTTTTGTCGCATCATGAAGATAGGTAAACGCACGGCCCACAGGCGTTACAACATTAGTGATCGGGTCCTTATAATTTAAGGTGAATGTAATTGTGCCTGTGGCGGCTTCCGCCGAGCCCACCGAGAACATGGTTAATGTCGCACATAATGGAATAAGAGCAGCCCATTGCTTCGTCTTCATTAGTATCCCCTCTTCCCCGCGAATTATTCAGATATCTTTTTCGATAAGCGCCGGCATTTTAGCTATGTTCATCGACAAGAGTACATTAGATATTGAATATTTCGCCGCGAACCCATAAATTACCGTGGCGTGGCCATATGATTTATTTCATTAGTTTGTTGATCGGCCCTTGACAACATCAGGGAAATAAGAGGCGCTGAGCAGTTGTCCCATAGTGTTCTTTACTGCCCAGCGCCTCCCGCATAACTGGGTCTCCCTCTCAGCAAGGGTGAACAGTGGCACTGCCAACAACCTTTGGAGCAACATATTTAGCCTTTTTCATCTATGTACCTCCTTTCTCTCCCGATGGAGTTTTTGGAATGCTGAAAACATTGTCGCCCAGCGCTTTGTTCTATTAGATGTTGATAATTAAATAATTATAATTATTCTAAGTTTATAGAATAACGTTTCTGCTATAATAATATATATTTAGTCATCTGTCAAAAAATTTAAGTAAAATTAATTTAATAATTTTATCGTCTCCGTTTGATTGCGCTGATTTCACTGCCAGGTTGTAGCGGTTTCCCTGTTTTGGCGGGGTGCTTCGAGAATCGGTACGCGGTCTTACTTTTTGGGAAAAAACATGATGTCCCGTCCCGCGCGCGGATACGAAGAATAGAAATTTCAGGATTTATTTGTCACTTGCCAGATTTAGTAAAGAGTTTGAAGAGACAATAGCTGTATTTTTCCCTTGATTTCCCGAGGAGTGTTGTGGTAATACTTGCATACTGTATACAATCACTACCGGTTAATTTATTCAATAAATGCAGGCAGTTAACCGGTTATACACGGCATAATTTAACGGTTCAGCTCGGAGGCTTACGTGGCACAGGTGGTTTTTTCCAGCTGGGGTAGAAATATTATCGACAACCGCGCGGGCGGCGAGGTCACGGAGGCGTCGTTCCGGCTCCCCACCACCCTGGACGGCCAACGGGAGCTGGCCGCCTTCATGGGCTGGGACGGCATCATCCTCTACGACAAGGGCGTGGACGTGCCGGCCATGGCTGCCGAGTACATGCGCCGGGTCCAGACTCTCTACTGTTGCGGGAAATGCACCCCCGGCAAGAAGGGGACCAAGGTCCTGATGGATGCCCTGGCGGCCATCGTTGCCGGGCGCGGCACGGAAGCCGACCTGGCCGTCATCGAGGATCTGGCCGAACTCCTGAAGAACTGCAAGTGCACTCTCTGTCCCTCCTCCACGGTTCCGGTTTTCGATGCGGTCAAGCACTTCCGCGCTGACTTCCTTGCCTGCATCGACGGCAGCAGGAAGCCCGCCGGGAACCACCGTTACATCCACAAGTACACTGCCCCCTGCCAGGACAAATGCCCTGCCCATATCGACATCCCGGCCTACATCGAGGCAATCAAGGAGTACCGCTTCGACGAGTCCCTCGAAGTGGTCCGCGAGAACATGCCGCTTCCCTCGGTCTGCGGCCGTGTCTGTCCCCATCCCTGCGAGACCGCCTGCCGCCGCAAGCAGGTGGACGAGCCGATCAGCATCATGATCCTCAAGCGCTCTGCTTCGGATTACGAGTGGCAGCACCAGATGCAGCCGCCGATGCAGCCGAAGCCGCGCAAGGAGAATACGGTCGCCGTGGTCGGCGCCGGCCCGGCAGGTGTGGCGGCAGCCTACTACCTGGCCCTGGAAGGGTATCCGGTCACCATCTACGAGGCGCTCCCCGAAGGGTTCGGCGGCGGCATGATCGCCGTCGGCATACCCGCCTACCGTATGCCGCGCCACATCCTCCAGCGCGACATCGACATCATCGCCGCCATGGGGGTGGAGATCATCTACAACACCCGGGTAGGCCGAGACATCTCGCTTGCCGAACTGAAGCAGAAATACGACGCGGTCTTTCTCGCCCCCGGCGCCCACCGCTCCAAGCCGATGGGCGTAGAAGGAGAGGACAAGGGGTACAACGGGTTCCTCAAGGGGGGTATCGACTTCCTCCGCGAGGCCTACATGGGAATTCCGACCGGCATGGGCAAGAAGGTCTGCGTGGTCGGCGGCGGCAACACCGCCATCGACTGCGTACGGGTCGCGCTGCGCGAGGGGGCCGAGGTTTCGACACTTCTCTACCGCCGCTCCCGCAAGGAGATGCCGGCCGACGTCTGGGAAGTGGACGGCGCCGATGAAGAAGGGGTCAAGTTCGAATTCCAGGTTCTTCCCACCAAGATCATCGTCGATGAGACTAACCAGGTCATCGGTGTCGAAAGCGTCAGGATGGCGATGGGCGAGCCCGACGCCTCCGGTCGCCGCCGCCCCGAGCCGATCCCCGGCAGCGAGTTTGTGGTCGAATGCGACACGGTTATCCCGGCCATCGGACAGGATCCCGACCTTTCCTTCATTCCGCCGGACATGGGGATCGACATTACCAAGTGGAACACCATCGTCACCAAGTATGTCCCCCTTAAAGGAGCGGACGGCAAGGGATTGAAAGACGGCATGGGGAACGAGCTTGCCCGGATACTGATCACCGACATGGACGGGGTATTCGCCGGCGGAGACGCCGAAATCGGGCCGCTGACCGTCGTGGCCTGTGTCGGCAATGCCCACCGCGCGGCCCGGGTTATCCAGCGCTGGCTTGAAGAAGGGAAGGCCTATATCACCGATGACGAACTGATGGATGATATCCTCACCAATTTTCCGGTCTACGACAAGAACGAGCAGGTCCCCTGGCTCGATTCCGTCCCCCGTGCCCACCAGGCCGAGGTTCATGGCCGGGAGCGGGCCAGCTACAAGAACTACCAGGAGGTTGAACTCGG
>JBGQLM010000060.1:0-24329 GCA_041500085.1 Geobacteraceae bacterium
CAAGCAGATTGCCGAAGCTGCTGCAGATGCCCCGACTCTTGTTCGCGAGATACTGAACGAGGTCAAAGCAAACGGCATTGGCGACAACAAGAACGTTCTGGTCGAGCTCAATATCGAGCAGACAAGGCACAACGAGATTCAGCTTCTCGGTAATGGCGAGTGGTGCGTATCGCTGGGCGGTCGTGACTGCTCACTCCAGATGCACGAGCAGAAGCTTCTTGAGATCTCTGTGACCCAGGAAAGCCTTGCGCTTGCCATCGAAAAGGCGAAGAAGGCAGGGAAGAAGTCCGAAGTGAAGGCGCTTGAGAGCGACCTCAGTGTCCTCAAGAGGATGGAGGATGATTCCACTAAATTCGGCGTGGCGGTTGGGCTTGACTCGGCATCCACATTCGAGTGCATCGTAGACCGCGACCGCTACTTTTTCATGGAGGTGAACACCAGGATCCAGGTCGAGCACCGGGTGTCGGAGCTCTGCTACTCCCTCAAGTTCACCAATCCCAAGGACAAGAAGGATTTCTTCGTTGTCGAATCGCTGGTCGAGGCGATGGCTCTCCTCGCGCGCCACAAGATGAGCCTTCCGAAGCCCGAGAGAATTCCGCGTTTCGGTGCAGCTGCAGAGGCTCGTCTGAATGCTACCGACAGTTCACTCTCTCCCCACGCCGGCGGCATGATCCGCTACTGGTCCAAACCTATAGAGGGTGAGATTCGGGACGACCAGGGGATAAGCCTGGTAAATCCTGATACGGGCATGTTCATGCGCTACAAGGTCGCCGGGGCGTATGACTCCAATATCGCACTCCTTCTGACCAAGGGTGAGGACAGGCTTGACAGCTACAAGCACCTGTCCAGGGTGCTCGGCAAGACCACCCTGCGTGGTGTCGACGTGGCAACTAACCTCGAATTTCACTATGGTCTCGTCAACTGGTTCCTCGGCCAGAATGTCATGGCCAAGCCGACAACCCGCTTTGTCGTCCCATATCTGACTCTCATGGGTCTTCTGAAGGAGGAGGCATCGAAAATAGATACGGTATATGCTTTCATTCAGATGAAAAAAGCCTATGCCAAGAAGATGGCAGAGCAGTTCCCCGATGATCCGAAGCCGGGCAAGGATATGTCAGCCATAATCGATCGCAAGGGGACGCTGGTCACACGCCCGATGGACAAGCTGCTGGAGGATCCGCACCTTCTTTCGGGGTGGCTTTCAATCAACAGGAACAATTTTGCCATAGAGAAGGGGACGGTTGTGTTACGGGATAATCCGTTTGTGCTCCTCGCGGATACCTACGAATACCTGAATATGTCCTTCGATCCGAAAGCGCCTGCTGCAGAGGTCATCTGGGGGCATGACAACGAGCTTCTCCAGAAAGGACTGCGCTTTTATTCAACACTTTCCGAAAAGTTCAATCTCGGGATGCATGAGTTCTACAAGCTTTCTGATGTCCTTGCCAAAGAAAAGCCCCAAGGCGGCTACAGCGCAGAGGAGTGGAGCCAGATACAGTCTGCTCACTTCGGATTCGAATCAGGGCTTGAGCTCTTCAGTATGCTCTACCTGCTTGCCGGAAATGTGAAGTTCTGGGATTTCAGGATTGAGGAAGATCTTGAAGTTACCATTCCTGAATACCTCAATGATACAGAGCTCCAGGTACGGATGAAGAAGCTCCTTGTCCCGCCACCATCGACAAAGGCTGATGAGATAGTCTCCATCTGCGGCGGTATGTATTACGGACAGGAGGGCCCGGGGCTTCCGGCGTTCGTAAGTGAGGGGATGCACTTCGAGAAAGGGCAGGCGCTTTACATCATCGAAGTCATGAAGATGTTCAACACTGTCCGGGCTACTTTTTCCGGAACAATCGACAAGATTATCATGCAGGGTGCTGATGGCTCCATAGTCCAGAAGGGGCAGCCGCTCTTCAAGGTTACTCCTGATGAGAGGTTTGTCGAGGTCGATCCTAAGGAGATTGAAAAAGAGAAGAGAGAAAGGACCGCCGAGTATCTCAAGGCCGTTATATAATAATTCAGGGCTCCAGCCGTGACAGATGAATGTTGTGCCGACTGACCCTGCCCGAAATGGCGGGGTCAATCTATGTTGGAGTTATAGTTAAAATAAACTATTGAACAGGAGGATACTGTGAGAAAAGGAAAATTTATCGTTATTGAAGGAATCAACGGTTCCGGACCGCAGGTTAAGGCCGGAATAGTAGCCCTCCACAAGGGACTGGTCGATCTCGGTTATAACGTTGTCGAATGTGCTAATCCGGATTCAGGCCGTGCACAGGAGCTTGGGATCGCGAATCTTCTTAACTGGCCGTTCGGTGAAGACTCCCGTGCAGATTTCTTTTTTGAAGGGGCGGTTCGCTCAGAGATCTTCCAGAAGATAGTCCGGCCGGCACTGGACGATGACAAGATCGTTCTCTGCAAGCAGTCCAGCATCTCTTCTCTGGCAAATGCGTGGGTAAACGGTTCAACACGACAGTTTGACGTGCTCCGTCACCTGGAAAAGATTTCGAGAGGATTCCTTTTCGGAGACGAGATCTTCCCGGATCTTACCATTTTCTTTGATGTCCCGGCTGAAGAGGCTTGCGAGCGTATCGAGGATATCCTCCAGATTCATCATGAAGGGGGGATCGATTATTACAAGCAGGTGAGGAATTTCTATATCAGAGAACTTCACCGCTGGAACGGAAAGTGTGTAAATGCATCTGCTGGCAGGCCTGAGGAGGAGATCAATGCAGAGGTGCTGGCAATCGTAAAGGCTGTGCTCTGAAAAGCAGCAGATTTAATGTGAGGGCAAGGAGAGAGGAATGACGATTATTGATGAAAAGAAAAAGCTCTGGAACGAAAAGATGGTGGCAAAAAACATAGCAAAAGCCCCTGAACGCAATAAAGAGTTTCTGACCAGTTCTAATATCGAGATGGAGCGATGCTTTACCCCCGGCTTCGACTACCCCGGCTACGAAGAAGAGCTCGGCCTTCCCGGAGAGTACCCCTACACCCGTGGCGTCCAGCCGACCATGTACCGGGGTCGCTTCTGGACAATGAGGCAGTATGCCGGTTTCGGTACCGCCAAGGAGTCGAACGAACGCTACAAATACCTTCTTCAGGCTGGTCAGACCGGGCTTTCAGTGGCTTTCGACCTTCCTACCCAGATGGGGTACGATTCCGACCACGGCATGAGTCAGGGAGAGGTCGGCAAGGTCGGCGTGGCAATCGACTCGCTTGCCGACATGGAGATTCTCTTCGACGGGATACCGCTCGACAAAGTATCGACTTCCATGACTATCAACTCCACTGCTGCCATCCTTCTCTGCATGTATATTGCCGTTGCCGAAAAGCAGGGGTTCTCGGCCGACAAGATCTCCGGCACGATTCAGAACGATATCCTGAAAGAGTACATGGCTCGCGGTACCTACATCTACCCTCCCAAGGAGTCGATGCGTATCATCACGGACATCTTTGCCTACTGCAAGGATCATGTACCCAAGTGGAACACGATCTCCATATCTGGTTACCATATCCGTGAAGCCGGCTCCAGTGCAGTACAGGAGGTTGCCTTCACACTTGCCGACGGCATCGCCTACGTTGATGCGGCAATCAAGGCGGGACTGGATGTAGATGAGTTCGCGCCGCGGCTTGCCTTCTTCTTCAATGCACACAACAATCTTTTCGAAGAGGTCGCAAAATTCCGTGCTGCCCGCAGGATGTGGTCAAAAATCATGAAGGAGAGGTTCAAGGCAAAAGATCCCAAGTCCCAGATGCTTCGCTTCCATACCCAGACCGCCGGCTGTACGCTGACCGCTCAGCAGCCCGACAACAACATCATGAGGGTTACGATGCAGGCGCTGGCAGCAGTGCTGGGCGGAACACAGTCTCTTCATACCAACTCGCGTGACGAAGCCCTGGCGCTTCCGACAGAGGATTCTGTCCGGATTGCCCTGCGCACCCAGCAGGTGATTGCGTACGAATCAGGCGTTGCCGATTCCATTGACCCTCTGGCAGGATCCTTTCTGATTGAGTCGCTGACCGATCAGATTGAAAAGGCTGCAACGGATTACATCGAGAAGATCGACAAGCTCGGCGGTGCGGTAGAGGCAATTTCGCGCGGCTTCCAGCAGAAAGAGATCCAGGATTCCGCCTATGCTTATCAGAAGGGAATCGAGACGAGCGACCTGATCATTGTCGGGGTGAACAAGTTCACAGTAAAGAACGAGCCGATGCCGGAGCTGCTGAAAGTCAAGGAAGAGGTGGAGATCTCCCAGAAAAAATCACTGGGGGCGATGAAGGCCGGACGTGATGATGCCGCGGTGAAGGCATCTCTTGCCCGGTTGGAAGTTGCTGCCAGAGGGACCGGCAATCTCATGCCCCCTATTCTGGAAGCGGTCAAGACCTATGCTACCCTTGGCGAAATTGCGGATGTCTTCCGGGGGGTGTTCGGAAAGCATCAGGAGACGGTAGTCCTGTAAAAGGAGTCAAAAGTGTTGCAGAAAATTAACCATATCGGCATTGCAGTGCAATCCATAGATGCTGTAATCCCTTTTTACCGTGACCAGCTGGGAATGAAGTTCGTGGGGAAGGAAGATGTCCCGGAGCAGAAGGTGCGGGTGGCGATGCTTTGTGTCGGAGAATCAAAGATCGAGCTGCTGGAGCCGTTATCACCTGATAGCCCGGTGGCAAAGTTTCTGGAGAAGAACGGCCAGGGCATCCACCACGTAGCGTATGAGGTCGAAGACATCAGCGCGGCTATTGCGAAGCTTGCCTCGGAAGGGTGCCGGATGATTGATGAAAATCCCCGACATGGAGCTCACGGAGCACTTATCGCTTTCATCCATCCAAAGAGCAGTCATGGGGTGTTGACGGAATTGTGTCAGGCAGGAGATTAATTTTGTAACGCCGTTTGAAAATTTTCTTGACATGAGTTTGAAAATTCATATTATGGGACAAGCTTTTTAAAATGACCTCTGTTCCCGTGCATTATTCAAGGGTCTATAGCTGTCGATATTTTTTGTTTCAAATTTAGAAGCTTGACAAATTTTTGATTAATAATGTATTTTACGGCAAAATCTGTTAAAGGGTGTCAATGCTTAGAATGGCAGCAGGTGACAATCTGAAGATTTAACTAAAGCCTTGGTGAGTCTGCCCGTTTCCGGGCGGACTTTCAGGGCTTTTTTCGATTTTTGGCGATTTCCCCGGAGTTAAAATCTATCTGAAAGGTGGTGATGAGAGCGCAGTCGATCCATTTACAGATTCTTTTATTCAAGGATGTTTACATCAACCATAAGAGGAGGAAGGACAATGAAGAAAAGTTTGATTGTATTAGGCGCCGCAGCTATGGTAGCTGCAGCTGCAGTTCCGGCACTTGCATTTGAAAACGAGTTCCATGGCATGTACAGGTCTTTCGGGTATGTCAGCAACGTCTATAGCGGCGGCGGCACTTTCAACGAAAATCAAAGATCAGCCAGTCAGAACAGTAATTACATCGAACAGCGTGCCCGTCTCCAGTATATTGCCAAGGCGAGCGACGATCTCAAACTGGTAACACATTTCGAACTTGATTCTCTTTTTGGCGGTAAAAACGATGCGAAATACAGATATTCAACTGATGCAGGTGTGCTAGATGCTGACGGTATCTCAATTGAAACCAAAAACGTCTATCTCGACTTCAATGTTGCAGCCCCTCTTAACGTAAAGCTCGGTATCCAGCCATTCAATGACAACTATCAGGGCGTTTTCGGCAACTTTGACGGCGCCGGCGTTGTCGCGACCGGTAAATTCGGCATCCTGACGCCATCCTTGGGCTGGTTCAGGACTAACCAGGACAACGTAGCAGCAGCGGCAGGAACGACGAATGGCGGCAACATAGCTTATCCAATCGGTAAAAAATCTACGGATTTCACGACAGTTGATATCAAGGCTGCGCTCAACAAGGACATCACGGTTGGCGGCAGCTATTACCTCGTAACCAAGGACTCTGTAACCGGTGTCCTCGATGCTAACGGAGCAGCTCCTGCCGGTTCGGGACTGCCTGCTGCACGTCTTATTCACACCCTCGGTCTGAATGCTGCAGCTAAAGCTGGTCCTGCTGCAATTAACGCATTCGCTGCCTATCAGTTCGGCGAGTTCAATGCTACAAGGGACCTTTCTGCCTATTCGGCTGGCGTAGTTGCCAAGGTTAAGGCCGGTCCGGGTAACGTGAATTTCTCCACCCTCTACCTTTCCGGCGAAAAGAATGCTGCCGGTACTGACAAGTATAACGGCTGGCAGCAGATTGCTTCCAGTGGAACAACCAGCTACTTCAGCGCATCCAACATGTGGCTGCTCATTCGTAACGGTGCAACGATCAATACCTCGACATCTATCGGTACCAATGACCTGACAAAAGGTGGCCGCGGTCTTCTTGGCGTGTTTGCCGGGTATGACGGCGCAGCAGGAAAAGTTTTCTATGCCGCAAACGCAGGTTATGCCCAGGTTGCTGAGAAGCGCGGAACTGAGAAGGGAGATATCGGTACAGAGCTCAACGCAACTGTCGGTTACAAGCTGTATGACAGCCTCTCTGTCAGCCTCAACGGCGCTTATGCTATGCTTGGCGATGGTGCTAAAAATGCTGTCGCTGATGGTGGTCTCGGCTTCTACGCCGGCCCTACCAAAACTACAGCAGTTAACCCATACGCAACTTTTGTAAGAGTTGACTACGCATTCTAGTCTTTCTGACTATCGATGTACCCAAAGGGCGGGCCGCAAGGTCCGCCCTTTTAGTTTGACAGGCGAGCTTCCCCGGCTGTAAAAGATTAGTAGTAACTAGATTCATATTCAATGAAGGAGAGCTTTTGTGAAAAGATCTTTGGCCGTATTTGCTCTACTGAGCTTGCTGTTTCCGGTAACTCTTGCCCATGCTGCAAAACTTAAGATCACTGTCGCTGAATTCAAGGTTACTGGCTCGTCAAGCAGGGACGATCTGAAAAGTACACTTCAATCGCTGCTCGCTTCACGGCTTGAGAGTGATTCTGTGCAGATCGTCGAATCCGGCGAGGGATCTGATCTGACGGTCACAGGTACATATATCACCTTGGGAAAGGTGTTCAGCCTTGATGCAAGAATTACCGACAGCTCCGGAAAGGTTCTTGGGAGAGCTTTCGAACAGGGGGAATCGAATGACGAAATAATTCCGGCAATCACAAAGCTTTCGCAAAAAATTGATGCAGTGATAGCAAAGAGCGGGAATTCATTGGCAACTGCACCGGTTGTACCGCCTTCTCCCGCCGCATCTGTACCGCCCCTTCCACCTGTAATCGTTCGTGCAAAACCGATGATTTCCAAGCAAAGTGAGGCCGACATCATCAAGCCGGAGGCTGCAACGACTAAAGTTATTGATAACGGTATGATAGGTCAGCGCCTCGAAGGTGTAATAGTTGGTGTGGCAGAGGTGTCTGACAAAAATTCCGGTGAGCGGCAGATCGTAGCTGCTCTTAACCATGAGATCAGGCTTTACAGTCAGGGCAAGGAGTTGAAGCTGCTTAACTCCTTGAAGGATTTTGGCGAAAACGAGAGGATTGTCGCGATCGATACTGCGGATCTTGACGGTGATGGTATTTCTGAGCTTTATGTTACGATATTCCACGGGGAGGAGCTTTCATCCAGGGTTTATCTGATCGAAAACGGCGGCTTCAGAAGAATCGCAGTGGCGCTACCGTATTTTTTTAGAGCCATGAGTCTTAAAGGAGGCACAAAGAAGGTTTACGCCCAGGAGATGGGGCGTGATGATGATTATTATGGCGGATTGTATGAAGTAGTAAAAAACGGAAATTCGTTTAAATTTGATAATCAGCTCAAACTCCCGAGATTTGCCAATATATTCAATTGTAACCAGATTTCAGATCAGAAAGGAGAATCACTCTTCATTGTCATTCATCCTGATAATTATTTGATTGTTTACGATAGCAAAGGAGATGTTCTCTGGAAAGGGAGTGACAAATACGGAGGTTCGGAAAACTTCTTTTTAAGGGATAATTCCCAGAATGAAAGAGTTACCGGAAGCAAGTTCAGAAGGAGTTTCCTGGAGCAGCGAATAACAGTTACAAAGTCAGGTGATATCATAATCCCGAAAAACGAGGGTTTCTTTATGGTAGGGGACAGCCGCTCATTCACGAAAAACTCGATCTACGCATTCAAATGGAACGGCGCTTCGCTTGACGAGCTATGGCATACAAGGCTCAGCCAGAACTATCTCTCCGACTATCAGTACGATGAAGGCAATAAGGAGCTTCTGCTTGCCGAGGTGGTCAAGAAGGAGGGCATGTTCGATAAGGGTGCTAGCGCCATATCGATAAAGCGGGTTGAGTAGGTCTCCCAACGGTTGAGACAGCCTGTGTTAATGTCTATGACGTGCTTCATTGACGGGTTTGACAACAGATTCATATGAATTATACTGACAATAACTGCGAGAGTAAACCAATCCAGATGATAAACGAAAATCTTGTTCCTGTTAAAACCGCTCAAGAGCCGGTCACACTGTTGCTGGTAGGAGGTGGAATCCGCTTTCCGGCATTCATCGGGGCTCTTCAGGCTATTGATGAGATCGGTCTGAATGTCACAAAGGTGGTGGCCTCTTCGACTGCTTCGATCATATCCGCAATGTACGCCTTCGGGTGTTCTCCGGCCGAGATTATGGACAAGACGCTTGAACTCGACACCAAACAGTTCAAGGATGTAAGCTTCAAGTCCATGGTGAGAGGGTACGGACTCTGCTGCGGCGACCGTCTTGAAGAGTGGATAGACGAGCAACTCTCTTCAGTTCTCTTTTCCGAGCGTATGAAAATTCCTCTCGAGATAGTCGCTACGGATATGCTGCAGTATCGACCAGTGACCTTTTCGGCAGAGCGTTTTCCGGATCTCAAGGTTTCTGCGGCGGCAGCTGCTTCGTCTTTGGTCCCGGGAGTTTTCGGGTACAAAAGGCTTTCATATTCCGGTAAAGAGTACGCTCTGGTAGACGGCTCACTGATGTCAGGTGTTGTCGAGGGAAGAATGGACCGGAATAAGAAGGTGCTGGTTCTGAAGATGATGTCCAAAAGGACGCTCAAGAGGAATGGCAGCGGCACTCTTTCAATATTGCGATACTTTCATGAGATGCTGACCTTTTCCATGCACGCGCAGGAGAAGGAATTCCTCAAGGGCGGAAAATGGAAGGATACCATCGTCATCTACTGTGCAGAGATTTCCCCCTCGACGTTCTCTCTTTCACTTAACGACAGGAAATTCCTTTATGCTCAGGGATATGAGCAGACCAGGAAGTATCTCGATTACAAGTGGGGAATCTAAAGTATGTCTGGAGGGAAAATGAAGCTTGCTACCCTGTTTCTTGCGGGGACTCTTTATATGCTTTCCGCATGCGCCATGTTTACGGCCTGGCGCGCCATTCCTCCTCCCGGCGGCTGCGATGAGTGCCATAAAGTCCCGATTTCTGCAAACTGGCAGGTTTCATACAAGCCGGCCGATCTTACCAGTGATCTGCACGGGGCCTCGTTCCAGACCCCGGAGAGTCTGATGCCGCGGACAGAAAGACCGGCATCCCTTCAGGAGAAGCAGAAAGTCGACGAGCTTACCTGTTTTGAGTGCCACAATTCGCCCGACTCCGCACACAAGAGTCTCAAAGGAAAGTTCCACCATTAGTGAGACCCCAGGAGCCATATGGTAAAGCAGGGACGAAAAGCGAAAATAGTTTCGACGTTGGGCCCTTCCAGCTCAACGGTCGAACAGATTACCAGGCTTGTTGACGCAGGTGTCGACATCTTCAGGCTTAATTTTTCCCACGGTTCGAATAATGATAAAGCCGGAGTGATAGACATAATCAGGACAGTTGCAGAACGCAGGAAAAAAGCGCTCGGCATACTTGCGGATCTGCAAGGGCCAAAGATCAGGACCGGGAGGATGGAGAACGGAGCTCTTCCGCTACGTAAAGGTGACGATATCGCCATAACTACGGAGGAGGTGCTTGGTCGTAAAGGTCTTATATCAACGATCTACCAGTCACTCCCGAGTGATGTAAAGCAGGGTTCGAGGATACTCCTTGACGACGGGCTTATAGAGTTCAAGGTGCACTCTGTGAGCGGCAATACCGTACACTGCACGGTGATCGAGGGGGGGATACTCAAGGATCTGAAAGGGATAAACCTTCCAGGCGTGAACGTTTCCAGCCCTTCCCTTACGGAAAAGGACCGCAAGGATCTGGCATTCTGCCTTGAGAAGAGGGTGGATTACGTCGCACTCTCGTTCGTCAGGAAGGCAGAGGATGTCGAGGAGCTCAAGCAAATTATCAAGGCTCACGGCCTCTCCATACCTGTTGTTGCAAAGATAGAGAAACCGGAAGCCATCCGGAATTTTGCCGCCATTCTGAAGGTCACCGATGCCATCATGGTTGCCCGGGGAGACCTGGGGGTCGAGATAAACGCGGAAAAGGTGCCGCTGATCCAGAAAAAGATCATCCGGGCCTGCAACGAGGCAGGCAAGCCGGTCATCACCGCGACCCAGATGCTGGAGTCGATGATCCTACATCCCCGTCCGACCCGGGCCGAGACTTCCGATGTTGCCAATGCGATAATGGATGGCACCGATGCGGTCATGCTCTCGGGGGAGACAGCCTCCGGCGCTTACCCGGTCGAGGCCGTAAGGACAATGGTCAAGATCGCCTGTGATGTCGAAAGAAGCACCCTGTGGCAAATACCGGCTCTGGCCGGCAAACACCAGGGGAGTACTGTCGCCGGCGCTGTGGCAGAGGCGGCATGTTATGCGGCAGCTGCAGTTAATGCCAAGGCAATTGTCGTTTTCACCCAGTCAGGGAGTACTGCGGCCCTCATTGCCAAATACAGGCCCCAGCTTCCGATCATTGCCTTTGCCCCCTCCGAGGAGATCCGTCGTCGGCTGTCTCTCTTCTGGGGGGTCAGGTCGCAACCTGTCGGAGCGATGAGCAATACCGACCAGCAGATCTCGCTGGTTGAAAAGACACTCCTGGAGACCGGCTTCAAAGTCGGAGACATTATCGTCATTACCATGGGGGTTCCTCTGGAAAGCAGAGGCTCGACAAACCTTATGAAAGTGCATGCGCTTGGCTCTCATGAAAGTTGATTGCGGCAATCAATAGCTACAGGTTATACTAGCCCTCGAACAGAGGGCTTTTTTGTTTCCGGGCGGCAGTTGAATGCCGCCTGCATTCGTGCTGCGGAGCTGTTTCTGCGATTCTAAGCTCATTTCGCTACAGCAGATAAACTCGCTTCGCTCAGACAATATCTGCTGTTTACGCTCTATTTCGCAAGAATCGCGACGAAACAGCCCCAAGGCACTCATTCCGGCAACATTCAACTGCAGGTGGGTTTTCAGGAGCCACTATTAAACGTCTCCGGATCAAAATAAGCGGCATTGTCCAGGGGGTCGGCTTCAGGCCTTTTGTCTACCGCCTTTCAGAGCGTTTTCATCTGAGCGGCTGGGTGCAGAACGGTTCCGAAGGCGTTCTGATCGAGGCGCAGGGAGAAGAGGCCTCCCTGGAGTCCTTCAGGGAGGCCCTGGAGCTGGAAGCGCCGCCACTCTCGCATGTCTCCTCCATCGTCACCTCGAATGTCCCGCTAAATGCCGAAAGCAGCTTCAGCATCGTGGGTAGCAGCAGCAACGGCGGCAGCACGCTGGTCTCTCCGGACTGCGATGTCTGCCCCGACTGCCTGAAAGAGCTGTTCGACCCCGCTGACCGGCGCTTCAGGTATCCGTTCATCAACTGCACCAACTGCGGACCGCGCTATTCGATCATCACCGAAACCCCCTACGACCGTCCGAGCACCACGATGTCGGCATTCAAAATGTGCAGCGACTGCCTGAAAGAGTATGAAAATCCTGCTGACCGGCGCTTTCATGCCCAGCCGATTGCCTGCCCGGTCTGCGGCCCAACTTTGAAGTTACTTCATCTCGATGGTACCATTGCCGACCAGGACCCCTTGATCGGAGCGACCATTGCATTGAAGAACGGCAAGATTGTTGCGGTCAAGGGGATCGGCGGCTATCATCTGGCCGTGGACCCGTTCAATGGTGCGGCAGTCCGGGAGCTGCGCCGGCGGAAGAGGCGGGACGAAAAGCCGTTTGCGATCATGACCGACTCGCTTCAAAGGGTGGAGGAGCTTGCTCATGTTAGCCCCCTCGAAGCACGTTTTCTCTCAGGTACGGAGCGCCCGGTACTGCTTTTGCGCAAAAGGGAGGGGAACGGTATTGCCCGGGAGGTTGCCCCGGCCAACGACTACCTGGGGATCATGCTCCCCTCGTCGCCTTTACACTACCTGCTTTTTGGCGGTAACTTGCCGGCACTGGTGATGACCAGCGCGAATATCTCCGACGAGCCCATCCTCTACCGGGATGATGATGCGTTACGAGAACTGTTTGGGATCGCCGACCTGATTCTGACTCACGACCGGGAGATTCATGCGCCGTGCGACGACTCGGTGATCAGGGTTTTCCGTACCCATCCGCTGATGATGCGCCGGTCGCGCGGCTATGTCCCCCGGCCGGTCCTGATTCCCATGATTTCAAGGAGCGTCCTTGCTCTTGGCGGGGAGCTGAAAGCTGCAGTTTGCCTGGCCGGCGGCGAGCGGGGATTCATGAGCCGTCACATCGGCGACCTAAAGAGCCCGGCGACCCTGGCATCTGTCGAGGGTGCTATTTCCGGGCTGAAAAGGCTCACTGCTATAAAGGAAGAGGTCGTGGCCCATGATCTCCATCCCGACTATGTTTCGACCCTTGTTGCCGGCGCTCAGACCTTGCCGAAGATCGCGGTCCAGCACCATCATGCCCACATGGCCTCCTGCATGGCAGAGAACCGTCTGGATGGCGAGGTCATCGGCATTATTTTCGACGGCGCCGGGTATGGATCTGATGGAAGCATCTGGGGGGGAGAGTTCCTGACCGGCGGCTATTCGGGGTTCAGACGGGCCGGCCACTTGAGGGAGATGAGGCTGCCGGGAGGGGATGCTGCAGCGCGGGAGCCTTACCGGATGGCGCTTTCGGTGCTGTTTCAGCTTTACGGGGATGGCCTTTTCGATCTGCCGCTTGAAGCTGTCAAGGGGATCGAAAAGGAGCAGCAGAAAATATTTTTGCAGATGTTGGGAAAAAGGATAAACTCACCCTTGACCTCAAGCTGCGGCCGCCTGTTCGATGCGGTTGCCGGGATTCTGGGGGTCAGGGTGAAGATGAGTTACGAAGGGCAGGCGGCGATTGAACTGGAAGGGGAAGCGGAACGGGGGAGCTGCGGAGAGCCTTACGCTTTCGGGATTCTTCCCGGAACTGACGGCCTGATTCTCGACTGGCTGCCGACGATGAGAAGCATGGTGGATGACTGTCTGGCCGGGCGGAAGCGCTCCGATATCGCGGCGACTTTCCACCACTCCCTGGCAGCGGCTTCCGCGGCTCTCTGCAGGGAGATAAGGCTCGATAGCGGGCTGGACAGGGTCGTACTTTCCGGCGGGGTATTCCAGAACAGGCTCTTCAGCGAGGAGCTTCTCACCCTGCTCGAAACAGACGGTTTCAGGGTATTCACTCACAGGCTTGTCCCGCCCAACGATGGGGGGCTTGCCCTTGGACAGGCA
Organism: Geobacteraceae bacterium; assembly: GCA_041500085.1. Classification (GTDB taxonomy): domain Bacteria; phylum Desulfobacterota; class Desulfuromonadia; order Geobacterales; family DSM-12255; genus VEOV01. The sequence goes on from JBGQLM010000060.1 coordinate 13,608, forward strand.
ATGATTGCAGGGAGGAGTCAGGTATGTGCGTAGGTGTTCCGATGCAGGTGGTAAGTATTGACGGGGATGATATCGTTGCCGAAGTTGACGGTGTCAGGCGAAGCGCCAGCATCATGATGCTTGGGGACGAGGTCAGGATCGGCGACTATCTGATCATTCATGCCGGGTTTGCGATCTCGAAGCTGGATGAGGAAGAGGCAGTAGAGACGCTGAGGATGATGAGGGAAGTCTTCTCGGAAGAGGATATGCAGTGATTGAATCAGTGCCGGTGAGAGCCGTCTCTCACTGCAACACCTCTGCTTTTACATAACTGTTGATTGCAGGTTGGTTTGCACAGATTGTCCGGCAGATAAGATTGATCCTGAATAGGCGGCGATGAGCCCCGGCTGTTTCCTTCGATACGGCTCTCACCGTCACTGATTCAAAGCACTGATTCAGGTCGCTAGATAAGGAGGTTGTGTGAACTACCAGGATGAATTCCGCCAGAAAGAGCTGGTGCAGGGGCTTGCAGAGCGTATTCGCAGGCTCGTTTCTGGCTGTAACAGGACCATGACCTTCATGGAGGTCTGTGGTACGCATACCATGGCGATCTACCGCTTTGGTCTCCGGGTGATGCTGCCGCCGGAGATCCGGCTGATCTCCGGACCGGGCTGCCCCGTCTGCGTCACCCCGAATGACTATCTCGACCGGGCCATTGCGATCTGCCGGCTGCCTGATGTGATTACCGTGACCTTCGGGGACATGATGCGGGTTCCGGGTTCGAGCTCCTCGCTGATGGAGGAGCGGGCCAAAGGAGCGGATATCAGGATCGTCTATTCGCCGCTCGACGCGGTGGCGATTGCGGCAAGAAACCCGGACAGGAAGGTGGTCTTCCTCGGGGTCGGCTTCGAGACGACCGCGCCGACCGTTGCCGGGAGCATTCTGGCTGCAGAGGCTCAGGGGCTTGAGAACTACTTCGTCCTTGCCTCGCACAAGACGATCCCGATCCCGATGCAGGTTCTCGCTTCAGATCCGGAGATCGGCATAGACGGCTACATCTGTCCTGCCCATGTGAGCGCCATTATCGGCGCGGAGGCCTACAGTCCGCTGGCCGAAACTTACCATACCCCCTGCGTGATCACCGGCTTCGAGCCGGCGGACATGCTGCAGGGGATTCTGATGCTGGCAGAACAGGTGCTTGCCGGGGAGAGCAGGGTCGAGATCCAGTACCGCAGGGTTGTCCGTCCTGAAGGGAACCTGAAGGCGCAGGCGATGCTTGAGAAGATGTTCATACCCTCCGACGTCGCCTGGCGGGGGGTCGGCGTCATCCCGGGCAGCGGGCTGTCGCTGCGGGAAGAGTATCGCCGCTTCGATGCGGAAAAGATGCTGCCGGTCGAAGTAGAGCCGACAAAAGAGCATCCCGGCTGCTCCTGTGGGGAGATCCTCAAAGGGAAGATGGCGCCGCAGGAGTGTGCCTTGTTCGGCAAGTCCTGCACCCCCGAGAACCCGGTCGGCGCCTGCATGGTGTCGAGCGAGGGGAGCTGCGCCGCGGCGTACCGGTATGGGCTGTAAGGCGTGAGATGTGAGACGGAAGACGCGGTAGCCATCCTTTGTTTTGCTTGACTGTGCAGCTGTTCCGCAATACAATAAGTACATCAAGTTACACATATGCGAGGTGCCAATGATCAGAACAAATGTCATGCTGACCCCCCATCAACATATAACCTTGAAGCAGATGGCAACTTCCATGCACCGCACTTTGGGGGAACTGGTGCGTGATGCCATTGACAGCACAATTACGACCGATACGGTGGAGCGCCGCCACCAGGTAGCGCTCGCCGCCTACCGGGAGGGTTTCATCAGCCTCGGCAAGCTGGCGCAATCCCTGGGGGTCGATCCGCTCACCGCGCAGAGTTATCTGAAGGAGCGGGGCATTCAGCAGCTGGTTCAAGGTGAGGACGAAATCATGGCAGATGCCGCCAATGCCTGATGTCATTTTTGATACCATGGTAATAAGTAATTTTGCCAAAGCCGGTCAACTGGAGTTGCTGCGGAAGATGTATCCCGCTAACGCCTGTTGTTCCGGCTTTGTAGTTGCGGAGGTCTTGCGCGGCTTGCGTCAGGGGCATACTGCTCTCGAACCGCTGGTCCAGCTTTCATCGGATGGCTGGCCGCGACAGGACGATCTGTCAACGCCCGCGGAGCGGCAGCTTTTTGCGCGGATATCGGTTTCTCTCGGCGATGGCGAGTCGTCTTGTCTGGCGCTTGCCGCACAGCGCGGGTATGTATTTGCCTGTGACGACCGGGTGGCGCGATGTGAAGCGGTGCGTCTGGGGATACCGCTGACCGGAACGGCCGGCATTCTCATCAAGGCTGTGCGGACCGGCGCAATCGATCTCAAGAAAGCCGATACAATATTGAAGCGGATGATTACCGCCGGGTTTTATGCGCCGGTGTTACGGATCACCAGGGAGATTGTGGGAATATGAATGCGTTGCGGAAAACTTATGCCAGGTGCCGGGTCTTCCGGCAAGAAATGGTACTTGGACAGACGAAGGAGGTTGGTGTTGTTCTCTAATATTGAGCCTGCATCTAATCATATGAAGCTATGCCAGCTTACCGCTCCCCAGAATCTTATCAATGATTAAAAGCTGAAGTAGATCTTACCCCTTTGCCTTCGGATGCGCCTTGTCGTAAACCTCCAGCAGACGATCGATACTCACATGGGTGTACTTCTGGGTGGTTGACAGCGAGGCATGTCCCAGCATCTCCTGGATCGCCCGGAGATCCGCTCCTCCTTCCAGCAGGTGGGTGGCGAAGGTATGCCTAAGGGTGTGCGGAGAGGCTTTTTTCATGGTCTCCAGATGGATCATGTAGCGGTCGACGATTCTGGCGACGCTTCGCCGGGTCAGCCTTCCCCCCCGTGAATTCAGGAACAGCGGAGCATTCAACTCTCTGCTGCCGCGAAGATCGAGGTACTCCTCCAGCGCTTTAACCGCCTTGCTCCCGAGAGGGACGATCCGCTCCTTCCCCCCTTTCCCTAGAACCTTTACCGAGCCCGCCAACAGATCAGCCCCGCCGATATTCAGCCCGGTCAGTTCCGAGACGCGCAGTCCTGATGAGTAGAGGGTCTCAAGAATCGCGCGGTCCCTGATCGAAAGAGAGGTGATGGCGTCGGGAGCTTCGATGAGGGTGGTGACTTCATCGATATCGAGATGGAAAGGGAGTTTCTTCTCGCGTTTCGGAGAGCTGACCAGCTCGGCCGGATTCTTTTCCAGAATGCCCCGGCGGAGCAGGAACCGGAACAGGGAGCGGATCGCCGCCAGTTTCCGCCCGACGCTGCTCTTGGCAAGCTCCTTGTGGACGGATGCCAGGTAGCGGCGGATGTGCAGATGCGTGATCTGCCCGATCCGGAAGGTTTCCCCGAACTCTTGCCGGATGAAGCCGGCAAACTGCTGCAGGTCGCGGTCGTAGGCCTCGAGCGTATGGAGCGAGGCGTTCCGCTCGGCTTTGAGATACTGGATGAAGGTGGCGATCTCCTGCTGCATCGGCTTCTCCCTAAGATATCTGCATGCAGTAAAGGCGAGAGCCGTCTCTCACTGCAACACCTGTGCTTCTGCACTAACGGCAATATTTCCGGCGGCTGGCCCCGAATCGATGTGATAAAACAGGGCAGCGTTCTCTTTGGAAGCCCCGGCTGTTTCCGTTCGATACGGCTCTCACCTTTACGGCGTAGGGCACATTCTAACAGCAGAATGGATAATTTGCCAGAACAGCCGCAATTCCTTTGACAGGGAGAAATCAGGGCCGCTATAGTCTCCTTCATGCACAAGGTTGCGATAGAAAAGGTCGCATCATACAATCCCGAGCTGGTAGAGATCGGTCTGGAAAAGCTTCTTGCTCCGCTTGGCGGGATACAGGCATTTGTCCGGCCAGGGGAGCGGGTGCTCCTGAAGCCGAACATGCTCTCGGCCAAGCCTCCGGAAGCAGCGGTGACCACTCATCCCGCCATCCTCAGGGCGGTGATCAGGCTTGTCCAGTCTGCCGGAGCTGTCGCGCTGGTCGGGGATTCACCCGGCTTCGGCTCACTAAGAGCGGTTGCCAAGCGGTCCGGGATGCTGGAGGTCGTTGAGGAGTGCGGCGCCGAGCTGGTCGAGTTCTCCGAAACCAGAGGGGTGATCTCCGGAGGCATCTTCAAAAGGTTTGAAGTCGCGGCCCCCTATCTGGATGCCGACCGGGTCATCAACCTTCCCAAGCTGAAGACGCACGAGATGATGACTCTGACCTGCGGGGTAAAGAACCTCTTCGGCATCCTGGTCGGTGCCGCCAAGCCGGCCTGGCATCTTCAGGCCGGATTTGATCGGGAACTTTTTGCCAGGGTCCTGCTGGAAATTTACCAGATCCGGCCGCCCGACCTGACGATTGTCGATGCGATCACTGCAATGGAGGGGGACGGGCCGGGGAGCGGCGATCCCCGCCAGGTCGGATTGCTCCTGGCCGGGGTGAATCCAGTGGCAGTGGACCTGATCGCGGGAGAGATTACCGGTATTCCGAAAAAACTGCTCTTTGTCGAACGGGAGGCAGAGAAGCTTGATCTCCCGGGTTCTGTCAGGGAGCAGATAGAGGTTATCGGAGCTGATCCGACGGACCTCTATATCTCCCCGTTCAGGTTGCCGCCGCTGTCCGATGTGGAGTTCGGGCTCCCCCGGTTCATCAAGAACAGGCTCAGAAAGCATCTGACGACCAGGCCGGAGCAGATACCTGACCGGTGCCTGCTCTGCGGGGTCTGCGTGAAGGGATGCCCGCCGGGTGTCATCAGGATCGAGGGGAAAAATCTCAGATTCGACTATGACCGCTGCATCCGCTGTTTCTGCTGCCGGGAACTCTGTCCTGAAGCGGCGCTCGACGTGCGCAAGGGGATACTGCTCAGAATGTTCGGGGGAAAGAAAAATATCGACAGCTCCGGTTGACAACCTTATTGGGGCGGATTATATTTATAGTACCTCGAGGAACTTCACGAACGGAGAAAATCCCGGAAGGAGACCAAACGAAAATGTGGACTACAATTTACATGTTGCGCCCGGTTACCCGCTGCAAGGAGGGTTGCCCTAGCAGGCCCACCGTTTAAAGCGGTGGGCGGACAAGAACCGCCCCCTGGTCATCAGATGACAGGGGGCTTTTTTTTATGCACTCATCTTCAGGTCGCCTTTCCCCGCTCCTTAATCGTCAAATCCTCAACGTAGCTAGTGCTACGCCTGCGGTTTGCCTCAATCGGATTGACAAAAGTCGACCCAAATCCGAGCGCCTAATACATAACGCTTATTACCAGGCAGTCCCTGAGAAAAAAAGGTGGTACACTGATTATCTCAATGGTATGCTGAAATTTAAACTATCCGTCATTGAGGCACCCATGAAAAAATACATCATCATCGCGGTTATTGCCCTTCTGATTGCTGCTGCAGGCATTTACTTTTTCAAAAACAGGAAACCGGAGATTACCTATAAAGCCGTCAAGCTGGAGCGCGGGACTATCGTCTCCACGGTTGCGGCGACCGGCAATCTTTCCGCGGTGACAACGATTCAGGTCGGGACCCAGGTCTCCGGCACCATCCAGAAGCTATACGTCGACTACAACTCACGGGTTAAAAAAGGGCAGACGATCGCCGAGATCGATCCTTCGCTCTTCAATGCAGCCGTAGAGCAGTCGCAGGGAAACTTCCTGAACGCCGAGGCAAACCTTCAGAAGGCAAAGGTTACAGTGGCGGATGCCGAGCGGACTCTTCTTCGTAACAAAAAGCTGCTTGCTGACGGGATAATATCGCAAGGCGACTACGACCTATCGGAAACCGCCTGGCAGTCGGCCAAGGCCTCGCTCAAGGCTGCCGAAGGAAGCCTTGCCCAGACCCGCGGTGTACTCATGCAGGCAAAGACAAACCTCCGCTACTCCATCATCCGTTCTCCGGTTGACGGGATCGTGATCTCCCGCGCCATCGATGTAGGGCAGACCGTGGCCGCCTCGTTCCAGACCCCGACCCTTTTCACTATTGCGCAGGACCTTACCAAGATGCAGATCGAGGTGAGCGTTGACGAGGCGGATATCAGCCGGATACAGCTCAAGCAGAATGCCACCTTTACTGTCGATTCCTATCCGGAGCAGAGCTTCAGTGGCAAGGTTGTCCAGATCCGCAGCGCCCCGGTCATCAACCAGAATGTGGTCACATACATCGTGGTGGTTAACGTTGACAACAGTGACTTGAAACTGAAACCGGGCATGACCGCCAATGTCTCGATCGAGGTCTCACGCAAGGACGATGTCCTCAAGCTCCCGCCGTCCGCACTCCGTTTCAAACCCAAGTCCAAAGGGGATGAGCCGAAAGAGAAACGCCAGGCCGGGGGGCAGCCCGCCGGTGCCGGGCGCGAAACGGGCGGCAAACCGGGTGGACGCAAGGACAAGGGCCTGCAGGTCTACATGCTCAAGGAAAACAAACCGGTCGCAGTATCGGTCAAGACCGGTATCGCCAACAACAGCAGCATCGAACTGGTCGAAAGCACCCTCAAAGAGGGCGACGAAGTGGTCATCGAACAGATTGGCGGCGACAGCGGCAAGAAAAAGGCCGGCGGTTCACCAATGGGGCGACCGTTCTAGATGAGCTCCGTTATTTCTCTCAGCGATATCCGCCGCGTCTTCATCATGGGCGAGCAACAGTTCGAGGCCCTCAAGGGGGTTTCCTTCTCGGTTGATCCGGGAGAGTTTGTCGCAATAATGGGGGCTTCGGGAAGTGGCAAATCCACCTGCATGAACCTGCTCGGCTGCCTCGACCGGCCCACTGCGGGCCAGTACCTGCTGGACGGCCTGGATGTGGGCGGCATGGACACTAACCAGCTTGCTGCGATAAGGAACAGGAAACTGGGGTTTGTCTTCCAGGGGTTTAATCTGCTGGCCCGCACCCCGGCAGTTGAAAATGTCGAACTCCCGCTGGTTTACGCCGGCCTCCACTCGAAGGAGCGACGACAGAAAGCCTTGGCCGCCATGGAACAGGTAGGGCTTTCCGGCAAGGAGGCCAACCACCCCAGCCAGCTCTCGGGCGGGCAGCAGCAGCGGGTCGCCATCGCCCGTGCCCTGGTCAACAACCCCGCCGTGATCCTGGCGGATGAACCGACCGGCAACCTTGACAGCGCCACCAGCGTTGAGATTATGAACCTCTTCACCTCACTCAACAGGCAGGGCATCACCATTATCATGGTCACGCACGAGGCTGACGTGGCCGCCTACGCCGGGCGCCGGATCACCTTCCGCGACGGGCTCATCATCGGGGATACGAAATAATGGATTTTATCCAGACCCTCAAAATAGCCCTCCGGGCCCTGCGCACCAACAAGATGCGCTCCTTCCTGACCATGCTCGGCATTATCATCGGCATAGCCGCCGTCATTGCCATGATGGCGGTCGGCTCCGGCGCCAGTTATGTCATCTCCCAGCAGATTGCAAGCATCGGCAGTAACATCATCCTGGTAATCCCCGGTTCAACTACCAGCGGCGGCTTGCGCTCCGGCACCGGCGGCGCCCAGACCCTGACCAGCGACGATGTCAAGGCGATCATGGTCGAATGTCCTTCGGTCGAGATCGCCGCTCCAACAGTACGGAGCTCCGGCCTGGCGGTGTACGGCAACATGAACTGGTCGACCGTTATCATGGGCACCACCCCTGAAATGTTCGATATCCGCGAATGGGGTATCAGCAGCGGCCGCAACATCAGTCAGCAGGATGTCGACGGGGCGGCCAAGGTCTGCCTGCTGGGACAGACTGTGGCCGACAGCCTGTTCGGTTCGGCTGATCCGGTCGGCAAGATCATCCGGCTTAAAAAGGTACCTTTCACAGTGATCGGTGTTCTCGACCGCAAGGGGCAATCCCCCCAGGGGCAGGATCAGGATGACTCGATCTTTGTCCCGTTGCGCACTGCCCAGCGCAACCTGGTCCGCGCCCAGAATACCAACATGGTCGGCGCAGTGATGGTCAAGGCCAAAAGCGAGGCGCTGCTGGCCAAGGCCGAAGAGGAGGTCAACAGCCTGCTCAACCAGCGCCACCGGATCACCAACGGCAAGGACCCTGACTTCTCGACCCGCAACCTTTCGGAAATTCTTGCAGTTGCCGAACAGTCGTCCAAGGCGATGTCGCTTCTGCTCGGTGCTGTAGCCTCCATCTCGCTGATTGTCGGCGGGATTGGTATCATGAACATCATGCTCGTTTCGGTGACGGAAAGAACCCGCGAAATCGGGATCAGGATGGCGATCGGGGCGCGGAAAAATGACATACTGCTTCAGTTCCTGACAGAGGCAGTACTCCTTACCATGATAGGCGGGGTAACCGGAATAATCCTTGGAAGTGCGGGGGCCATGGTTGTCTCGCACCTTCTTTCCTGGCCAACCCTGATCTCGGTCGAGTCGATCGTTATGGCTTTCTTCTTTTCTGCGGTTGTCGGGATATTTTTCGGGTTCTACCCTGCCCGTAAAGCGGCCCTGCTGAATCCTATCGACGCTCTGCGCTACGAATAGGGACCTTTATCCGCCATCTTCGCTGCTGCTGCGCAACACCTTCCCCGTTACCCTAACCTGCCGGGGTTTCAGCTATTTCAAGAGTCTGCCGTACTCTTCGACTGTTACGGCTGTCTTCCAGTGCCCAGTCACCTTTCCGACAATTGTTCCGCCGCAGAAAATCATCAGAACCAGCAGGGCAAAGATGATCCCCGGGATAGCCAGCTTCCGGCCCGGCAGTTTCATTGCCAGAGCGCCCTCGGCACGGCAGTAGCTGATGCAGCGCCAGCATCCGACGCACTCGGGCGAATGAACTCTCTCCTTTTCCATTACAGGAATGTAGACCGGGCAGAACTGGCTGCAGACGCCGCAGGCAACGCAGGTCTTGTTGTCTCTGGTCACCTTTGCCGGCGAGAACAGGGCAAACAGTCCCAAAAGGGCGCCGTACGGGCAGAGGAACCTGCAGAAGGGATTCCTGATCGGGAGAGATAGCAGCAGGAGAACAAGTATGAAGATAAGCGGGAGTCCGGAGAGGTTCAGGAAGAAACCGAGCAGCCTCGCATCGGCTATCTTGTTGTAGTCCGAGGCGATGAAGCCAATTACCTGCTCGATCGGCATCTTGATGAAGATGAAGTAGATGAAAAAGGCAAGCAGCAGATATTTCGGGCTTCGAAGGATATTGTCGAGCCATTTCGGCAAACGGATATTTCTTTTGAAAAGGGAGAACCCCTGTTTCCAGAGCAGCTCCTCAACTGTTCCGATCGGGCAGATCCAGGAGCAGAAAGAGCGCCGAAGGAGGAGCGAGACGAGCAGCGCAGACAGCAGGATCACCACGGCAGCCGGGTGGATAGGATTCAAACTTCCGGAGAAGAGCCACTCTTTTATCCCCAGCAGTGCGGCGATGGGGAGAAATGCCTCGATGCCGTCCGGCCTTGCGACAATTTGGGAGGACCCGCCGGTCCTGAAACCGGCGACAAACTGGTAGAAGCGGATGCCGAGATAAACGACGAAAAAGAGGTAGCACCACTGGATCGTTATTCTCAGCGGTTGCATATAGCGGTTGCCCATGAAATCTCTCCAGGAAAATTGCGATTTGAATACGACGTATTATGTCACATAACCGTGATAGTCTCTCCATAACGATCATGGAGGGATTATGGAACTTATATCACTTTTCGGGGCAGGCATTACCATATATTGCGGCTGGATCAGTATCAGGGATGAGCTGAGGGTTTGGCGTCGCTACCGGGCTGAATGCCGTCTGAAGGAGCCGGTGAAGTCACCGAAACAGCGGAAAAATTCTGCAGCCGCTGATCCAAGAGGTGTCTCGGTTGAACATTGGCAAGCGCTCTCAGGAGGCTCCGTTTGACGTGCGGGATGGATTTCTGGAGTTCGGTCAGAAGCTGTTTCATCTTCTTGCGCTGCATATCGGCAGTGCCGCAGACCGGGCAGCAGCAGCAGACAACAGGAAATTCGTTCTCCCGGGCAAACTGGATTATCTCCTTCTCCTCGACATATACCAGCGGTCTGATAACGGTCGTTTCACCGTTGTCGGCGAGCATGGACGGGGCCATGGCTTTGAGGGAGCCGACAAAGAACTGGTTCAGGAGCAGGGTCTCGATAAAGTCGTCAAGGTGGTGCCCGAGGGCGAGTTTGTTGCAGCCGAACTGCTTGGCGAGGGTGTAGAGCGAGCCGCGCTTCAGCCGGGCGCAGATGGAGCAGAAGGATGAATCGGGCCGCCGCTTCTCCTTGATAATGTCGAAGTGATTGGACTTTTCCAGATGGTATCGGAAGCCGTTTTCTTCGAGATGCTGCACTATGACGTCCGAGCGGTAGCCGGGATAGCCGGAGTCGATTGTTATCGCCATCAATTCATACTTTATCGGCGCGCGGCGCTGTAGTTCGGCAAGGATATGCAAGAGAGTATAGGAGTCTTTCCCGCCAGACACCCCGACAGCAATTTTGTCCCCCTCCTTGATCAGCGAAAAGTCGGCAATCGCCCGACCGACGGCATTTTTCAGTTTTGTGTAACGGCTGTTCTTGATCAGCTGCATCGTCTGTCCTGTTCCGGGAGAGTGGGCCTGCTTCACCGGAGAATGTAGCACAGAGCACGTTTTGAAGCAAACAGCGAACCTGCGGTTATCTGCAAGCCGATAATTTCGGAGAAATGGAATTCCCTCACCTTTATTTCGAATTGACACAAATTTTAGA
>JBGQLM010000061.1:0-24271 GCA_041500085.1 Geobacteraceae bacterium
CATCGTAGAAATTTATCTTTCCCAGATTTCCTTCTTTTCCTTACCCAGATAGGCCCGCTGAACTTCGGGGTTTTCCAGTAGATCGGAGGCATTGCCTTCCATGATCACTTTTCCGGTCTCCAGAACATACCCCCGGTCTGCCATCTTCAGGGCAGCCTTCGCATTCTGCTCTACCAGAAGGATGGTGGTCCCTTCCTGCACCCGCAGACGCTCGATAACGGCAAAAATCTCCTGCACAACAAGAGGGGCAAGTCCCATTGACGGTTCGTCGAGAAGGAGCAGTTTCGGCTTTGCCATGAGAGCCCTGCCAATGGCCAGCATCTGCTGCTCGCCGCCGGAAAGAGTGCCCGCCATCTGTTTGCGCCGCTCTTCAAGCCGGGGAAAAAGTTCGAAGATATGCCTGGTGTCCCGGCGGATGGCTTCCTTGCCCTCTCCTGCACAGAGGCGAAGATAGGCGCCTAGTTCAAGGTTGTCGGCAACAGAGAGCCCCTTGAAGACCTGTCTCCCCTCCGGCACCTGGGATATCCCGATCTTCACGATCCGGTCGGGAGCAAGCCCGGCCACAGATTCCCCCCTGAAGTCTATCGAACCGCTTTTCGACGGCGTGATTCCGGAAAGGGTGTTGAGGATCGTACTCTTGCCGGCACCGTTTGCACCGATCAGGGCAACGATCTCTTTCTCGGAAAGATGTATCGAGACATTTTTCAGGGCATGTACCTTGCCGTAATAGGTGTTGATATTCTTGAGCTTGAGCACTCTTCTACCCTTCCCCGAGGTATGCGGCGACGACAGCCGGGTTTTCCTGAATCTCCCGGGGAGTTCCCTCTGCCAGCATTCTGCCGAGATTAAGGACCAGAATCCGGTCGCAGATATCCATGACCAGCTCCATGTCATGCTCCACCATGACGACCGTGACCCCTTTGTCCCGGATTTTTCGTATCAGGGCTGCCAGCATATGCGTCTCGCTGTTGTTAAGCCCTGCTGCCGGCTCATCCATGAGCATTATGGACGGGTTCACCGCCATGGCCCGGGCAATTTCTAGAAGACGGCCCTTTCCGAACGGCAGGTTTGCCGCCTTATGCCCGGCGAGGTCGGTTATGCCTGAGAATTCGAGCCATTCGAAGGCCTGCTGCCTGATATTTTTCTCTTCTTTCAGGTGCCACGGCATTTTAGTCATGCAGGAAAAGATGCCCGAACTGCTTCTGGTGTGAAGACCGAGCATGACATTTTCCAGAACCGACATGTTTCCGAACAGCTCGATATTCTGGAAAGTTCTGACAAGACCGCGGGCGGCCAGCTTCTCGGCAGGTACTCTCGATATATTTTCGCCATTCAGGTGTACCGAGCCGGAGGTCTGGGTATAGATACCGGTAATAATATTGAAGAGAGTCGTTTTACCGGCGCCATTGGGGCCTATGACGCCGGTAATCTCCCCTTTGCGGGCAGTGAAGGAGACGTCCTCCAGGGCGGTGATGCCGCCGAATCTTTGGGTAAGCTCCCTGACTTCAAGCATCGGACGCAGGCCCTCTTCCAAATTTCGTTCTCAAGTATGCAGCGGCCTGGGGGAAACCTTTTGCAAGCCCTCCGGGAAGAAACATGGTCATGAGGATCAGGAGCAGACCGTAGACGATTATGTCGTAGTCCTGAAACGCGCGGAGAAGCTCGGGAAGGATTGTGAGCAGGGCGGCTCCGAGAAGTGACCCGTATATGCTGGCCAGCCAGCCGATAATTACCATGGTCACGAGTTCCACAGAGAAGTTGAAGCCGAAGGACGCAGGTGCCACAAACGTCATGGTATGGGCATAAAGACTTCCGGCAACTGCGGACAGTCCTGCCGAGAGGGCAAATATCTGGACTTTCAAAAGCCGCGCATTCACCCCGATTACCCTGGCAGCCACTTCAGAATCGTGTATGGCGCGAAGAGCCCTGCCAATTCTGGAATGTACGAGATTAAGTGAGAGCCCGATCGCAACCAGGGCAAATGTCCAGATCAGATAGTAATTACGGATATCGCTGTCAAACGAGTAAGCGCCGATACTGAGATTGGGTATCCCGGAAAGTCCCGAAGGCCCGCCGGTATAATCAACTGCCTCGTTAAATACGATGTAGATGATGATGCCAAGCCCCAGAGTCGCCATGGCAAGATAATGCCCCTTGAGCTTGAGAATCGGGAAGCCCACGGCAAAGGCAAGGAGCGTGACGACCGATGCGGAAATCAACATGGCCAGCCAGGGATTGAATGAGTATGTTGCCGTCAGAATCCCGGAAATATACGCTCCGAGCCCGAAAAAACCGGCGTGGCCCAGCGAGATCTGGCCTGCATAACCGAGCAGCAGGTTCAGAGCCAAAGCAAGAATGGAATGGATTCCGACGAAAACCAGGACGTTGAGCAGATACCCTTCATGTACTACCGCAGGCAGGAGCAGAACCAGCAGGGCGAGGACAAGGAATTTTATGATTTCGACGTTAATGTTGCGCACTCTTATACCCGTTCTGTTTGTGCTTTGCCGAAAAGCCCCTGTGGCCTTATGAACAGGATAAGCAGGAGAATTATAAAGGCGATGGCATCCTTGTATCCGGAAGATATCAGACCGGCTCCGAGAGATTCGAGAACTCCCAGGAGGAGTCCTCCCAGCACCGTACCGACGCCGGCGGAAAGGCCGCCGATGATGGCCGCGCAAAAGCCCTTGAGTCCGAGCATGATACCTACGTCGTAAGATGTCATGGTGAGAGGGGCGACGATAATACCGGCCAATGACCCCAGTGATGCGCTGATCGCAAAAGAGAAGAGGACCATCTTCCTGACATCGATTCCTACCAGGCCTGCAGCACGTTTGTTTACCGCGCAGGCGCGCATGGCCTTTCCGGTGATGGTGTAGTTGAAAAAAAGCTTGTTCATGGCGATTGCCAGAACAGTGAGAGCAAAGATCCAGAGATGCTGCGGCAGTATGGTTGCCGTCCCGATGAGAATCGGCTCGGTTCCGGAGAAGGAGGGAATGGCGTGAGTGTCCTTTCCCCAGACCAGCATAGCTATCCCTCTGATCAGGATACTCCCGCCTATGGTAATTATGATCAGACTGAGAGGGGTGGCTGATTTCAGCGGCCGGATCGTAAGCCTCTCAAAAAGAACTCCTACAGCAGTGGTCGACGCAACAGCGAGAATTACGGCGACAGGAAGAGGAAGATGAAGAAAATTAAGGAAAAAGAGCGCGAACATGCCGCCAAGCATGACCAGCTCGCCCTGGGCGAAATTTATTATTTCGGTTGAGTTGTAGATTATGGCAAAACCGATTCCGATCAGGGCGTAAATCGCCCCGGTAGAGAGTCCTGACACAAGATACTGGGCTATTTGATCTGATAGGTCCATGGGTAGTTTCGATATAGGAACAGGCACCCCTTTCAATCTGGAAAGAGGTGCCTGTTCAGGTTGTTTAAAATTGATGGCTTACTTTACCAGCGCCCAGTCCCTGTTCTTGATCTCGACCAGAACGAAGGCATCTTTGTTCAGGCCGGCATGATCGGATGTCGAGTAGTTGAAAATCCCGCCGATTCCTGCAAAGTTCCCGGTTCTCTCAAGCTGGTCCCTGATCTGTGAAGGTGTTTCTCCTCCACGCTCGATGGCGCTCTTAAGGAGCATCACTGCATCCCATGCGTGTCCGCCGAAATGATCCCCTTCGGCTTTGTAGTGATTTTTATAGTCCTTTACAAATGCCATAAGACTTTTTTTCTGTTTGTCACTGGGAGGAAGGACATCGGAGACAATAACGCGCCCTGAAGGAAGGATTATCCCTTCAGCAGCATCTCCCGCAAGTTCTATGAACTTCTTGGAAGAGACGCCGTGGCTCATGAAAAGAGGCAGCTTGATTCCCAGCTGCTTGACGTTCTTGGCAATCACAGCCGGACCCGGGTTGGTTCCCCAGCAGATTATGGCTTGTGCCTGGCTGGCACGGATTTTCGTAAGCTGGGCAGTCATGTCGGTGTCTTTCGGACTGTAAGTGGAATCCTCTACGATCTGGATGCCGAATTTTGCGGCATTCGCCTTGAGCTGCTCCCTTCCGGATGAACCGAAGCCGTCAGATACAGTGATAATGGCTACCTTGCTGATTTTCTTTCTGTTCAGATGCTCATAGATCTTTGCCACGGCCAGTCCGTCATTTTGCGCCGTCTTGAATACCCATCTCTTCAGAGGATCCGTTATCTTGCTCCCGGCGGCACATGAGATCAAAGGGATCTGCTCCTTTTCAGCAACAGGAAGGACCGCCATCGACTCTCCGGTCGTACTGGGGCCAATTATTGCGACTACCTTATCCTCTTTGATCAGGCGGTTTGCGGCCTGGACAGCTTTGGTCGCGTCTCCGGTCGTATCGTACACTATCAGTTCCAGTTTCTTCCCTTTAATCCCGCCTTTGGCATTTATCTCGTCAACCACCATCTTGGCACTGTTTCTCTCGGGCTCTCCAAGAAAAGAAGGGGGACCGGTAACCGAAAAGAGAGCGCCGATCTTTATGGTTGCAGGAGCTGCAATACTTAAGCTTGCACAAAGAACTGCTGAAACTGTAATACAGACTGTCGAAAGAAAACGTTTCATTCTCCCCTCCCCTATTTGGCTATTGCCCAGTCGCCCTTGACGATTCTGACCATTTCGAAAGCATTCAAATCCAGGCCGTTATGATCGGAACCGGACATGTTGTAAATACCGGATATCGAAACGAGTTTCCTGATCCCTTCCAGCCCGTCACGGAGCTGATCGGGAGACGTGCCGCTTTTCAGAGCTTCTGCTATCATGAGAAAGGAGTCATAGGCATAACCGCCGAAAGTCGAGGCCTCCGAATTGTAGGCTTTCTTGTATCTCTGATCATAATCTTTCAGCAGCTTGAACTGTGGATCAGACGGTTTCAGCTTGTCATAGATCGCAAGTTTCCCGGCAGGGAGTAGCACGCCTTCAGCATTATCAGGTCCTGCCAGCTCGATATACTTTTTGGAAGCGACTCCATGGCTCTGATAAAGGGGTATCTTGATGCCGAGCTGTTTGACGTTCCTGGTGACTATGGCAGGGCCCGGATTAGTCCCCCAGCAGATGATCGCTTCAGCCTTGCTCCCTTTTATCTTCGTAAGCTGGGCGGTCATATCGGTGTCTTTGGGACCGTAGGTCTCGTCGGCGACAACGGCAATCCCTTTTTTCCGGGCCATGTCCTTCAGCTGTTCACGGCCTGAAGAGCCGAAACCGTCGGTAACGGTAAGCAGTGCGACACTCTTCTGTTTCTTCGTCGCCATGTAATTGAAGATCTTTTCCGCTGCAACATGATCGTTTGCCGGGGTCTTGAAAACGTACTTCTTCACCGGATCTATGATCTTGATTCCGGCAGCACACGAGATCAACGGGATCTTTTCCTTTTCGGCAACCGGAATGATTGCCATGGTTTCGCCGGTCGTGCTCGGTCCGACAATCACTGAAACCTTGTCGTTCTTGATCAGTTTGGTCGCGAGCTGAACAGCCTTGGTAGCATCACCCTGGGTGTCGTATACGACAAGTTCAAGCTTGTGACCTTTGATCCCGCCCTTTGCATTTGCTTCTTTAACCAGCATTTCCAGGGTATTGCGCTCCGGTTCACCCAAAAAAGAAGCGGGACCGGTAACGGAAAAAAGTGCGCCTATCCTGAATGGTTCTGCAGCAAATGCCGATGAAGCAATTAATAAAACTGTTGCTGGAACAAGTAGTGCCTTAAACATTTTCATAAATATCCCCCTTTTACTTACATCCCGTAGAGACGTTCACCTTCCAGAATATTGAAACCTTTGGTGAGAAGGGACTTTATAGCCTTCTCCGTTTCATCAAACCGGAAGATTATCACTGCGTTTGCGCCGCACCGCTCGACAAAAGCATACATGTATTCGACATTTATCGAATCCTTGTCGAGAGCATGGAGAATGCTGGCCAATCCGCCAGGCTTGTCAGGAACTTCGACTGCAACGACCTCGGTCTTGCTGACAGTGAAACCCTTGTCTTTCAGGGCGTTGATTGCTTTGTCACAGTCATTTACAATCAGCCGGAGAATGCCGAAATCGGTTGTATCTGCAAGCGCCAGAGCCCTGATGTTCACGCCGGCAAAACCCAGGATGGTGGTAACTTCTGCCAACCGTCCGGATTTGTTCTCGATAAAAATGGAGATCTGTTCAACTTTCATGACTCCCCCTAGAGTTTCCGATTGTCGATGACACGTTTAGCCTTGCCCTCGCTTCTCTGTATCGTTTTCGGTTCAACAAGCTTGACGCTGCAGGTGACACCCAGGATGTCCTTTATCTCCTTTTCAATCCTTCTTGAAAGCCCTTGCAGGACTTTTACCTCATCCGAGAAGATACGCTCATCTACTTCGACCTGGATTTCCAGAGTATCAAGATTGTCCTTCCGGTCCACGATAAGCAGATAGTGGGGCTCGACCCCTTCAATCCGGACCAGTATTGACTCGATCTGGGACGGGAATACGTTTACTCCGCGGATTATGAGCATATCGTCCGAGCGGCCGCTCAGTCGCGAGATCCTGGCATGGGTTCTTCCGCAGATGCACGGCTCATAGGTGATACTCGTTATATCTCGTGTCCTGTATCTAATGAGGGGGATACCCTCCTTGGTAATGGTGGTGATTACGAGCTCGCCTTTCTCGCCTTCCGGGAGATTCTCCCCGGTCAGCGGATTGATTATCTCCGGAATGAAATGGTCTTCCCAGATATGCAGTCCGCACTTTCCTTCGAAACATTCCTGGGCGACTCCCGGGCCCATGATCTCGGACAGTCCGTAGATATCGAGAGCGGTAAGGTTCAGCTTTTGTTCAATTTCCGTTCGCATCGCTTCCGACCAGGGTTCTGCGCCGAAAATACCGACCCGCAATTTGAGCTTTTTGAAATCGACCCCTTCTGCTCTTGCCTCCTCGGCCATAAATAGTGAGTATGAAGGTGTGCAGGTAAGCACTGTCGAACCGAAATCCTGCATAATCATGAGCTGGCGGGCAGTGTTGCCGCCGGAAATGGGGATAACCGACGCCCCCAGCCGCTCGGCCCCGTTGTGGACGCCAAGACCACCGGTAAAAAGACCGTATCCGTAAGCATTATGGATAATATCACCTTTGTGGGCGCCGGCAGTGACTAGTGTCCTTGCCATGAGATCGGCCCAGTTCTCGATGTCCTTCCTTGTGTAGCCGACAACCGTGGGTTTCCCGGTAGTGCCGCTTGATGCATGGATTCTGACAATCTCGTCGAGTGGTGTGGCAAAAAGCGCATATGGATATGAATCGCGCATATCCTGCTTGGTGGTGAACGGAAGCAGTTGCAGGTCAGTCAGATATTTGATCGAGTCCGGCGTCAGCTTGATAGAATCAAAAGAGGCGCGATAAAACGGCACATTATTATAAACTCTCTCAACCACCGCTTTAAGTCTCTTGAGCTGAAGTGCTTCGAGCGCCGTTCTAGGCAGAGTCTCAAACTCTTCATTGAAATAGTTCGCCACGCCTTACTCCTCCTAGATTGAACGACCGGACTGAAAAGCTTTCAGGTTGATATCAAGAGCCTTTGCCGGGACCATCTTCTGCAGCGCCTTGCGCCAGACAGAATCATCAATCTGAAGATGCCGTGAAACAGCGCCAAGAAGCACAGTATTGGCAGCTCTCGGGTTACCGGCTTCAGTAGCAAGCCTGAGTCCGTCAACAAGAATGAAATCGGGGAATTTTGCCGAAATTTTCGAACCAAGATCTTCAGGATAAGACTCATTTCCAAGAAGGACGGATGGAGGAGGTATCCGGAGATCATTGGCAATCACCTTGGCGCCGGGCCGGAGCAGGTCGAGGTATCTGCAGGTCTCAAGAAGCTCGAATCCGAACAGGATATCGCCCTCCCCCTCCGGGACAACAGGGGAATAAACCTTCTCGCCGAAACGGACATGGGAGACGACACTCCCGCCACGCTGGGACATGCCGTGGATCTCGCTCTTCTTCACGTCGAAACCGGCAAGCATGAAAGCTTCTGCCAGAATTTCCGAAGCAAGGAGAATCCCCTGCCCGCCTACACCTACAAGAAGAATATTGGTAACCGCAGTGGTCATATAGGTTTCCTGTTCACTTTATCGCATCGAACTTGCACAGCTGCTGACAGAGCGTGCAGCCGGTACAGAGATGCGGATCGATAGATGCTTTCCCTTTTCTGCCATCAGGCCCCGGATGCCATTCAATTGCCGGGCAACCGATTTTCAGGCAGAACTTGCAGCCGGTGCAGGCATCCTCATCAATGGCAAGAACCTTTCCTTTGGTAAAACGGGAGTCATCCTTGATCAGACAGCAGGGCCTTTTCGTAATGATAACCGAAGGCTCCGGGCGCATCATCTCCTCTGAAAGTGCTGCCTGGGTGGCTTCCAGATCATACGGGTCGACGATCCTGAGGTTTCTTATCCCGATTGCCTTGCAGAGATCAGGGATATTGACTTCGGGAGCTGCGTTTCCGGACAGAGTGAAGCCGGAAGCGGGATTCTCCTGTCTGCCGGTCATGGCCGTAATCCTGTTGTCAAGGATCAGAACCGTTGCCGGCGACTGATTGTACGCCATCTCCATCAGCGAATTCAGGCCGGTATGCAGGAATGTCGAGTCACCGATAACTGCTACGACACGGCTCTGCTCCTCCGGCTTGAGTGATCTGACGATTCCGGATGCATTGCTGATGGAAGCCCCCATGCAGACGCAGGTATCCATGGCATTCAGGGGGGGCATGAAGCCAAGCGTATAACAGCCGATATCTCCGGTAACGTAGGCATTCAGCTTGTTCAGCAGGTGAAACACGCCCCGGTGGGGACAACCCGGACACATGTTTGGAGGTCTCTGGATCAACTTTTCAGCCGGAACAACATCCATCTGAATTGCAGGGATTATCCCGGCAGCTGCAAAGGCTTTACGGATCCTGCCCGGAGACAGTTCGCCGCAGAGGGAGATCAACTCCTTGCCGGTAGCTGATATGCCCATGGCACGGACCTGTTCTTCAATGAAAGGATCAAGCTCTTCAATTATGTAAAGCTTTTTGACCGAAGCGGCAAACTCCCGTATTTTGGCCTTCGGGAGGGGATATACCATGCCGAGTTTCAGGGTCGACACCTCCGGGAGCGCCTCCCGGACATAATGGTAGGTCACTCCGGTACAGATTACTCCTATCTCGGCTGAACGGTTCTCTGTCCTGTTGATCTCCCAGCTGTCGCCATACTCGGAAAGCTTGACTATCCGCTCTTCGACCAGCGGGTGCCTGATACGGGCATTGCCCGGCAGCATGACAAACTTGGGGGGATTCTTTACGAGTTTCGGCTCGGGAAGGCCGGTTACCGGGTCAGCGTGGCTGACTATCGATTTCCCGTGAGAGATCCGGGTACAGCTTCGAATCATTACGGGCGTATCGAATGATTCGGAAAGCTCGAAAGCAATTCGCGTGAAATCCTTGCACTCCTGCGAATCGGCAGGTTCGAGCATCGGAATTTTTGCAAATTTCGCATAGTTCCGGCTATCCTGTTCATTCTGGGAAGAGTGCATTTCCGGATCATCTGCCGCGATCAGGACCAATCCCCCGCCAACCCCGGTGTAAGAGAGAGTGAAGAGAGGATCTGCCGCCACATTGACCCCGACGTGCTTCATGCAGGCAATAGCTCTTGCTCCGCCGAATGAAGCGCCGATGGCGACTTCGAGGGCGACCTTCTCGTTCGGCGCCCAGGAGGAGTTGATGCTGCTGTACAGGGCAATATTCTCAAGTATCTCGGTCGAAGGTGTGCCTGGATAGGCGCTTGCCACTTTCACGCCGGCTTCAAAGGCTCCGCGGGCAATCGCCTCGTTACCGGAGAGAATTTCTTTCATCGTATATGCCAATCCTCAAAAAAAAAATAGGGGCAGCAAAACCCCTGTAGACCGCGAAAATATACATTTTTAAACGATGTTCTGTCAACTGCTTTCTGCCAAGGTTAATGCGTATTTACAGGTTCTGAGGCAAAGTCGCCCAGATGAATAAGAACCCCTTCAAGGAGACCGTAATCGCTGACCTTGAGAGTGGAAAATCCGAACAGCTCCATCGTCTTTATCGTCAGGATTGTCCCTGCGATAATCAGATCCTCTCTCCCTTTCTCCAGCCCTGTAATCTGACGCAACCTTTCCTCCGGAGAGAGCGGTAGAAGCGTGCTGAATATCGCCTTGATCTCGTCAAGAGAAAGAAGATGGTTGTTGACCTTCCTGTAGTCATAATCGGACAGTTTGAGGCTGATTGCCGCCAGCGTCGTCGCTGTCCCGGCAGTACCGATTAAAGTGGCAGATGACAATATGCCCGGAAGTGAAGCAGATTGGAGCTCCCTTGACAGTGAGTACAGCTCTTTTTCAACTTTGGCAACCATGGCGTCAATGCCGACTTTTCCCTCTGTCAGTCTGACCACACCCAAAGGCAGACTTCTGGTGAAAAGAACATTCGCTCCGGATGCAAGAGTATACTCGGTGCTCCCGCCACCGACATCAAATAAGAAAAGTGATTTTGGAAGGGTATCAAGGCCGCTTATGACGCCTGAAAGAGTGAGCTTGCCTTCCAGTTCGCCCGAGATCACCTCAAGTTCGATTCCGGTTGCAGACCTTACCTCATTGCAGAATCCGGTTCGATTTGCGGCATCACGTACTGCGCTCGTTGCTACGGCTCTTACCTTGTCAACCCTGTAGTCATTGATTGATTGTGCGAAATCTTTGAGAGCGGAGATTGTCCTCAGTGCCGCTTCCGGAGATATGCCTTTATCTTTTGTAAAGCCGCCGCCAAGGCGAGTGATTTTCCTTGAAATATAATGGCGCTCTACTCTCCCGTTCCCTGAACTGCCTATGAGGAGCCGGGCTGTGTTTGTACCGAGGTCGATAGATGCGACTCTTTCAGAACTCATTGAATTGAACTCCCTATTCGGACAATATTCGATGCGCATTCCGAGATGCTGACCATAGTCGTAACCATGTCGTTGTAGAGAAGACCGGACTCAACTGTGCAGTGACCGGTTTTCATCCTTTTAACATGACCCTCAAGAGCAGTTTCCCGGATCTCCTCGATCGTCGACCGATAATCGTCAATCCCTTGAAGTCCGTCCTGTTGACTCTCCATCAAGGAGGCTAACATCCCGGCAATATCGCCGACTGCCGCCGCGAGCCGTTTAAGGTCGGTCATGGCATGAAGTGAGAAATGGATTTTCTCGCTCTTTTTTTTCTGGAAATCGGCGAGGAATTTCACATTCAAGTCTCCAAACTGCTCAATTTCATGAGAAAGTTGAAGTAGCAAAGGAATTCTTATGGAGTTCTCAGGGTCAACATCCTTGCGTGAAAGTAATACAAGAAAATTCGATATCTGCCTGTGCAGGGTGTCAAGCGCATCCTCAGCGGCCATGATTCTCCGTATGCCCCTGGCATCTGAACGGTACAGCAGGTGCTCAAGGTCATCATACATGGTTGAGGCCATGGCAGACATTCTCACTATCTCGTTTTTTGCCTGAAGAATCGCAATTGTCGGAGTATTAAGGACTCTGGCGTCCAGGAATTCGGTGTGAGATGAAAAAGCGTCGGACTTCCCTGAAAGCTTGACGGCTCTTGCAAGAAATCCTATGAGCGGCAGGAATATGCAAACCATGAACAGACTGAATATTGTATGTGCATTGGCTATCATTCTGGGGAGATATGTTCTCGGAGGAGCAAATTCAGCTCCAGTGATGATTTCTGCTGGAAACTGGTTTTTCAGCGGCGAAAAGTAGATGACAGACTTTATCAAAAGCGGGATCAGCAGGATTCCAAACAAGACTGCTGTAAAGTTGATCATCAGATTTACAAATGCCGCTTTTCTTGAAGTTACAGTCCCGCTAATAGCAGCAATAAGGGCAATAAAAGCGGTCCCGAGATTACAGCCGAGGACCATCCCGATCGATTCATTGAAAGTGATCAAGCCGCTACCGCATAACGCGATGACAATTCCGGTGGCGGCAGCAGGAGATTGCACAAGAAGTGTTATAAGCACCCCGAAAAAAACAGCACTTATATGCCAGGCAAATACATAGGCGTTGATACCTTGTAGTATTGCAGACTGACTGATGGGAGAGAGTCCGGACTCAAGGATCCTTAAACCGAGGAAAAGCAGTCCGGCACCGAGCAGAAGCTCTCCGGAGTTTACAAGGTAGCTCCTTTTAAAGAAAAACTTTAACAGTACACCCAAAAAGATCACTAAAAGGGCAAACCCTGCCGGCTGAAATGCGATGAACTGGACAGCAACGGTTGCTCCAAGCGCAGTCCCCAGAAAAATAGCAAGGGCCTGGTAAAGGGATATCAAGCCGGCATTGAGAAATCCTACAACAAGAATAGAGGCCGAACTTGAAGATTGAAGAAGTGATGCCAGGCAGGTTCCAAGCAGAGCTGCAGAAATCCGGCTCGATAATACTTTTTCGAGAATGGCCCGGAAGCGGTTTCCGGCAAACTTCTGAAGCCCTTCAGACATGAGCTTGATGCCGTAGACAAAGAGGCTGCCTCCTCCCAGGATCTCAGCAAGAGCCTGGAAAGGAAGATTTGACAGGTAGCCAATCAATTATTTGACAACTTTGAAGGGGAATATGAAGGCAGGTTCAGATGACTTGGAGGCACCTTTCTTGTAGAGATTGATTCTAAAAGAAGTCAGACTCTCGATATCGACATTGAAATATACAAGGCCCTTTATTCTGGAATTTGGAATGATTGCTTCTGAAGAAAGAGCTCTTGTATAGATGTCCTGGGGTCTGAGCTCGTAATAATAGGGAAGATTCGAGTTAGTGGAATTTTTGAATGCTGCAAGCTCATAATCCTCAAGATAGTAGAAACCTACATATGGATACGGGAGGAGATAATATGTGTCCTTCGCGAGCATCTGGCGGATTTTCTCAGGGGTGAGAGAATAGTACTGCCTTTTATTGGAATCAATCAGGATGAAACTTTCTGTGTCGAATGAAATTTCCTTATCGTCATTATTCAGTATTTCAACACTGAAAGAAGCAACCATACCTTCAAGATTATAATTCAACATCCCGGGATCGGCAGGGGCAATTGTCACAACTGCATTATCTTTCGAAAGGGTGATGCTGCTCTCCTTCTCATTGATTATCCCTGAAGCAACCGGTTCGGGAACAATCTTGACCGAGCATCCTGCAAGTATGGTCATGGTAAGAATTATGAAAAAGGTGTATTTTTTCATGATGTTTCTCCAAGGCTATTATAACTCTTCTTATAACTATACCAGATTAATCCTGACTTTCTCTGCGCTTTGCTTTTTCAGCTGCGCGTGCTTTTGCCCTGTTAACCAGTTCATTTGCCTGTATCGCGTCTTCAGACTCGACTTTTTCCCGCTCTTTTTTTGACTTGATACTGCTCCTGTCATAGTCCGAGGTCAGTGGCGACGAAAGTGCCGAATCGACAGGAACAGGCTCAGTTGGCGGTTGAGCCGATGAAGGTGAAGTCGTTGCAGAATCCTCACCCGTCTTTTCTGATTTGAGTTGGGATTTGAGTTGAGACGAGATGAAACGCAGCCCCTCTGCTTTCAGCTCATAAGGATACAGAAACACGGAGACATTGTTATTTCCAACACTCTGGTCCCCATTGTATCGGGACGCAGTCAGAAAAATCTGGTACCGGTTTGTAAGAAGAGATTTAAGCTGGTCCTCTACAACTTTTGCAAGCAGGAACGACTTTGTCAGATAATCCTCAGGAGATCCTGCAGAAGGCACATCGCCGACCAGTTTGACCGTCCCGCTCTTAAGGCTTTTCTTGATCTTCGCCGCAATAGCTGCGAGCTCCTTCTTAGCCTGATTGTCGAGTTTCACAGCATTACGAACCTGCACCTTCCCGATAAAGGTCTCTGCAGCAGGCTCTGCAAAAGCTATGGAAGCAGAAAAATATGCGCAGGCAAGAGCAGTGAAAACAGACCTGATTTTCATTTATGGTTCTCTTTATTCACCAGAAAGACGATTTCGAAACGTCTGTTAAGCTTTCTTCCTTCGTCACTGCTATTGTCAGCAATTGGAGCAGATTTACCCATACCTCTGACAAAAACGCGGGACGCATCTATCCCCTCTCTCAATACGAGGTAATTGGCAACTGAAATGGCACGTCTCAACGAAAGGTCCATATTGTACCTTACCGAACCTACACCGTCACTATGACCGTCAATTCGAATGAAAACCCACTTACTGTCATTCCTTATGAATTCAGCTAGCTCTGAAACTGATTTCTGTACTTCAGGGATCATCTCGGCGTTATCAAATTCGAAAAGCTGATCCGGCAGGCGGAACTTTCTGTAAACCGATACAGGACCGGGAAGTTTATCGACTGAAGGAACTACTGTCGACTTCTCTGTTTGCCCCTTTAACATGACCCCGTACAAAGGAGTAATCCCACTGACCCTCGTCAAAGAGTATTCTGAAGAGGCTTCAGCAGGAGCAGCAACAGGCTCTATCACCGGCTCGGAAACTTCAGTAGAGAGTTTATCGGAAGTTGCCATTCTGGGAGAAATTACCGGGATTGCAGCAGGTTGTTGTGCAATTAAGATATGCCCGTAAGGTCTGATCAGGATTTCGTCCCCCTCAGAATCAACCGGTACTTCGAACTTTGCAACAGGGGTTGTAAGGGACGGCGTTCTGATCAGCAATGGCGACAGTGGAATCACTTTGGTCGGCCTCATTACTTCGGCTCGGGCACCCTTCCCATCTTTTCTTTTAACTTCAGGGATGGGTTTTATATATGCACCGACCCCTTGACAGGTTGAGAGACCCACCAGCAGTCTCCAGTCGGGTGCTGCAGCGTTAATACCCATTGCATAAGAAAGATTGAAGGTAAGATGCGGCGTTATGAAATACTGAAGACCGAGTGAAGCTTCAATCGGTGAAGCTGAATTCATCGCATCTGCAGCAATAAACTCGATAGTTGTCTTCGATCTTGATGTGGGAGCATATTCAATCCCGGCACCGACCGGATATTCGGTAGACGATTTGATTTTATTGGCAACAGCCCTTGAATTTCCGTTTGACATGTAACCGCTGTAAAAATGAGCCCCGAGAATATCCGAACGGAGAGAGGCTATAAGTTTGCCTCCAAAATCGGTTGCACCGTTATACACAGGATTATCATCTATGTATCTACTGAGATGAAAGTCCGCGGCAAGCTTGAATTTGTCACTTCTGCCT
The DNA here is from genome assembly GCA_041500085.1 of Geobacteraceae bacterium. Lineage (GTDB taxonomy): Bacteria > Desulfobacterota > Desulfuromonadia > Geobacterales > DSM-12255 > VEOV01. Next base: position 15,221 of record JBGQLM010000061.1, read on the forward strand.
CCAATCATCCTCAGTTTGGTGCCGACATCCGCGGTACCTCGGCCGGAATCCGGAGCATCATTATTAAGGTAAACGTTGGGATAGGTTCCATAGACCTCCCAGAACGTACCAATACCAAGAGTCAGGGTTGCAGGCATGATTGAATTGAGACTGCCAGCTTTACTGCTGCAATTTCCCCATATACCGACGCAAAAATTGGCAGAATCCAAGGTATCGGCAGTCGGAACATTAAGGAGACCGCTTGAACCGAACTGATTCGGATTTGCCAATGCCTGCTTGCAAAGAAGCAGTATCAGTATGCTGATCAGAGCTAGACGAAATTTCATCTTTTAAAGCAGGCAGTTAATTGCCTGCTACCCGCTCCTTGAGCTCCTTGCCCACCTTGAAAAAAGGAAGCTTCTTTGGTTTTACCGCAATAGACTCACCGGTCTTGGGGTTCCGGCCGGTGTATGATTTATACTCATTGACCACGAAGCTCCCGAACCCCCTGATTTCGATCCTGTCGCCTGAAAGCATGGCACTGGTCATGGATTCGAAAATAGTGTTTACAATCTCTTCAGACTTCTTGAAGGATATCCCTTTCTTTAGCGATAACAGCTCAATGAGTTCAGATTTGTTCATAGCTCCTCCGAGTTAAGTAATATCCGGTCTAGCAGCAACCTTTAAGATAGTTTTTTGCAACAAAAGATGCTTCTTCATCTCTCCCCTCGGAAGCAAGTAATCTTACAAGTCTTTCCGCAGAGGCTTTCTTCAGAACCGGAATCTCAATTGTTCTGCCGAGAATATCGATGGCGTTACCAGTGTCACCCTTGATGGCGTGAACATCTGCAAGCATGATAAGAGCCTGCTCGGGCAATATCTGTCGCTCTGACATCAGAGTAAGGAGAGATATGGCTTCATCAAACCGCTCTGATTCGGTATAAAGTTGGGCAAGACTTAGACAGCATACCGGATTTGAACTGTTTACCGTTAATGCCTTTTTGAGGAGCTGCTCGCACTTCACAGGGTCGCCGCTCCGAAAATACAGTAGCGCTGTTTCGTACATCAGTATGTCACTTTCTTCCTGTGACATCAACTCGTTAAAGATTTCAAGGGCTTTGCCAGGGTTTTCGGAATGAGAAATAAGATAGGCTGATGCAAATTTCTCTCCCAGATCTGTATATCTCTGAGGGAGATCACCTGGCAGTGTATTCACAAGAAGCTGAAACTGTTCATGGCTCTGAAGGTGATCGGGCAAAGTCGAGTCAGGCTCTGGAGCAAGATGGTGTGAAGGGCTGCAGGATGAGCAGCCATGGCTGCCGGCCGGTTTGCCTGGTGCCGCAGAAGTTGATTGAGACTCATTAATCATGGAAAATAGAATATCGGTCTTTTCCCTTACAGATACGTCATCTGCCAGTTCAAGGGAAAGCTTGAGATATTCATCAGCCTTATCGTAATTACCTGATCTTATGGCAGCCTCTGCCTCGATGATATTCAGTTCGGCAAGCGCGTTTGATGACCTGGAAATCATGGACTGTATATAAGTGATCTCATCATTATCAGACTCGGAAGACGACAGTTTTTCTGCTGCATCCTGGTAAAGATGTCTCGCTTCCGCAAATCGACTCTCCTTGAAAAGCAAATCGCCCTTCTCTCTGAGTTGCCGGGGATTTTTACTAAAGAACCTGCTGAACATGGTCTCTCCTCTTTAGTTGTTCTTCTTCAAAAAAGTAATGCTTTCAAGGTGATACGTCTGAGGAAACATGTCAACCGGTTGAACGCTCATGACTTCAAAACCTGACTTCTTCAGGGTGGCCAGATCCCTTGACAAGGTCGGAGGATCGCAGGAAATGTATATGATGTGTGATGCAGCAATCTTGACTAGTTTTCCGGATATCGCATCAGCTCCGGACCTTGGGGGATCGATAATCACCAGGTCGAAAGTCTCACCGGTACTGGCAGCTTCATCAACGCCGGCAGCAGAGTCTCTGTTGAAATACCTGGCATTAGTAATCCCGTTGGACCGCGCGTTAAACTCTGCGAAAGAAACTGATTTCTCAAAAGTCTCAAATCCGACGATCCTCTTCGAATTTTTTGCAAGGGGAAGTGAAAAGTTCCCGTTTCCACAGAAGAGATCCAGAATCGAACGGGGGGCAGTAACAGAACAGAAATCGATGATAGAATTTATTATTGACCGGTTCTGAACGAAGTTTACCTGTGAGAAACTGTCAGGAGAGAAATACAGCTCCATCTCCCCGCCGGTTGAATCAGGAACTGTATAGCCTACCTTCTCAACTCCGAAAACATTTATTAACGAGCTTTTCCTGCCAGCCCGTACCGAAACAGAGTGTATCATGCGAAGGCTCTTTCCGGTTTCTGCAAGATAACTTGAAAGTTTTTCTTTGTCATCTCCGATATAATGAAGGACCAGAGAGACTTGACCGTCCGAAGACGCTACAAGGTCAATTTGTGGCACATTATGTGGCTCGATGTATGAAGCGAGCAGAGCTCTGACTTCGTCCAAAGCCATGTTCAGTGCAGGAGCTGCAATCTCGCATCGGCCTGGGAGATCAACAACGTAATGAGATGCAGAGCGATGAAAACCGAGTGAAAGCTTACCTCCTGCAGTGCTTACTTTCAGCTGGACTCTCTGGCGGTAGTTAAAGGGTGATGGAGCTCTCAGGAGTGGCTTTATCCTTGATGCTTCTACTCTGGCGATCCTCCAGAGAGTATCTGCAAAGATCAGCTCTTTTTGCCGGCACTGCTCTTCATAAGTTATATGCTGCCAGTCGCAACCTCCACAGTTGCCGAATACAGGACAGAGAGGCTGTATTCGGGAATCTGAGCTTTTCAGAAGCTCTTTCAGAACCCCTTCTGAAAAGGAGCGCTTATCCTTTGTTATCGAGATGTCGGCAACATCACCAGGAGCCGTATACGGGACAAAACATGCCTTGCCATCGATCCTGCCGAATCCGGAACCGCCAAAAGCAAGTTTTTCAATAGTTATAAGCGACATCTATCATAAACTCGCTTGATACTTTCTATTCACACTGTTCTTGTCTGGCGCATTTTTGAAAGCCATTTTCAAAGGAAAGTCCGGAGATGAAAGGTACGGAAAAGTGTTCTTTCTGAAATCTTCAATAAGAGCCCTTTTCGCTTCTTCGACAGAGGCTGACGGCACCGCCATCCTTTCAAGCGTCCGGGTATAGACTGCCGGGCCCAGGAGAGTTTCTTCATTTGCATGGTTGGCAGGTATAGCTTTCTGGCAGCCAGAAAGCTCAAATTCACATGTTGCTACAAGCCTTACATGATGATAATCCCCGAAATAAATACTGGAATGGTCAAAAAAACGGACAATACTGTTTCCAGATATGATTAATTCATAGTATGATGCAGAACTGTTCAAGAAGTATCCTTTTGCTGATTGATTGATAAAAATACACCTCTGCATTTAAAGATGTAAAGAGTTTTATAGAATACAGCATTAAATCCATCTTGCATTTAATTCACTATCTCTGTAAAGTATTAAAGGTTTAAGAGGCTGATCAAAATTTCTGAAGATGAAGAGTAATTTATGAGCAAAGAAGAAGCAATAGAAGTCGAAGGTACAGTTATCGAGCCTCTCCCGAACGCAATGTTCAGGGTAAAACTGGAAAATAATCACGTCGTTCTTGCCCACATCTCTGGCAAGATGCGCAAATACTTCATCAAGATTCTTCCTGGTGACAAGGTGACTGTCGAACTGTCGCCTTACGACCTCAGTCGGGGAAGAATTACCTACCGGGTCAAATAACCTTATCTTTTTACAGTAAAACCATACCGGATTGCATTACTACGTCTGCAATCTTCATTTTATACTTAAGAGGTAACAGGATGTATACAGTAGCTGACCTGAAGAAAGGTCTCAAGATCACTCTTGATGGCGATCCGTACCTTGTCATTGCTTTTGACTTTGCAAAACCGGGCAAGGGACAGGCTCTTTACCGGACAAAAATGCGTAACATGATCACCGGAAGCATTCTTGACCGCACGTACCGCTCAGGAGAGACTTTCGATCCGGCAAGCCTCGAAGACAGAAAGATGCAGTTTCTTTATAGAGAGGACGATCATTTTGTTTTCATGGACAACCAGAATTACGAGCAGTATCGAATGGGTGAAGAAGCGGTAGGAGATGCCAAGAATTACCTGATCGACAATCTTCCGGTTGATCTGCTTCTTTTCAGTGACAAGGCAATTGCGGTAGATGTCCCGAATTTCGTCAATCTTCGAGTTGTCCAGACAGACCCGTGGGTCAAGGGCGATACTTCAGGGAGTGATTCCAAGCCGGCAACCGTAGAAACAGGTTATGTCCTCCGGGTCCCCCCGTTCATTGAAGAAGGTGAACTTATCGTTATCGATACGAGAACCGGTGATTATTCAACCCGCGTCAAAGGTTAACTTCTAATCTCCATGAACTGGAAACTTGCACGGAAAGCTCCAAAGCTTGCAGCAAGAGCACAGATTATTCAGAAAATCAGAGAGTTTTTTTCAATCAGGGGGTATCTCGAAGTGGATACCCCTGTTCTTATCCCAGCCCCTGCCCCCGAGTCACACATCAACGCCGTAGAGGCCGGAAACCTGTATCTTCAGACCTCCCCGGAAATCTGCATGAAAAGGCTTCTTGCGGCAGATTACCCTAAAGTTTTCCAGATCTGTCACTGTTGGAGAAGCGGCGAGCGCGGATCCCGGCATCTTCCCGAATTCACCATGCTCGAATGGTATCGTAGTGACTCGGATTACACCGATCTCATGTCTGAATCTACCGAACTTCTTCGCCATATTGCAGCCTCATTGTCAACCAACCGAGTGATCAGTTACAAAGGTCTTAAGGTCGACCTCAGCGGCAAGCCTGAAACTCTTTCGGTAAGAGATGCTTTTGCCAGATATACCGGCACAACTATGGAAAAGGCTCTTGAAGATGACGAATTCGACATCCTTATGACTGATCTGATCGAACCTCGACTTGGGAACGAACGGCCGACAATTATTTTTGACTATCCGTCCGAAAAGGCTGCGCTCTCGCGCCTTAAGGCCGGTGACAACTCAGTTGCCGAGCGATTTGAGCTGTATCTGGCAGGGATGGAGATTGCAAACGCGTTCTCCGAACTTACTGAACCTGACACTCAACGTAAACGATTCATGGAGGAGATAACTTACAGAGAGAAGATCGGGGCCAGGATTTACCCTATTCCGGAACCATTTCTTGAGGAGCTTGCCGAAATGCCGCCTGCTGCAGGAATAGCACTGGGTATTGATCGCCTCGTCATGTTCTTTACAGACTCGGAATCTATAGATGAAGTCGTTGCTTTTACACCTGAAGAACTTTGAAGTTTTGCTAAAATACTCTTTTTCTTAGGCTCCGGATGATACAAAATGAACCGAAAATCAAGGACAATCCCGTCGGATTCAGAAAGCTGATCGGCCTGGTGACCAGGGAACTGCATGAGGGGTATGCAGTAATGGAACTGATGGTTTCACCGGAGCATCTGAACAGTCATGGCTCCCTTCATGGCGGGATAGTCGCGACAATGATTGACCATGCAGGCGGCATCGCAGGTTGCTTCTGCGAGAGAACCGGCAAGCACAGAAAGGCCGTCACACTTACGCTTACAACAAGCTTTCTTGCACCTGTGTCCGGCGGTATACTCACTGCTTCGAGCCGCAAAAGACCCGGCGGACGCCGGATTTTCGTCTCGACAACCGAGATAACCGACGAGACCGGAAGACTGATTGCTGTCGGTGAGGCAACCTACCGATACCTTGACCCCTGAATTTGCCTGTCAGAGTAGAAACAAAAAGGAAGCGGCCTTTCAAGGCCGCTTCCTTTTTTGCATTCTGCTGAAATCTTCTTACTTCTGGTCGATTCCGCTCAGCCTCCAGGTTCCGCTTCCTACAGGCCGGGTGAATGTCCAGAACTCCTCGAATTTCACCGGGTCTGTCTTGCTTCCGGAGACAACCTGCCCGGTCGCATCATCAGTCGTGTAATCGAGAAGATTGGCATAGATCAGAGTCGTAATGTAGTCCTGACCCTGCTCCTGCCAGGCCTCGGAAATTTCGACAGTGCGAACTGCGATATTCTCAAGCCTGTTGACCTTCTTTTCCCGGAGGAGACGATCGATATCTTCCTGGAAAATCCGGCGTATCTCATCGGTAAGGAGCGCAGAAACGGTAGAAAGATCCCGGTTCATCCAGGCACCCTGGATCTTGAAGAAATTATCCATGACCTGGTCGGTGAAACGCTCCTCGTCAAAACCGGCATCCATCTGGCGAATGTGGGAAAGCCCCCTGTCCAGATCTGCCTGTGTCGAATTGACTGCCTGAGGAGTAATGTCGTAAGCAGACGGCTGTGAGGAGTAGCTGCTGCCTCCCTCCTGCTCTGCTGCCTGGCGCTTCGATTTCACAAACCGGTAGATTAGATAAGCTATGCCGGCAAGAAGCAGAATATCGAAAATACCTATGCCGCCACCACCACCCATGCCGCCACCGCCGAAGCCCATGCTTCTGAAAAGCATGCCGCCGAGCATACCACCGACCATGCCGCCGGCCATGCTGCGCAGAAAGCCTCCTCCTGCCGGAGCAGGCTGCTGGTATGGTGAAGGACTGACCGGACTTGCCGGCTGCGGTGCAGCCTTGTAAGGGCTCGGAGCAGTCGATGGAGACGCGGGTTGTGAGTAGCTTCGCGTCCCCCTGCTACCTATTGATCGGCTTCCGCCGGCCCTGGCATCAGCCTCCCTGACCATGAACAGCGCAGCCATAATTGACATCACCATGAAAATGGAGCCGCTTAAAATAAACTTTCTTATCATAATTCCCCTCATATAATTTCCGGTTGTAATTGTGGACCCTTACAGGCCGCGATATTACCATAATAATCACTGGCTCCATAAAAAAAAAGGGGCAGACAGCCCCTTTTCCGTATACAGTAAATATTTTTTAAATGGGCTTTTTGCAAAAAACAGCCTAGTCGTCAAAATTCCCGGCCGGTCCCTTGTCATTGTCCAATGTTTTGGCACGCTCGATGATCTTAGCCTCGCTCCAGTGGGAAGGATCCTCAATCTGGGCACCTTTTGCACCAAGATCAAAAGAGCCGGCCTTGAGGATTTCTGCCACTGCAAGAGGTGCGGTATCCCTGGCATTGAACACTTCGGTGAACATCTTGTAGGCAAAAACCTCCACCCGCTTTGCCATCCTCTCGCGGATTGCGGCCGGCTGGGCAAGAAGCTTGTTTTCAAAAGGAAGATTCAGGCTCTTGTAGTCACCCTTTTTCCAACCCTTATCAGTGGCATAGGAAACCATCTCGGCCCACATCTCCTCAGCCATCCCTTCATCTTTGACCTTGATGAAGTTGCCGTCGGCATCAAGCTGGGCATTGCCGTAGTCGTTCACCTCAAGACCCCAGGAGATCATCTGCAGTGCGGTGGCAACATTGGCCTTCGTGGTTGCGGTCTGATTAGCGATCTCGCGCAGCCGCTCGGAGCTGTTGCCTGAGGTGCCGTGTTGTGCACCGTTGACCTTGTATGGGGCAAGGGCCTTGTGTATCCCGGCGGTCAATCCGACCTGAATTCCGGCATCAGATGCTTCAAGCCCGTGGGTCGTACCATTGTTGAGCGCGATCCAGTCCGGAAAGATCTCGTGGGCATTAAGTCCCTGGATAAGGAACTATGCTTCAGGAACTGTAGAAAGCCCCTGGTTTCCCTTTATCTCGCCCACTTCAGTCTCCAGACCGGCCCATTTCGGAATGAACTTGTTGATCGCGAGATTGGCCAGCAGGTTCCTGTCGTCGGGAAGATGGGAAGCATCGATGGCAATAGATGTAATACCCGCTTCGAACATGGTCGGAATCTCTACTTTGGCAGCCTCAAGATCCTTGTCGTTCTTTATTCCGTAGTGATCGGCGTGGATTGCGACCGGCACGGTTATCCCGAGTTCATTGCAAAGTGCATCGACAATGCGCGCCATATTCCAGTAGTTGACCGCACAGTAGGCTTTCTGGCCGCCTTCCGACTTGGCTATTTCGATAATCACCGGGCAGTTGGCGCGCTGGGCGGCCTGAAGCACTCCCCTGATGACAAATATGTTTCTGCCGTTAGCTGCCATGGCAATGGCTTTACCTTTTGCAGTCATGGCACGGTCGACAACCTTGCCGCTGACAATAAGCGCTTTGGAATTCGGGAAGAGTTTCGTGATGTTCGGCGGCCTTCCGACCTGAAGGGCTTTTTCGAAATCTGCAGAATACGGCATGGTGCACTCCTTTACGCTGAATAATTTTCATTCTAACTAAAACTGTGATCTTATAGCATTTTAACCATACGAAATCAAGATGCTTGCCAGCGTGAACTGCACTATTTCTGTAATCCGGCCTAAGATGAATATAAGCGGCGCCCCGAAAATGCCCTTATAGTATTTGGCGGATAGAGTGTCTGAATATCAGGGTGGGACTCTCCCGGCTCGGGTCAAGCAGCAAAATGCCAACGTCATCAAATGCACTCACAACCCCACAGCATGTTGTACCATCAAGAAAAATAATCGTTACAACCTTCCCTTCTTTTCGAGCCTCGTTTAGAAACGCGGCATAAGTGTTGAACGCTGCCTTCATCGTAATGTCTCCAGTTATAATCTCTTAGGGTTGAATTCCCGCCGCTTGCAACGATTCGAGAACTATGGTTAGAGATACCCCACAAAAAGATATATTGTCAACCAGCCAAAGCAATCCGCAACAATCCGCTTTGACTCACGCAACGGCGCGACGACCCCCGAATTCCCCCATTTTTATTAGCACTATTGACATTTGCGTATTATATCTGTAATTACAATAAATTAGCTGAAATAACATTTCAGGAAATAGAGGTCGTTAGGAAATGCCAAGCATTGATCAACGTATAAGAACTGCATGGGAACACCGAAACTTAATCCCTGTCGTGGGATCTGGCGTATCCAAAGCTGTCGCAGGTCTACCTGATTGGCCAGCCTTACTTGATAAAGGTATTACCTTCTTAACCGAGCGAAAATCCTCACTAAATATAAGCAAAAGTA
>JBGQLM010000062.1:0-24076 GCA_041500085.1 Geobacteraceae bacterium
CTCGACAGCCTTGATCTTGCGAAAAATCGGACGTTTGGTTTCTTGAATACTGTATGTTTAGGTTGTTCTTTGCGTCTTTGCAGTTCAGAGGGCTTACACATGGTACGGATCAAAATCTGCGGCATAACAAATCTTGAAGATGCACGTGTGGCGGTCGAAGCCGGTGCCGATGCTCTCGGCTTCGTCTTTTACGAAAAGTCTCCCCGCTTCATCAATCCGGTCAGGGCTGCGGAGATTATTGCAAAACTGCCGCCATTCATCCAGTCAGTCGGCCTGTTTGTCAACGAAGAGACGGAAAAAATCAACTGGACTGCCGACTACTGCGGTCTCGACCTGGTCCAGCTTCATGGCGACGAAACTCCGGAGGATTGCCTGGAGGTAACTCGCCGTGTCATCAAGGCATTCAGGGTCCAGAACATCGTCAGCATCGATCCTCTGAACAAGTACCAGGTAGCAGGTTATCTGCTTGATGCCTGGTCGCCCGATGCCTACGGTGGCACTGGAAGGACATTCAACTGGGAGCTGGCCGGAGCGGCCCGAAAGTACGGCCCGATAATCCTTGCCGGCGGACTTTCACCGGATAATATCGCTGAGGCAATAATGTCTGTAAAGCCATACGGGATAGACGTCTCCAGTGGCGTCGAGTCGGAGCCGGGCAAGAAGGATCCTGCAAAGATAAGAGAGATCATCAGATTGGCAAAAGGATTGTGATTAATGCAACTACCTGACAAAAACGGCCACTTTGGCCAGTTTGGCGGCAGATACGTCTCCGAGACACTCATGCCTGCGCTGCTGGAGCTGGAGGCTGCGTATAAAAAGTACAAGAACGACCCGGAGTTCAAGTCCGAGTTTGCGTATTACCTCAAGCAGTATGTCGGGCGGCCCAATCCCCTTTACTTTGCGGAAAAGTTGACGAAAAAGCTCGGCGGAGCGAAGATCTACCTGAAGCGCGAAGACCTGAACCATACCGGGGCGCACAAGGTCAACAACACGATCGGCCAGGGGCTTCTGGCAAAAAGAATGGGCAAAATGCGGGTGATAGCCGAGACCGGCGCGGGCCAGCACGGCGTTGCTACTGCGACCATTGCGGCACTCATGGGGATGGAGTGCGAGGTCTTCATGGGGGCGGAAGATATCCAACGCCAGTCTCTGAACGTCTTCAGGATGAAGCTTCTCGGAGCAACCGTGACCCCGGTCTCTTCCGGGACGGCGACTCTAAAGGATGCGATGAACGAGGCGCTACGGAACTGGGTGACTCGTGTACGCGATACCTTCTATGTAATCGGGACAGTTGCCGGACCACACCCGTATCCCATGATGGTTCGCGATTTTCAGGCGATAATAGGCAAAGAGGCCCGCAGGCAGCATCTGAAAGCCGAAGGGAGGCTCCCTGACGTGCTGGTGGCTTGCGTAGGGGGCGGGAGCAATGCGCTCGGGCTGTTCTATCCTTTTCTGAAAGATGCTTCAGTCCGGATGATCGGTGTGGAAGCTTCAGGCTATGGCATCCCCTCCGGTCACCATGCAGCCCCCCTCTGTGCCGGGGCTGTGGGTGTCCTCCACGGCAACAAGACGTACCTGCTGCAGAACAGTGACGGTCAGATCGCCCATGCCCATTCGATCTCGGCAGGACTCGATTATCCGGGCGTCGGGCCGGAGCATGCATGGCTCAAGGATACTGGCCGGGCCGAGTACGTTTCGATAACCGATGACGAGGCACTTGAGGGTTTCCAGGCGCTTACCAGGGAAGAGGGTATCATCCCGGCGCTCGAGTCGTCCCACGCGATTGCGCACGTCCTCAAGCTGGCCCCGACCATGACTAAGGAGCAGAGCATTGTTGTCTGCCTGTCGGGGAGGGGGGATAAGGATATGCACACGGTAGCCCAAGCCATGGTCGTCACTTTATAGGGACGCGACTTTTGCGCAATCCCGGCGTTGCACTCCTCACAGAACGTTCGACGTAGCGCTGCTACGCCTCACGCCCTGTTCGTCGCGCGCCTTGGGCTTGCATCAAAATCCGCATCCCTGCCTGTCTTTTCTCTTGTGCGACGTAGCGCTGTTTATGCCCTTGGGTACTACGTCTCCGCACGTTTTCTCGACAGCCTTGATAGAACAGAAAAATCTGCAGCTCATCTGGCAGCATAATCCTGTTAATCGTGGATCATAACTACCTGTAATTACAACTTAAATAAAAAAAGTTGGTTGACATTTGACAGCTGTTTGTTATATAAACTGCAGCGCATACAAAAAAGCGTGTTAATGGAGAGGCTCTGGATTCAGGGCCTTTCGGCGTTTAATGCCTCCAAAGAGGTGAAAGATGCTAAAAAATCCAATATTGAAAGGAGTTTACCGCCGGAATCGATTTTTTATTGTTATGAATTTTCAGTCGCACAGGTCACTCTGGCCAACCGGCAAAGCCACCAATTCTTCCCCAAACTTATCTATGAGAATACCATTATTAATTCTAGCCTTCCTGCTGCTTATTGCTGTCACCAATAACCAGGCCTCTGTCAGCGTGAATCCGAAAACAGCTCAATCACGGGAAGAGCTAATAAAAAACAGGCAGAAATTGAAGGACAGGGCCGAAAGACAGAAGCAGCTGCCGGCCATCACCTCGATATTTGCCCGCCATACGAGCAGGGATCGCGCATACAGGCTTGCCTACCTCTGTTACGAAACCACCGTTGATACCCCCTTCAAACCCATAGATCTTGCCGAACTCGCACTCGCAGAAACAGGAGGTCACGCCCTGTCAGCAGATGCCGTATCGTCTGAAGGCGCGCTTGGCGTATGGCAGCTGATGCCGAATCGTGCCAGGAGTCACGGGTACCAGCCTGCAGAGATGAAAAAGGACGAAAAGTGCGCAGAGGCGGCAGTTAAAGAGCTGAAGACGAAACTGGAGATGTCTGCCGGGAATCTTCTGAAAGCAAAACGTCTCTACTGCGGAGCAGGTGAACAGGCAAGGCTTTACGAGCTAAAAATACAGAAATATCGCAGGATGATAATGACAAAAATGGAAATGATGCAAACTTCGGGTACCAAAGAGCTGGAATGTTGGTATACTCCCGGGGCAAAGTTTCGGGAATCATGACCTGTCCGGAGAGTAAATGAGCAGAATCAGCAACAAATTCGGGGAGCTGAAGCGGGCAAACCGCAAGGCTCTCATAACTTTCATAACTGCAGGGGACCCGGACCTTTCTTTTACCGAGCGGATAGTCCCTGAGATCGCAAATGCGGGTGCCGACATAATAGAGCTCGGGGTTCCGTTCTCCGATCCGATGGCCGACGGTCCGACTATCCAGCTCTCTTCAGAGCGAGCTCTTGCGTCCGGTACTGACCTTAGATCTATTTTAGCGACGGTAAAAAATATCAGGAAGGGTTGCGATGTCCCGATTCTGCTCATGGGGTATTACAACCCTGTCTTTGTTTTCGGTCTTGAGCTCTTCTGCAGAGAGGCTGCCGCTGCCGGAGTAGATGGTGTCCTTCTGGTCGATCTCCCTCCCGAAGAGGCTGGCGAGTTCGTCCGGTGTGCCCGCCAATCAAGCATAGACTTTATCCCGCTGCTTACACCGACATCCGATGACTCCCGCATGGCAAAGATCAAAAAAATCGGCAGCGGCTTTATTTACTATGTCTCCGTTGCCGGAGTTACCGGCGCAAGATCGATGGTTGCCGGGGACATCGGGGGGATGGTGGAAGAGATCCGAAAGACCGCATCTCTTCCGGTTGCCGTCGGCTTCGGAATCTCGACGCCCGAGCAGGCTTTTGCGGTTTCGAAGCTCGCCGATGGGGTCGTGGTGGGGAGCGCACTGGTCAAGCTGTTCGAGCAGTTCAAAGGCGACGAACTTGTGCTGAAGGTGGTCGAAGCGGTTCGCCGGCTGAAGTCCGGGATAGAGCAAATTGATTGACTTGAAGGCTGAATTCTGGTACCTGCATTCAGCGAAACTGAAAATTTATATTCAGGGGTGATATATGTCCTGGTTCAAACGCAACAAAGCTCCTATGGCTGTAAAGGACGAAAAGAAGGGCAAGGCGCCTGAGGGGTTGTGGACAAAGTGTCCCTCATGTGGAGAGAATCTTATAACCAAGGATATTGAGAACAATCTCAATGTCTGCACCAAATGCCCCCACCATTTCCGGATATCTGCACAGCAGAGAATCGAGCTCCTTCTGGATGAGGGGAGCTTCAGCGAATACGATAGCGGAATGGTTTCGGTTGATTTTCTCGAATTCAAGGATTCGAAGAGCTACAAGTCAAGAATTGACGCGGCTTTGGCCAAAGGTGGCTCCAAGGATGCAATCATCTGTGGAGAGGGGAAGGTAGACGGCCTTGCCGTTCAGCTGGCGGTTTTCGACTTTTCCTTCATGGGCGGCAGCATGGGGAGCGTGGTCGGAGAAAAGATCACGCGTGCCATAGAGCGCGGACTGGATCAGAAGTCTCCGGTAATTGTCGTTTCTGCTTCTGGCGGGGCACGCATGCAGGAGAGCATTCTTTCGCTGATGCAGATGGCAAAGACCTCTGCGGCGCTTGCCAAGATGAAGGCAAAAGGGCTCCCATTCATTTCCATCCTGACCGATCCGACCACCGGAGGCGTTACGGCCAGCTTCGCGATGCTTGGCGATGTCAATATGGCGGAGCCGAAGGCTCTGATCGGCTTTGCCGGACCCAGGGTAATCGAACAGACTATCCGCCAGAAACTGCCGGAAGGTTTCCAGAGAGCCGAATACCTGCTTGATCACGGCATGGTAGATATCATTGTCGAACGGAAGGATATGAAGGCATCACTGTCAAGAATTCTCGGAATGCTCTGCAGGGTAGCGGCATAGACTGTTATTCCTCCACAAAAGACCTCCGATATTTTCCGGAGGTCTTTTTTTTGCGCGAAGCTCAAACTCTTTCACCCCCAAATTCCTCGACTTTCAATCCGCTATTACTTATAATTCCCCGCTGAAATGAACTACAACGAGACATTGGCGCATATCTTCAGTCGTGGCCGTTTCGGCATGAAACCCGGCCTGGAACGGGTGACCGAACTTCTTTCACGGCTCGGCGATCCGCAGAGAAATCTGCAGACGGTGCAGATAGCCGGAACTAACGGCAAGGGGTCTACCGGGGCTTTCCTCTCGTCTATCATGACGCATGCCGGTTACCGAACGGCTTTTTTCTCCTCGCCGCATCTGACCGGGTTTTCCGAGAGATTCAGAATAAACGATGTCGAAATAGCCGAAGACCTTCTGAATGAAGCTGCGCAGCGGGTACTCACGGCTGCTCCTGAAAAGGCCACATTCTTCGAGCTCGTGACCGCAATCGCTCTTCTCTGTTTTGCCGAAGAGGGGGTCGAACTGGCGGTCATCGAAGCGGGGATGGGGGGGAGGTCGGATGCGACCAATATCGTACAGAGCCTTCTTTCGATAATAACCCCGATCAGCCTCGATCACTGCGAATATCTCGGCGGGACTCTTTCCGAGATAGCCTTTGAAAAAGCCGGAGTCATAAAGCAGGGGAAGCCGGTCGTGATTGCTCCACAGGAAGGTGCCCTGCTCAAACAGCTTCTTTCGGCAGCTGAGGAGTCAGGATCGCCCGCTTATGCCTACGGCAGGGATTTCCATGCCGAGGCCGGTCAGCGGGGAGTCTCGTATCATTCAGGATCTTTTTCTCTGCATGACCTTAAGCTTTCCCTGAAAGGGCGGTTTCAGACGGAAAATGCTTCATCAGCCATAGCTGCGGCACGGCTGCTTGGTGAAGCCGGTTTTCAGGTGACCGGGGATGTAATCCGCAAAGGAGTTGCTGCTGCTGTCTGGCCGGGAAGGCTGGAGCTTTTCGAGGGTCCGCCCCCGATTCTTCTTGACGGTGCGCATAACCCTGCCGGGGCTGTTGCCCTAAGGAGATCGCTGGCCGATTACAGGTATGACAGACTTATCCTGGTCTTTGGAGCCATGGCCGACAAGTCGTGGCAGGAAACTTTGATGCAGCTCCTGCCGCTTGCCGACCTTCTGGTCGCCGTGAAACCCTCTATTGACCGGGCTCTTGCAGCAGATGAACTGGCCGGCTTCGGGACTGCAAGAGGTGGGAAAGTCACTGCGGCCGGTGATGTCAAGGCAGGGTTGGAGTTTGCTTCAAAAATTGCAGGCCCTGACGACCTGATCCTTGTTACAGGCTCTCTCTTCACTGTCGGAGAGGCCAGATCGATTATAACCTGCGGGACTTTCATGCCGATACGCGGCTAACCAGTTTCGGAAACTAAATCAACATCACCATCAACAGGAATACTCCATTGTTCAGAATCCTGCTTATAGCCACTTTCATTGTTATCTCCACGGCTGCTTCCGGACTTTCCGTAGAAACTTCCGTATTAGCCGGAAAGCTTCAGTTACGGGCCGACAGCCTGAGCCACGAGCAGAAGGATGACGTGATAACGGCAACCGGGAACGTCGAACTGGAGTGGGACGACTCAAAACTCTATACCGAGATTGCGAAATATTACCGCGAGCGGGGCGTTGTCTCGGTAAGCGGCGGCGTAAAGCTTGAGAAGGATGGCGACATCTTCGTCGGTGAGAGTGCCGAACTTGAGATTGAAACCAAAAAGGGTGTCGTCAATAAAGCCGATATCTTCATCAAAAAGAACAATCTCCATCTCAAGGGCGAGCGAATCGAGAAGAGCAGTGACCAGGATTTCGCCATGCAGAGGGGAACGCTGACTACCTGTGACGGAGAGAGCCCGGCCTGGAGGTTCAGGGTTGATAATCTTAAAGTGACTCTTGACGATTTTGCTATCGGGAGAAATGCTTTTTTCTATATGGGGGATATGCCGGTTCTCTGGCTGCCGTACTTCATTTTCCCGGCAAAGACCGAACGGCAATCGGGATTCCTTTTCCCTTCCATAGGGAGTTCCTCGAAGAAAGGGATTTTTCTGGATATCCCATTTTACTGGGCTATTAATCAGAGCAGGGATCTGACCGCGACGGCCGACTTGCAGAGCAAGAGAGGGACCGGATTCGGGCTTGAATACCGTTATCAAGGGTATAATAAAGGGATTGGCGAGGACAAGGGTTACCTTATATATGACACGCAGAAGGAAAAGTTCCGCGGAGAGCTCGATCTTAAACAGCAGGTAAACTTTACTGAAGATACGTATTGGCGTGCAGACCTGAACCTGACGCTGGACCGGGATTATTTCCGCGACTTTGGCACATCGAGCGGAGAGTACAACAGGCAGTACCTTGAATCAGTGGCCTTTCTGACCCATCGGAGGGATGATCTGCTCTATACTGCGGGAGCCGTCTACACCGACGATCTTTATGCTTCAGATAACCGTTCAACGCTGCAGCAACTCTTTTTTGCCGCGGTGAACGGCACCGGGAAAAAACTTGGTGCATCACCTTTATTCTACTCTTTTAGCGGGAACATCATATATTTTGACAGGCAACAGGGCGAAACCGGCCGGAGAGTCCAACTTGCTCCGCGGCTTACACTCCCTGTCCATGCCGGAAGCTATCTGTCGGGATCGTTCTGGGGCGGATACAATCAGAGATTCTACAATGCAGATTCCCCTGGCGTACAGAACGGCTGGAGCGAGCGTGGACTTTTCGAGGCAGGCGGGTCGCTTCGGACCGAGTTTGCCAAAGTCTATGAACTCTCTCTTGGTGATGCCGGGAAAATAAAACATCAGATAATTCCCGAGATTGGCTACAGTTTTAACCAGCGAAGCGATCAGAGCAGCCTCCCTTTTTTCGACTTCGACGACAGGGTGCTGGGAGGGGATATGCTGACCTTTTCAGTCCTGAACTCGCTGATCGGGAGATCTGCAACAGGAGAAGCCGTCCAGTATCGTGATCTCCTCAGGTTCCTTGTTTCCCAGGGATATCAACTAGGTGGCGACCATCGCGACCTGGAGGTGATCGTAGATCAGAGCCGGCCTTTTACCGATACGAGAGCGCTGCTCGAGCTTTTCCCGCTCCCGAAATGGAGGTTCTTTTCGGACAACCGGTTCAGCCCCTATAATGGCGAGGTGACAAACGCGTCTCTAGGTACGGAAGTCGGTGATCCGAAGGGGACGCGAGCTGCTCTCGATTACCACCACGCTGAAAAACTGCTGGATTACATCGAGGGAAAGGTTACTTACTCCGACCTGAAACCGTATACTTTCTCCGCAGCCGGCCGCTACTCTTTCGACAGGCCGGGATTTCTTGAAACTCTCTACTCGGTAGAGTATAAACATCAATGCTGGGGATTGAGCTTTTCCTACCGCGACAGGATTGACAACAGGGAGTTTGCGCTCAGTTTCAACCTTTCAGGGCTTGGAACGTTCAGGTTTTTATAAACAAACATCTTGGAGGTCAGCATATGCAGAGCAGCTTCAAATCGATACTTGTTACCGGCGGTGCCGGATTTATCGGATCTAACTTCATCAACTGCTTCATGTCGAGGAATCCCGGATGCCGGGTAACCAACCTCGACCTGCTTACCTATGCAGGAAACCTTGAGAACCTGAAAAGGGTAGACCATAGCCCTGACTACCGGTTTGTAAGGGGCGACATCTGCGATGCATCGCTGGTAGCAGATCTTCTTGCAGCGGAGAAGGTGGATGCCGTCATCCACTTTGCAGCAGAATCCCATGTAGACCGCTCCATTACCGGACCCGAGATCTTTGTCAAAACCAATGTGCTCGGGACGCAGGTCCTTCTTGAGGAGAGCAGAAAGCACTGGAAGTCGGGGCTCGTGGCGGATTTCCGCTATCTGCAGATCTCAACGGACGAGGTCTACGGCTCTCTCGGCGCGACAGGCTTTTTTACCGAAGATACGCCGCTTGCCCCCAATTCTCCCTACTCTGCAAGCAAAACCGGTGCGGACCTCCTGGTACGTGCCTACTTTGAAACCTACGGGATGCCGACTCTCAATACCCGCTGTTCCAACAACTATGGTCCTTATCATTTCCCTGAGAAGCTGATCCCTCTCATGATCCACAACATCATCAACAAAAAGCCGCTCCCGGTCTACGGTGATGGCCTGAACATACGAGACTGGCTGCATGTCAAGGATCACTCGATTGCCGTAGAAACCGTGCTGAAAGGGGGAGGGGCAGGCGAAGTCTACAATATCGGCGGTAACAACGAGTGGAAGAACATAGACATCGTACATCTTGTCTGCGACCTGATGGATGAACGCCTTGGACGGAAAGCAGGCGAGAGCCGCTGTCTGATAGCTTTTGTGAAAGATCGTCCGGGCCATGACCGCAGATATGCGATAGATGCGTCAAAGATAAAACGCGAACTTGGGTGGCAGCCTTCATATACTTTCGAGAGCGGAATCAGGGAGACCATAAACTGGTATCTCGAAAATAGCGAGTGGGTCGGCCATGTGACATCCGGGGAGTACCAGAAGTACTATGCAGAGCAGTACGGGAAAAGAGAGGAATAAAAGGAGCGGGGTCCGAGGAACGAGGACAAAGGCGGGTTTCCTCGATCCTCGTTCCTTCTTTTCATAAGGAGGTAATATGATTCTTGTAGTTGGTGCAAACGGCATGCTTGGTCACGATCTCATGCAGGTTCTGGAAGGCGAGACCCGAGGTCTTGACCTGCCGGATATTGATATAACCTCCCTCGATTCGGTAAGAAGGGTTCTCCTTACCCTGAAGCCAAAGGTGATCATCAACTCTGCCGCGTATACCGATGTCGACGGTTGCGAGGCGAATATCGAGCAGGCGATGGCGGTAAACGGTGAAGGGGTCGGGCTTCTTGCCCTGACTGCGAGAGAGATAGGTGCAACGCTGGTACAGATCAGCACCGACTATGTTTTCGACGGGGGGAAGGGGAGCCCGTATCTTGAAGATGATCCGGTCGGCCCCTTGAGTATCTACGGCGAATCCAAGCTGGCCGGAGAGCTGAACGCCGCTACGGTGCCGTCGCATCTGATTGTCCGTACCCAGTGGCTTTACGGACTTCATGGGAAGAATTTCGTTGAAACTATGCTCCGTCTGGCAACCGAGAAGAGCGAACTTGCGGTGGTCGATGATCAGATCGGTTCCCCGACCTGGACATACGATCTTGCCCTGGCAATCAAAGCACTTCTTCTAAAGGGATGCCGCGGCACCTATCATGCGGCAAACAGCGGTTTCTGCTCCTGGAACGAGTTTGCTCAGGCGATCTTTGAGGAAGAAGGGCTGAAGGTGACAGTAAACGGCATGACGACAAAAGAGCTGAACCGCCCTGCCAACAGGCCTCTCTACTCCACTCTTGATTGCGGAAAGCTTGAGCGGGATAGCGGCTTCAGGCCGCAGCAGTGGCGAGAGGCGCTGAAGAAGTATCTGGCATTGAGGAAATAAGTGGTTGAGTAATGAGTGTTGAGTTTTGAGTGTTGAGTTGTTAAGTGGTTTCGCTATTGTCGCTCACGATTCATAATTAACTACTCGACGATTTTGAAATAAGGAGATTCATTATGGAAACTGGCGAGCGCCCCTGGGGCAGCTACAGCGTTCTGGATGAAAGCGGAGGTTACAAGATAAAGCGGATTGTCGTGAACCCCGGAGAGCGGCTTTCTCTGCAGATGCATCATCACAGGAGCGAGCACTGGATCGTGGTTTCAGGTGCTGCCAAGGTGACCTGCGGTGCCGAAGAGTTCATCGTAAACGTAAACGAATCCACATTCATCCCGATCGGCATGAACCATCGCCTTGAGAATCCGGGGGTCATTCCCTTGACCATAATCGAGGTTCAGAGCGGCGAGTACCTCGGAGAGGACGATATTGTCCGTTTTCAGGATGACTATGACCGTGTCCGGGAGAAGGGGAAGAAGCCGGAGGAGTCTCTAACCGAGTGAGCATGATCAGAAAATATCTTACGCTGACTTTATTTCTTTTTCAGCTGGTTCCGCTCCCGGCAACAGGCGCATCGGTCAAGCCGCTGGAAGTTTTTTCCGAAAAGATTCTGCAGCGTGAGATCGAGCATCTCGCAGCCGAACATACGTTATCTTCAGCTATGTTGAGAAGAGCTGTCGATCGAATGAACCGGGAGATGAATATCATGTCCAGGGAGACGACGCAGGAGTCGTTGAAGCTGCTCAAGAGGGCGACTGAATCGTTAAATGAT
Organism: Geobacteraceae bacterium; assembly: GCA_041500085.1. Lineage (GTDB taxonomy): Bacteria > Desulfobacterota > Desulfuromonadia > Geobacterales > DSM-12255 > VEOV01. The sequence continues at coordinate 11,083 of JBGQLM010000062.1, forward strand.
TCAATGAAAAGCTCTGCAGCGCTCAGTAACTATCTTTCCTCAAACAGTGCCCGGTTGAAGGATGCGGGGCATGGTCGATTTCTCCCTCTTGCACGCCTGAACGATGAGATAGAGGCGCCATACCACAAAGCACTTGAAAAATTCCTCGCTACCGCAGCTGTTTTTGTCGGTTACTGCAGCGACAACTTCGATGCGATTACCAGCGGCAGCAAGGTTGAGGGGAAGAGATATGACGAGCTTTATACTGCATATGTAAAGGGGATGGATAACTTTAATGACCAGAGTATAAAGCGTAGTCAGCTGTTGGCAGAGTGGGGGAACGAATATCCCGGTCTGTGGGAGCTGATGCCGAGATAACCCTGCCCTTTTCTGTTGAGCAATCCCCCTTCTTTATGCTATTTTCAACTGTTTTAAAATTGTCACACCTCCGGGAGAAATCATTAAATGTTCGGTGCACTGATAAAGAAGATCGTCGGCAGCAAAAACGAGCGCGAGCTCAAACGTATCTGGCCGATTGTTTACAAGATAAATGCAATGGAGCCGGCAATTGCGGCCCTTTCCGACGATGAGCTCCGCACCAGGACCGGTGAGTTCAGGCAGAGATACGGCAACGGCGAGTCGCTTGATTCGATCCTTCCGGAGGCATTTGCCGTCTGCCGTGAAGCGGGCAAGCGTGCGCTCGGTATGCGTCACTTCGACGTGCAGCTGATCGGCGGGATGGTTCTTCACAGCGGGAAGATCTCCGAGATGAAGACCGGCGAAGGGAAGACCCTGGTTGCAACACTTGCCGCCTATCTGAACGGGATCAGCGGTAAAGGGGTTCATGTTGTAACGGTAAACGATTATCTCGCAAAGCGTGACTCCGAGTGGATGGGACGATTGTACAAGTTTCTCGGACTCTCTGTCGGGGTGATCGTCCACGGACTCGATGACGACGAGCGGAGGGAGGCCTACGCTGCCGACATAACCTACGGAACTAACAACGAGTTCGGCTTTGACTATCTCCGTGACAACATGAAGTTCGCGCTGGAGGATTACGTACAGCGTCCGTTCAATTTTGCCATAGTCGATGAGGTGGACTCCATCCTAATTGACGAAGCACGTACTCCGCTGATCATCTCTGGGCCGACCGAGGAGTCGACAGACAAGTACTACATAATTGACCGGATAATCCCCAAGCTCAAGAAGGGAGAGGTCAAGGAGGTCGAGGCAAATACCCTTTCCGGCAAGCGGAAGCAGTATACCGGAGACTTCACTGTGGATGAGAAGGCAAAGTCCGCCACCCTCACGGAAGAGGGGGTCTCGACGGTTGAAAGACTTATGCAGATCGACAACCTCTACGATCCCCGCAACATGGACGTGCTGCACCACGTCAATCAGGCCCTCAGAGCCCATGCCATGTACAAGCGCGATGTCGACTATGTCGTCAAGGACGGCGAGGTGATGATTGTCGACGAATTCACCGGACGTCTCATGCCGGGACGCCGCTGGTCGGACGGTCTGCACCAGGCGATCGAGGCGAAGGAGGGGGTGGTCATCGAGAACGAGAACCAGACCCTGGCCACCATCACGTTCCAGAATTATTTCCGCATGTACGCAAAGCTTTCCGGCATGACCGGAACCGCTGATACCGAGGCCGAGGAGTTCCACAAGATTTACAACCTCGAAGTCATCGTTATCCCGCCGAACAGGCCGCTCCTGCGCCCGGATTTCCCGGATGTCGTCTACAAGACCGAGAAGGAGAAGTTCGCGGCTGTAATAAACGAGATAAAGGAGCTGTATGCAAAGGGACAGCCGGTGCTTGTCGGTACGATTTCGATCGAAAAATCCGAAGTCCTTTCCGAACTCCTGAAGAAACAGGGTGTCCCGCACAATGTACTGAACGCAAAGCAGCATGAAAAAGAGGCCGAGATAGTCGCACAGGCCGGGCGCAAGGGGATGGTTACCATTGCTACCAATATGGCCGGCCGTGGTACCGATATAGTTCTCGGCGGGAACCCTGATGCCATGGCAAGGCAGTGGCGCAGGGAGAATCCGGAAGCGACCGATGATGAATATGCCGCAGTCCTGGCCAAGAACAATGACCAGTGTGCCAATGAGCATGTCGAGGTGGTAAGTCTGGGCGGACTTCATATTCTCGGAACAGAGCGCCATGAATCGAGACGTATCGATAACCAGCTCCGGGGGCGTTCCGGACGTCAGGGAGATCCGGGATCTTCGAGCTTCTATCTTTCGCTGGAGGATGATCTCCTGAGGATATTCGGTTCGGAGCGGGTGTCAAAGATCATGGACATCCTGAAGATCGAAGAGGGCGAGGCGATCACGCACGGCATGATTTCGAAAGCGATTGAGAATGCCCAGAAAAAGGTCGAGGCCCATAACTTCGAAATCAGAAAACATCTCATCGACTATGACGATGTCATGAACAAGCAGCGCGAGGTCATCTACACCCAGCGCAAGGAGATTCTTGCCGGTCAGGAGATCAGGGCCAGCTTCATGGAGATGCTGGATGAGACAATCGGTGACATTGTCTCTGCTTATGCCATTGATAAGGTTCCGGGGCATCAGTGGGACTGGGAGGGGATAGCCGAGACACTGCACAAGGCATTTGCGATCGAGGTCGATTTTCCTGACCAGACCATTGCCCGGCTTACCCCTGACAACTTCAGAAAAGTTCTGAAAGATCAGGTCACGGAACTTTTCAATGCCCGTCTCAAGGAGTTCGGTGACGAACTGATGGATCACCTTATAAAGGTGATCATGCTGCAGACGATCGATCAGCAGTGGAAGGACCATCTGCTCTCGATCGACCATCTGAAGGAGGGGATAGGCCTCCGCGGTTACGGCCAGAAGGATCCCAAGCAGGAGTACAAGAAAGAGGCGTTCAACCTCTTCATGGCGTTGATTCTCAGGATACGGGCAGAGGTCGTTGAGAAGATCTTCTGGGTGCAGCTTTCACGTGAAGCAGATATTGAGAATGAAGTGGAGCGGCTTGAGGAAGAGCAGCAGAAGAAAAGGCATAAGCTTTCGTTCAATATGAGTCCTGATGAGCCGCTGAAACCTGCAAAGAGTGCCAAGACGGCAGGACGGAACGACCCCTGCCCGTGCGGCAGCGGCAAGAAGTACAAAAAATGCTGCGGGCAGTAAGCAGCATCCCTGGAGAACAGAAAGGCCCCCCGGTATTTATTCCGGGGGGCCTTTTTTAGGCGTTTCACAGGGCTTTGAAAGTTTTAACTCTTGCAGCCTGATATTAAATTGAATAAACTCCGATAAAAATATGAGGCTTGTCATGAAAATAAACGGGTTCAGTTTCTCAGCTGTGGAAGCTGCGATAAAAAAACCGGGGCGGCTTGACCTTGCTTTGATATTCACCGAAAAACCGGCGAATGTGGCAGCTGTCTTTACGACGAACAGGGTCAAGGCGGCGCCTGTCCTGCTTGATGAGGAGCGGGTGAAAAGCGGCGTCGTTAGTGCACTTGTTGTGAACAGTGGCAATGCCAATGCCTGCACGGGTGCTCAGGGGATGGCGGATGCTCTGGAGACTTCCAGGCTGGTTGCGGAAGGGCTGAATATCCCGCAAGAGTCGGTTCTGGTCGCCTCGACCGGCGTAATCGGCCAGAACCTGCCAATGGACCGGGTGAAGGGAGCAATCCCGGCACTCGTTTCTAAGTGCGGCAGCTGCGGACTTGATTCGATTGCCGCAGCGATCATGACTACGGATACCTTTCCGAAGATGGAGAGCCGGTCCGGAGAAGCCGGCGGTTTCCGGTATACAATCGCCGGAGTGGCGAAAGGCGCCGGCATGATAATGCCGAACATGGCTACGATGCTTGCCTTCATCGTCACCGATGCCGCAGTTGAACCCTCTTTCCTTAAGGAGTGCTTCAGGACAGCCAATGACGGCTCTTTCAACGCAATAACCGTTGACGGTGATACCTCCACGAACGACACGTCGCTGATCATGGCCAACGGCGCTGCCGGAAATCCTGCCATAACTGCAGGCACTGCAGAAGCAGCAGATTTTTCTGATCTCCTCGGAGAGCTTCTGCTTTCTCTGGCAAAGCTGATTGTCAAGGATGGCGAAGGGGCGACCAAATTCGTCACCATAACCGTTCAAGGGGCTGTCTCTGACCAGCAGGCGAAAACGGCTGCCATGTCTGTCGCAAACTCCTCACTGGTAAAGACCGCTTTCTTCGGTCAGGATGCTAACTGGGGCAGGATCTTTGCCGCGGTCGGCTACTCAGGCGTTGAGGTGGAACAGCTAAAGACCGAGCTGTTCTTCGATGATGTCCGGATGGTAAAGGACGGGCTTTTTGCCGGAGGGGACGCCGAGGCGCTAGGCACGGAAGTGCTGAAAAAGAAAGAGTTCACCGTAACCGTTGACCTTCATATGGGAAGCGGTTCGGCCACCGTATACACGAGTGATCTCTCGTATGATTATGTGAAGATAAATGCCGATTACAGGACTTGAGGAGCAAGTATGAGATCTCTTGTAACAGCCATAATAATGACCCTTGCAGCCGCATTCCCTGCTTTTGCCGAGGGAGAGGGCATAGAAATCACCGAGCTGGTAATAACCTCTAAAATCGTCAATGGGAAACCGGTAGACTCCATCAAGCGCCTCTCTTCAGGCACCGACAAAAACCTTTACTGCTTCACCCGCCTTGAATCCCCCGCAGGGGTTGATGGCAGTATCAAGCATCTCTGGTACAAAGGTGATGATAAGGTCGCAGAGTATACGCTGCCGGTAAAGGGCCAAAAGTGGCGCACCTACAGCAAGAAGAGAATACCTAAGGGTTTGGCTGGCGAGTGGCGGGTCGATGTAGTTGACGAGAGCGGGAAATTGCTTAAAACAGTCAAGTTCATTATGAACTGAACTTATCCCACCTTTTTCGCATATACAGCGTGGCAGACGTTGTCCTTGCCGTTTTTCTTCACTTCGTACATAAGGTTGTCGACAAGCGTAATTATTTCGTTCGCCGAGTCCGGAGGTTCCGGACAGGTTAGCAGTCCTATACTGAACGTGACCGGTATATTGTGCTGCAACATGTAGATATTCAGCTGTTCCCGTATTTTGTTGATGGCGGCTGGACCAGCCTCTTCGTCGGCATCAGGAAAAAGAATTCCAAACTCATCTCCGCCAAGTCGCGCAATAATGTCAGTTCTTCGCAGATTGTCGGAAATGGTTTTAACAACAGTTTTCAGCACAATATCCCCGGCTGTGTGGCCGAGGTTGTCGTTAATGTCTTTGAAATTATCGATATCGATGTAGGCCAGGCCAAAAGGGTGATAATGTCTGCCCTGCCGATAGATTTCGTTGGTCAGTACCTCCAGGAAGGCCCTGGCATTGACTGCGCCGGTAAGATGGTCGGTGCGGGAGAGGACCCTTTCTTGTTCCAGCAGCTGCCTTATCGTGGCGATCAGGATGGTTACTACGAGAAAGAAGGCGAGGGACGTTCCGTTTTTCCAGATAACGAGTGTAAGAGATTCTCCTGAAACAGGTTGAACGGACATTTTTGTCAGGACACAGACAATTGACATCGCTATGCCGGCTTTTTTGCCGGCGAACCAGGCAACAAAGGAGACCGGCAGCAGGTAGAAAAACGCCAGCGTGTAATCCGCCCCCGTAATAGTGTCCGAATAATAATCCAGGAACCCAAGAAGCGCCGTGCAGTATAACCCGGCAACTATGTTGAATGCCTTGCCCTGGCGTTCAAGATAGCCAAGATATCTAATTATCAGGGTTTTAGGGGTCATTAAGCATCCGATAATAAGCAAAAACACATTTGACCGTACAAAATACACCAAATAATTGATTTTGAATAGGCTGAATACATACTTTTTGGCTCTGGTTATTAATCATTCAATTTGTTACAGTGACTGTAAAGCTTTACGGCTTATCCCTCTATGAAATCATTCCTGATACTCATTTCATTTTTTATCCCGGCGCTGCTATTCGCCTCCGAGACCAAAGACAGGGCATATCCTGTCCCATCCGTCCACCGTATCGACCAGCTGATAGAGAGTTCCATACTGAAAGGGCTGATCTCCGGAGGCGTTGTGCTCATCGGAAGCAGTCAGAAGACCCTTTTTGAAAAAGGGTACGGGAAAGTATCTCCTGTTCCCGATGCCCGGCAGATGACGGTCGATACGATTTTCGACCTGGCCTCTCTGACTAAAGTCGTGGCCACCACTCCTTCGATCATGAAGCTGGCCGAGGAGAGAAAGCTTTCACTTGTTGACCCGGTAAAGAAGTGGCTTCCCGAGTTTGAGGGGAAAGGTAAGGATGAGATTCTGATCATGAATCTGCTGACGCATACTTCAGCCCTTGATGATTTTTCTCTTGTCCCTGAGAAGCCGATGCAAAGTGCTATTGAGGGGGCGGCAGCGCAAGCCCTCAAAGGTGAAATCGGAAGCCGTTTCCACTATGCCGACATTAACTTCATACTGCTCGGAGAGGTGGTCAGAAGGGTCAGCGGGGAAGCCTTGAACGAGTATGCTGCAAAAACCTTATACAAACCTCTGGGTATGAGCGACACCGGTTTTCTCCTGTCAACTGACAAGAGATCAAGAGCGGCTGTGACGGTAGGGGATGGGACACAGCGGATCATAGGAGACCCCCAGGACTATCTTGCCCGCCAGCTCGGCGGAGTGGCCGGTCATGCAGGTGTTTTCAGCACGGCGGCGGATCTTGCAGCTTTCTGCCGGATGATTCTTTGCGGAGGGGGCGCTGCCGGGAAAAAAGTGATGGAGGAGCGGACCGTGCTGCAGATGACGGTGCCTTACTTTTCACGCGGCGGAAAGGTTGCACGCGGGCTAGGGTGGGATATCGCCTCACCCTTCTCTTCCCCCAGGGGGGGCTTTTTCTCGCGATGGTCGTTCGGGCATACCGGTTACTCCGGAACTTCCATCTGGATCGACCCTGAAGCTGACCTCTTTGTAATACTGCTCACGACAAGGCTGGAATACCGGAATAAGAGCCCCTTCAGCCAGATGCGGAGCGAACTTTCGACAATTGCGGTAGAGTCGTTCGGAAAGCCGGTATCACTAAAGGAACTTGAGGATGACCAGTAAATATGAAATCAAAATAATATATGAATAACAGAATGCCGTTGACTTGCTCCCTCATTAAAACGATAGTAAAACATCGTTGTAGAGTAGAGGGGGGTAATCAGTGGCCAAGCATATTGTAATCATTGATGACTGCCGGGTAACCCTGGCCATGCTCACGGATATGCTTGAGCAGGCCGGTTTCAGGGTTACGACCGCAGAAGACAGCGTTTACTCGAATCACCTCATCTACAACTCTTCACCGCCTGACCTGATCCTTCTCGATGTCATGCTCCCTCATATGTCCGGGGATAAAAAAGCCAGAAAACTGAAAGAGCGGAAAAACAGCCACGATATTCCGGTCCTGCTCATCTCTTCAAAGGATGAGACGGAGCTGGTCAAGCTGGTTGCCAGTTCCGGAGCTGACGGTTTTCTCCATAAGCCATTTACTGCGGACAAACTGCTGGATACCGTTCAGGCACATCTGGCTGCCTGACGAGCTGCTTCTTTCCCCGTTCTCAATCCCCCCATTTCTTGATCCAGCTTTAGAATCCCTCGTGTAGGGGCGACGCATGCGTCGCCCGATTGTGGGTCATCGGACATTTTTCTATCCCTTCTACACTGCTTGCCAATTACATTCATTTGGAGTATTTAAGGGAAGATTCGAAAATATTAATCAAAGTGCTATGGAATAATAATGATATTCAGGAAGTTCATAGGATAAGCCAAATGGGCCAAGCCGCCACGATCTGCAAACTGCAGACGGGCGGTTTTTTGTTTTTCAGCGGGGAGTGTTTTACTTTGCGACATATTATGTCGTGATGTTGTGATACCCTTCCGGGCAGAGTTTAGGCGGAAAGTGATCACCGGGATTTTGGTTTTGTAGGGGCGCTGCTTGCCGCGCCCGATTCAGGAAATGCCCAAATGTACAGCCCAGACATCCATCATCGTCAATCCATACGTTTGCGGGAATTCGATTATTCCACCGCTGGAATGTATTTCATAACGGTCTGCGTTCATGAGCGGGAGTGTCTGTTCGGCAGCATTTGCGATGGTGAGATGACATTGAATGAGGCCGGGCGGATGGCGGGAGCCGTATGGCAGAAAATGCCGGAACGGTTTCCGAATGCAATGCTGGATGAATTCAGGATCATGCCGAACCATTTCCACGGAATCATTTGCATCACCGATGGCGTAGGGGCGCCGCTTGCCGCGCCCGGTTTTGATTCACATGAATTCAACAAGGGCGCGGCAAGCAGCGCCCCTACAATTGGGAAAAACCAGGGCGCGGCAAGCAGCGCCCCTACGTTAGGCAAAATCATGCGGGCATTCAAATCGATATCCGCAATTGAAGCCAACCATATATTGGATCGTCAAGGCCAACCGTTATGGCAGCGCAATTATTACGAACGGATCATCCGGGACGATGGCGAGTTGACCAACATCCGGGAATATATTGCCGACAACCCCGCCAAATGGGCCGAGGACAAGGAAAACCCGGATTCTGCGTAGGGGCAGACCCATGTGTCTGCCCTCGTTCTGATTGCGTAACCGGCAGGAAGATGTGGAGAGTTTTGCCGATGGCCGGGATAGCCTTCCCGATATGCCGGTGTCATTTGCGACAGAGAAAAGATTGTTTTCGCCGAGAAGGGTGAAGACGTGGCAGGCAGGGGAGAAGGTTTGATGCTCGTCCGTCGGGAATGAGTTATTAAGGAATCCTGAATAGCTGGAAGGGGGGCGGCAAAATGCCACTACCCTTTCCAAGGCGAGTACAAGTTGTACCTATCCTTGGGGAAATCAGTTGTCGACATGTTGTCGACAACTTCTTCCCAAGCTATGGCAACAGCATCAAAGGCGGGCGGCCACATGGGGCCGCCCCTACGGAATCGGGCGTGCAATCAAAGGCGGGCGCGGCAAGCAGCGCCCCTACATGAAAAACAGGGCGATCACAAGGATCGCTCCTACGAATGCGGCGGGATGAATGAAAGGGGGACAATTTGTCCCCCCGTTGAAATGAACTGTCCGGAAAAAACGGACGGTTGGAATCAGGTCCGTGACGTTTTGTCACGAGCTGCCCGAGTTGTCCGGAAATTCCGGACAACTGAACGAATGGTCATTTTTGCAACGGACTGTTGCAAAAAGGGCAACGGGTAGTTACCCAATTACATTCGTCCACTTTACGGTTCGAGCCATCGGGCCATCCTGGCGTCGAATTCGTTTTCCGTCAACATCCGCCCGGCGGCAACATCTTCAAGACCGCGATCAATTTTCTGGCGAACGTAGATGTGGTACTGGATATCTTCCAGGGTTGTGTCGTCGGGGAGTTGCTCCAGCAGTTGTCGGACTTCTTCCTTGGCAGGGATCATATGCTGTTACCTCGATTTTTGTTGGTATGCCTGACTCCATTCCAGTTTGATATCTTCGTGGGCGATCAGATTGCCGGAATCCGCTTCCACCAGGGCTTCCCTGATTCCCTTGATCTGCCACTCTTCGACGGAGAGCATCTCCTCGACAGCGGTTGTTATCAGGGATGAACGGCTGCGGTGGGTAGCTCTGGCAAGATGATCCAGACGGGCCTTAGTCGGTTCCGGCAGCTTTACTGATATTGATGTGCTTCTCATGGCAACTTACCTAGGCGGGCGACGCATGCGTCGCCCCTACGAATGGGGCGGTCGGGGTCCTTACCCCACAATCTCGTTCAGCCCTTCCACCACCTGGCCCAGCTCTTCCGGGCTGGCTGCGGCGATTTTCATGCCGATCCTTTCCACGGACAGGGTGCGGATCTGACTGATTTTGACCCATGATTGTTTGGGGAGCGACGGGGACGCAAGTTCGAGGGTGAGAGGGAAGCCGGCCCGTTGCGGCTGGCTGGTAATGGCCACGGCAATGACGGTGCCGGAACGGCTGTTGAAAACTTCGTGACTGAGGATGAGCACGGGCCTGAGGCCGGCCTGTTCATTGCCACGCACCGGATTGAGATCGGCCCAGCGGATGTCGCCTCTCAGTATGCCGGCCACTGATCGATCTCCTCTCCCATCCCTTCCTCGGCCATGGCCTTTTCATAGGCAGGGTCGAGCAGGGCGCACTCTTTTGCCAGACGGCTGTGGTTCAGCCTGGCGAGTTTTTCCACGACAGCTTCCTCGATGACGCGGCTGCGATTGGGAAACAGGTGGCGTTTGACCAGAAGATCAACTTCAGCGAGTGTTTCTTCGTCGAATGTTACAGCAAGTTTTGCTTTCGCCATAAAAGCCTCCATGAACTTGGTATGATAATACGTCATACCGATGGAAGCGTCAAGGCCGTACGGAATTGGGAACGAATCAAGGCGGGCGACGCATGCGTCGCCCCTACGAAGAAGGTCGATCTTGAGAATTGAAGGAGGCGGCCATTGGCCGCCTCACCGTCAGTGATGCGTCATTTTCCTCCGGCCAGGGCTCCGATGGCCCGGTCGATGAAGTAGACCCCGCTTCCTGTTTCGCCGATATTTTTAATCCTGTCCAGGATCTGCTGCATGGTGTGCTCTTCCTCGTGCTGCTCGGCCACGTACCACTGCAGGAAATTGGCCGTCGAGTGGTCCTGCTCCTTGAGAGCCAGGCTCATCAGCGCGTTGATCTTGCCGGTGATGAACTTTTCGTGCTCAAAGACCTGCTGGAACACCTCGCTTACCGACTTGAATTTTGTCGGCGGTGCCTTGATCGTGCCGATGATGGGGAGCGCTCCGGTTTCGTAAACGTACTTGAAGAGCCGGTGCATGTGTGTCAGCTCGTCTTGGGCCTGCGTCCGGAGAAATGCGGCGCACCCCTCCAGCCCCTTGACCTCCGCCCACGCGCTCATCTGCAGATAGAGGTTGGACGAATAGCTTTCAAGCTGGATCTGTTCGTTGAGATTGTCAACCATGGCCTTGCTTAACATGATAATTCCTCCCTTTGTTACTCTTTGGATATATGCTGCAATATGGTGGAATGATACCACACGCCCCCGAATATGCCAGCAGCGGGCAGCCTTGCCGGGAAAGAACTCGTCTTTAGCTTCATCCCTCTTGCCCCGCTCTGCACATGGTAGTAGAATCTGATAACTTTTATCAGAAAGCCGCAATGGGGGCCCCGTGAAATCATACGGATCAAACACCAGACTTGTCTATTCATCCGACTCCGGCAGGGTCTGCCCCGAGTGTGCCCGGCCTGTCAACAGCTGCATCTGCCGAAAGAAGAGCGGGCAACCGGCCGGTGACGGCATCGTCCGTGTCAGGCGCGAGTCGAAAGGGCGAGGCGGGAAGACGGTCACTGTTATCGTTGGCGTACCCCTGAATGACGACGGTATCAGGGCTCTGGCGGGCGAGCTGAAAAAACGCTGCGGAACAGGCGGTACGGTCAAGGACGGGGTCATCGAGATTCAGGGGGACCATCGCGATCTCCTGCTGACGGAGCTTTCCGCAAAAGGGTACAAGGTAAAGGCTGCCGGTGGCTAGGGCTATGTAACATCTAAATCAAACTCCCCTCAGTCCCCATTTGACAGGGGGGGAAGCTCTTGTGAGCCTCCCTTGATAAGGCCCCACTGGGCCTAAAGGGAGGCTTGGAGGGGTTAGTTGTGGACTTTTGACGGAGGGACCAAAAATATGAGCCGTTTCAGGTTTTATCTGAACAGTATGCTTTTGATGATGCTCTTTCCCTGCGCCAGTAGTGGCGCTGTCAAGGAGCCGGCGGTAGCGGGCAGTTTCTACCCTGCGGACAAAAAGACCTTGTTGGATGATGTCGAACGATATCTTTCGCAGCCCGGCGATTCTCCTGACGAGGGGCGGCTGCTGGCGCTGATTGCACCCCATGCCGGCTACATTTACTCGGGAGGGGTTGCCGGGCATTCATACGCAAAACTCAAGGGGAAGGATATCAGGAAGGTCATCCTGATTGGTCCAACCCACTACTCGGCGATAAACGGTGCGGCAATCTACCCCGGAGAAGGGATGAGGACGCCGCTCGGGACAGTTAAGGTGGATGATGCTCTTGCCCGTGCCATTGCCAGCGAGAAGGACGGGGTAAGACTATTGGCCGAGCCGTTCGAGCGGGAGCACTCCCTGGAGGTGCAGCTCCCGTTTTTGCAGAGTACGTTGAAGGATTTCAGTATCGTACCGATATTGATCGGGAGGATGACTACCGAATCTTACCATCACCTTTCGGACCGGATTGCCACGATCCTCAAAAACGATGAAAAGGCGCTGGTCGTGATCAGCACCGATCTTTCGCACTATCATGACAGCAAAACCGCATCAGACATGGACAGGAAAGTGCTTGACGCTGTCGAGCGCTTTTCAGCCGGAGATCTCGAACGGCTACTGTCGAGCGGCGAAGGCGAAGCGTGCGGCGGCGGCCCGGTCCTGTACGGGATGGCCGCGGCCAGGGGAGCCGGCGCGACCGAGGCGAAGATTTACAAGTATGCCGATTCAGGTGCTGTGTCGGGAGACACCAGGCGTGTTGTCGGATATGGTGCGGCAGGTTTTTATAAAAAGCAGCTCTCCCCTGCGGTCCGTTCGGAGATCCTGACCCTTGCCAGGGGTACAGTGGAAAGTCAGGTAAAGGGGAATCCTCCCCCATCATGGAGCGGTACGGATGGCCGGATGAAGGCCGACGGAGCTGTGTTCGTGACCCTGAAGGAGAAGGATGGCAGACTGCGCGGCTGCATCGGGAGCATCCGGGCTCATACGGCCCTGTACCGGTCGGTCATCCAGAATGCGGTTGCTGCAGCATCCAAAGATCCGCGTTTCATGCCGGTGCGTCCCGAGGAGCTGCCGAAGCTTGAAATCGAGGTTACCGTACTGTCACCGATGGAACCGGTCGCTGGCGCTGCTGAAATAGAGATCGGCAGGCACGGGGTCTATCTCGAAGCTTCAGGACGGAGCAGCGTATTTCTTCCACAGGTTCCTGTCGAACAGGGGTGGGATCTCGATACC
>JBGQLM010000063.1:0-23863 GCA_041500085.1 Geobacteraceae bacterium
AGCTGCTCATGCGCCTGGTCGACATCATGCTCTGCTTTCCCACCTTCTTCCTCATCCTGGCCGTGATAGCGATGCTTGAGCCTTCCATCTGGTACATTATGATCATCATCGGTCTTACCGGCTGGATGGGGGTAGCAAGACTGGTCAGGGCAGAGGTCCTTTCTCTCCGGGAGCGCGATTTTGTCGTGGCCGCCCGATGTATCGGCGCCTCCCACACCCGTATTATCTTCCGGCACATCCTCCCGAACGCCATGTCGCCGGTTTTCGTGTCGGCGACCCTCGGGGTGGCCGGAGCCATCCTGACGGAATCCGCGCTCTCCTTTCTCGGCATCGGTGTGCAGCCCCCGGTTCCGAGCTGGGGCAACATGCTGACTGCAGGGAAGGATTACCTTGAGTTTGCCTGGTGGCTCTCGCTTTTCCCCGGGGTTGCCATACTTGTGACGGTCATAGCGTATAATCTTGTCGGTGAAGGGCTGAGAGACGCGCTCGACCCCAGAATATCAAGAATGTAAAAGGTGATTTGATGAAACTTGTTGCAAAGGATTTCGATATAACCACACTTGAGGACGAACTGAGGGTCGATGAACTCTGCCGCGAGCTGCTCCTCGCTTTTTACCACGAACGGGTGGAGGCGGGACTCGGGGAGCATGAGGCTACCCTCCTTGCCAGCAGTTCGGATTACTATCTCCGTGATTACCTGATCGGAGCAAGGCAGATCAATCCTCTCGATCCGACCCCCGGCAATGTCAGGCGCTTTGCGGGTAACTGGTATATCGTGAATAATCTTGAGCCGGATCCGGAGGAGCTGAAGACCCATCTTGAGGGCATCAGGGAGTTTTACGCCTGGCTGGCGCGGGAAGGGGCCATAGAGGAATCATTCCGGGCGGCAATCGATGCCGAATGTTCCTCGCTGGAGTATTACAAGGGGAGGATCGACTCTTTCTGGGATATTTCCGGAGACGGATATTTTGCCTGGGAAAGGGAGTGCTCCCTGAAATTGCCGTAGAAAACCCTGGTGTAGGGGCGACGCATGCGTCGCCCGATTGGGCGAGTCATGACTCGCCCCTACGAATGATATGTTTAACCACCGGCATGATAATCCGATTCGGGATTTAGACCAGTTTTTTCAGCTCGCCCAGCAGCTCTTCCAGTATGTCGTACCCCTTCTGCCAGAACCCCGCCTCAGTGATATCTATCCCTGCCAGAGCAGCCGTATCAGCCGGTGTCAAAGAGCCTCCGCTCGAAAGCAGGGCATCGTAGCCCGGTATGAACCCGGCGCCCTTTAGCTGGTACTCCCGGTAGATCGCCAGCACGAGCAGCTCGGCAAAGGTATACGAGTAACAGTAGAACCGGGTGTGTATGAAGTGGGAGATGTAGCTCCAGCCCCATTTGTAGGCATCGATCATCTCGACCGTATCTCCGAACAGCTTGCCGTTCTCCTCAAGCCAGAGTTCACAGATTCTCGCATCAACGAGCAGTCCCTTGTTCCGCTCCAGATGAAGCCGCTCTTCGAAGCGGGTCAGCACGATCTGCCTGAATGTCGTTGCTATGATATCTTCGATCTTCGCGCAGAGCAGCGAAATCTTGACGCCGGGGTCCGATTCGGTGTCCAGCATTTTTCTCGTCAGGAGCATCTCGCCGAAGACGGAAGCGGTCTCGGCAAGCGGCAGCGGGGCATGATAATTGATCATGCTCTGCTTTCCGGCAAGGATGAAGTGCAGGGCATGGCCGAGTTCATGGGCAATTGTTGCTACATCGCGCAGGTTCGCAGTGAAATTCAGGAGCACATAAGGGGTGACATCCGGCGAGATCCCCATGCAGAAGGCCCCGCCGCTCTTGCCGCTGCGCGGATGAACATCGATCCTCCCCTTGGAGAACAGCGGTTCGATCACCTGCCGGTAATCGGGGTTGAAGCTGCCATAGGAGTCGAGCACGAGATCCCTGGCCTCCTCGAAAGTGTACTTTCTGGAGTTCTCGGCCAGCGGGGCATAGATGTCGGTGTTCTTGAGCTTTTCGATCCCCAGCAGCTTTGCCTTGAGCCTGAAATACTCCTGGGCGAGCGGGTAGTTCGCCTCGGTTACACTCATCAGCTGCCGTACAGACTCGTCAGGGAGCTCGTTTCCGATATTGGTCGACTGCATCGGGTGGGTATACCCTCTGAGTTCCATCTCTTTCGCGTGATCGAGGGCGATCGTGTTGAAGATGGTGCCGTAGACCAGGCTGTGTTCCGCATGCCGCTCCAGAAAGAGCGAGAAAGCGCGTTCTCTCAGCTCCCGGTCCGGATGGTGCAGATAGCCGAGAAGCTCCTCGCCGGTCAGTTCTCGGCTCTCTCCCTCTACCTCCATGGTGAAGGTGAAAGAGGCTGAGAGCTCGTCAAACAGGCGGACGAATGCAGTTGTCCCGGTGAGATCCTTCAGCTTGAGCAGCTGCTCTTCGCGCTCCGCCAGGGTAAAGGGAGTGAACTTCCTGATCATGGAGAGGTAGTGACGGTAATTCCGGAGAAGCGGATCGGCGTAGAAACTGTTGAAACGATCTTCCGGAATATCCATAATTTCGAGATCGAAAAAGAGCAGTTCACGTGAGAGGCGGTTGCCGGCTTCCGCTGCTTCCTGGGAAAGTCTTCGTGCCAGATCTGAGCCTGAATCCTCGGCAAAAAGGAGGTGGGCATAGTATTGCGGTTTTATGACCTCTGTCTGCAGCTTCTCGTAGCAGAGCAGCGCTTCCAGCAGATCTTTCGCATCGAGGGAGGCGATCCGCCCGCGATACGTTTTTCCGAGCGAAACCGCTTCTTCAACTGATGCTTCGAGCTGGGCAGTGAACTTTTCCGGCGATTCTGGTGCCAGTGAAGAAAGGTCCCATCTGGTCGTGATCTCTTCGCGCATCGGTAACACTCCTTGAATAGAAAAAGGGGACAACTGTCCCCTAAAAAAGTTAATTAGAATATCCGGTTATACGCAGGTTCAGATGAAGAGCTGATCTTCCTGATCATCAGGCACAAGAGTCTTCACTTTTGCCGTATCGATAAGAAGAGCTACAGCTATACCGGCTGCAAGACCGGTTATGAATGAAAGGAGAAGTGTCCCGGTCCCTATGCCACACTGATTGTTTTCCACTTGCTAACCTCCGGCGTTACTGAAATGGCTGATGCAGTATAGATATCAGAAAAACAGGAAAATTGCAAATCAGGAAGTTGCATTACTTCCTGAAATTCCTGCTTCCTTCAGGTTTGACTCTCGATGGCGGTTTTCGGGCAACTGCAGTTTTATCCGGTTTCTGTTCACGCGCTTCCGAGACGGTTATTTTCCGGTTTTCGACCAGAGCGCCGTCAAGCGAGTTGAGGGCGTCCTTTGCCTCCTCGACCGTGGTCATTTTGACATAGCCGCATCCTCTTGATTTCCCGGAGATCTTGTCTGTTATGATATGGACCGACTGGACTGTGCCGCAGACCGTAAACAGCCGCACCAGGTCCTCTTCAGTGGTTTCGAAGGGGAGGTTCCCCACATACAGTTCTCTTCGCATTGTTTTCATTCCTTCCATTTTTCATAGAATACGATCTCTTCCAGGGGTTTCCGGGGAGGACCGGCCTTAGGCTCGGTAAGCGGGTAGCCGAGCGGAAAGAGCCCGACGATCCTGACTCCGGGGGGGATCGCCAGCAGGTCACCCAGCTTCTCCTCGTTAAACACGCCGACAAAAACTGTCGCCAGACCGACAGCGTGGGCAGCCAGCATAAGGTTCTCGGAGGCTATCCCGATGTCGGTCATATAGTACTGCTGCCCCTCCATCTCTCCTGACTGCTCGGGCACGGCGCAGGCCACGATTACTACCGGAGCGTCCGCAATCGCTTTCTGTGCCGGGTTAGTCTTGTATCCCCTTGTAGCGAAGAATGTTTCGACATATGAGAGGTCGCTTATTTTAGCTTTCGTTTCGGGGGACTTGACGACTACCAGTCGCCAGCACTGCATATTGGACCAGGAGGGTGCCGACTGTACGGCTTCCAGGATCGACTGGAGCTTCTCGGGTTCGACGGCTTTATCTGACAATTTGCGAACGCTTCTTCTGGTCCTGATGGCTTCGAGTGTATCCATGATTTTGCTCCTTGTCAGGTTGAGGATTTACGCTTTCAGGATTATGCCATGTATACAAAGTATTGCAAAAACAAAAATGGGAGCCCCTCGGCTTCCATTTTTGTGCTGCTGAGGCTGAATAAAGTCTTTACAGACCGGCAAAAACGCTCGTGGCGGTCACGCCGGTCAGGGTCGCCGGGGTGGCTTTCGGGTCGGCCCCGCCGCTGACCTGATTCAGGACCACGGCGAATGTTGCGGTGTCGGCGGGGAAGCCGTCGAAATTAACTTTCAAGAATTCACCGGCCGCAAAGCCGGGCTGCACGTTGGCGACGATGACATGCAGGGTGTTGGCCGTTTTGTCGTATTTGCCGCTGACTATGGTATTCGGCAAGGCCGCGGCTGCACCCGACAACACCAATATGGTCGGATCTGCCGCACCTGTCACTGCATCCGCCTTGACCGATACCCCGGCCGGCAGGGTTATCGTCATATCGATGCCGTTGATGGTGGTGCCGGCAGGAAGCAGAGGGGTGCTGGCGGTGCTGATCGTCAGGACCCCGGCCTTAAACCCGCCGGGCGGGGGTTCAGTGCCGGTCGGGGACGTCGCCGTACTTCCGCCTCCGCCTCCTCCGCCGCAGCCGAAGATGGTCATGGCTGCCAGTAATACAAATGCATTCAAAAATACTTTTATCTTCATAGGTCACCACCTTATAGTTTTTTTTACCAGGTTACGACACCCAACACCCGCTTGAGAATCAGCACCACGTCGTTCAGGTCCGGTGCGCCGGTGCCGTTCGGCCGCCCGGCAGCATCGAGGGGGGTCACCTTCATCGCCACCAGATCGTCAGCCGTGAGGTCCGGGAAAATACCGACGAGGATCTTCAAAGCCTTCAGTGCGTCCTTGATATCCAGGACGCCGTCACCGTCCAGGTCGCCGCTCGGCATGAAGGTCGCGTTGACGGTCGTCCCGCTGGTTGTTGCCGCCGGGGTGGTAAAGGTAACGGCGGCCGCCGGATTGGCGTTTTTGGTGAAGGTCGCCGGTGTGCCGTTGACCAGGATCTCCTTTACCTGGAACTTCGCATTGGGCGTGATCGTAAAGTCCTGGGTGGCGCCGGGGTTCACTAGGAGCGCCGCGCCGCTCGGGGAAATGGTGCCGTTGGCGTCAGCGCTGGCAGCTAAGGTGTGCTGGGCGGTCCCGCTCAGGACAACCAGACGCGTCGGGGCAGCTACCCCCGCGACTGTGCCCGGAATAGTAACCTTTGCTGCCCTGATGGCGACTTCCGGGGCCGAGGCAAGGCGTTTCGGGGCGAAGTCAACAATAACGGTGCAGCTGCTCGGCGGCGCACCAACCGGCGAAGCCGGAAGAGTCGCAGTTGAACAGTGGTCGGCAGTTATGGTGAAGTCGGCCGGATTCGCTCCGGTGAGGGTCACTGTGCCCAGGGCCAAAGCGTTGGCCGCGTCGGGATTGGTCACGGTGATCGTCGTTGTTGGCGAGGTTGTGGCGGGGGTGGTTACGGGCAGGGCCGCGCCGAAATCAAAGGCGAGAGGCGCGACATCCATGCCGAACTTCTTGCCGGTAAGGCTCAGGAGTGCCGTAGTTGAACCGGTGTTTCCCATCGGATCGGTGACAGAGAAGAGGTTGGCGCGCCCGCCAGGAGCACCGGCGAAGGAGCCTGGTGCGTTAGCGGCACTGCCGAGGAAACCGGCCACAGCCGCGGGGTCCTGGAGGAAGGTGCTCATGGGGCTGCCGCCAAAATCGGTAGGCAATATGGCTCTAGCGAGCGCAGGGGCGAAG
Source organism: Geobacteraceae bacterium (assembly GCA_041500085.1). Lineage (GTDB taxonomy): Bacteria > Desulfobacterota > Desulfuromonadia > Geobacterales > DSM-12255 > VEOV01. Next base: position 5,860 of record JBGQLM010000063.1, read on the forward strand.
TCAGGGACGAAACCAGGGGCTACGGCGGTGAAGAAGGTGTCGCGCGTAAAGGTACAGTGGGTGTCGTGAAGCACGCCTACGATTTCGCATTTCATGTTTGTCGTCTTGGTGTTGGTCAAGGCGTCTTGCAAGTTGAATGTTGTGTCCCCCCAGGGGGTCGTGAGTGTAAATAAGCCTACTAAAGCCGCAGCGGGGGGGATTCCCCCGGGAATTGGATCTAGCAAGGGGAAATTAGTCGGATTAAACCCGTTAAATACGTAGTCAAACCGCATGCGCTGAAAGGGAGCCGGCACGGCAACGGTAGCACCCGGAAAGGTTGGCTTGCCGATGAGTGGGTCGGGGTCATTCAGGAAGACAAACTCCTGGGTCACGGTAAACTGCGCAGTATTGGGCCCCACTGGAAATGTGGCGACGGCGGCAAAGTAGAAGGCCTCATCGGGGAAGTTGTTCGGAAACACGAGGGGCAGTGCCGGGTTGAATCCCGGATCCGCCAAGGTCGGAGGAACAGTCTGAGGAACAGGCGCCGGTACCGGCGCACGCAACACCAGTGCGCAGGGTACGGCTTCGAGACAGGGTTGAACCGCCACCCCGTTCTGGTCCTGGAACCAGGCGGGCAGGCCCGGGACTGTTATGACGGCGGGTGGAGCAGCGGTATTTGTAAAAACTGTCGGGGGCTGGCCGACCCCTAACAGGCCGACAGCGTCGGCCGACGTGACGGCGCCCAGCGACAGAAGAAGCAGAGACAGGGTACTACTGATTCTTGATATCAGTTTCATATACTCCTCCATTGAAACAAACTATTTACTCCTCAGGTACTCGATCAGCAGCCTCACTCCGACCCCTGTGGCCCCTTTTGGGGAGCAGGGTCGCGACTTGTCGCTCCAGGCGGTCCCGGCGATATCCAGATGAGCCCAGCGGGTCGTGCCGGCGAACTGCTTCAGGAACCAGCCTGCTGTGATGCTGCCGCCGTCGCGGCTGCCTGCGTTCTTCAGGTCGGCGATGTCGCTCTTCATGACTTCGCCGTACTCGTCCCAGAGGGGCAGCTCCCAGAGCCGTTCATTGCAGCGCTCTCCGGCCTTTTTCAGGCTCTCCACCAAACGCTGATCGCTCCCCATCAGGCCGCTCGCCTCGTGCCCCAGAGCCACGACGCAGGCTCCGGTCAAGGTGGCGAGATCGATCATGGCAGCCGGCTTGAACTCGGTCCGGGCAAAATGGAGTGCGTCACAGAGGACCAGACGCCCTTCGGCATCCGTGTTCGTGATCTCGATGGTCAGTCCGGACATGGAGGCAAGCACGTCGCCCGGCTTGTAGGCCTTCCCGTCCGGCATATTCTCGGCCGTCGGGATGACTCCGACCAGGTTGACCGGCAGCTGCAGGGCGGCAGCAGCCTCCATGGTGCCGAGCACTGCCGCGGCGCCTGCCATGTCTGTTTTCATCTCCTCCATCCCGGCACCCGGCTTGATCGAGATCCCGCCCGAGTCGAAGGTGATCCCCTTGCCGACCAAGGCGACCGGTTTCCCCTTGGCGCCGCTGCCGTGGTACTCCAGCACGATCAGGCGCGGCGGTTCCGCAGAACCCTTGCCTACGGCAATCAGGGCGTTCATCCCCAGTTTTTCCAGTTCGTCCTTCTCCAGTACCCGGCAGGCGAGTCCGTGGCGCTTTGCCACGCCGCGCGCCGCCTCAGCCAGGTAGCCGGTCGTGGCGACATTCCCCGGATGGGAGACCAGGTCGCGGGCCAGGCTCACCCCGCGGCAGAGCGCTTCGGTGCGCCCGATTCTGGAGCGTGCCTCCTTGACCGCAACGCGCTTGGGAAGCAGCAGGGTCATCCCGGCAAAATCGAACCGCTCATCCTTGTCTTTTGTCTTGTAGTCGTCGAAGCTGTAACTGCCGAGCAGGGCACCTTCGCAAACCGTCTCCAGCGCTGCATCCTCATCGCTGAGCAGCTGCAGCGCCATGGCGAACGAGGCAACCCGTGCTCCCCGCAGCGCCTGCACGGCGCTCCCTGCTGCCTGCCGTAACCGATTGTCATCGAGCTCGCTTTTTTTGCCGAGACCGACCAGCAGCAGCCGCTCACACGGCAGTTTCCCCAGGGTGTGAAGAAGGCGGGTGGTGTTGACCTTGCCAATGAACTCCCTGGTTGACCCGAGACGCTGCAGACAGCCGTCCAGTGCAGCGTTGCATCCGGTGGAAAGCTCGTTATCGCCATCCTGGAAGCAGCCGATGACAAGGGCAGGGGTGGAATGTTTCAGCGGGTTGTCGGAACTGGGATCGATTTTCATGAGTACCTCGAAGTAATTTCTTCCTTTCCGGCAGGCATCAGCTGCAGCAGTCCGGAAAAGGAGTTGATGATAAAAGTTGCGTCAACCAGCTCGGACGGCTCACCGTATCCGAAACTGCAGCCGATCGTCCTGACCCCGGCATCCCGGCCGGCGGCGATGTCGTTGATGCTGTCCCCTACCATGACCGTCTCCACGGGGAGCCGTTCCAGCAATTTCATAAGCCGGAGAACAGGCTCGGGAGAAGGCTTGCGGCTGGCCATGGAGTCGCCTCCCATGACCGCAGCAAAGTGCCCGGCAATGCCGAAGTGCTCCAGCAGCTTCCGGCAGAGCCCTTCGTTCTTGTTGGAAAGGAGCGCCAGGGTGTGGCCCTGTCCGGCAAGCGTTGCCAGAGTTTCAGCAACTCCGGGATAGAGACGGGTCCGGTCGTAGAGATTCGCTTCGTTGTGGCTAAGGAAGATGGCCAGACCGTCATCGACTTCTTTCCTGTTTCGCCCCGGCAGAGCGCGCTCCACCAGATTCCGGGCCCCCTGGCCCACCATTCCCCTGACCGCCAGCCGATCAAGAGAGGGGAGGGCGAACTGCTGGCGCATGACATTGACCGAAGCGGTCAGGTCGTCGAGGGAGTCTACGAGGGTGCCGTCGAGATCGAGAATGTAGAGATAAGAGGGATTTGACATAGTTATTTCAGTCTCCGAAGCAGATGCCGAGATCGCGGCCGGTCAGTACCGTGTCGCCGTCGACCCGGACGCGCTTCTGCATTTTGAGAGCCTCTTCAAGCGGTACGAAGACGATGTCGGGCGACTGTAGCCCGACCATGTGGTCGAATTTTCCCTGTTCGATGGCACGCACCGCAGCGGCACCGAAGCGGAGCGACAGGAGGCGGTCGAAAGTGGTGGGGGAGCCGCCGCGCTGCAGGTGCCCCAGCACCAGGGAGCGCGAGTCCTTGCCGGTGCGCTTCGAGATCTCCCTGGCGACATGCTCGGCCATTCCTCCCAGGATCACGTTCTGGCGGCCCAGCTCCGGACCGCCTTTCGTGATCACGTCGCCATCCCTGGGGACAGCTCCCTCGGCCACCACGACAATGGCGTACTTGTGGCCGCGCAGCTCGTTCTCCATCAGCTTTTCGCAGACCTTGTCGATATCGAATGGGATCTCGGGGATGAGGATCACGTCCGCGTTGCCGGACAGGCCGCTGTTGAGGGCGATAAAGCCGGCGTTACGCCCCATCACCTCCACCACCATGATCCGGTCGTGCGACTTGGCCGTGGAGTGCAGGCGGTCGATCGCCTCGGTGGCGATGCTGACCGCGGTATCGAAACCGAAGGTGATGACCGTCCCCCCCATGTCGTTGTCGATGGTCTTGGGTACCCCTACCACCGGCATCCCCTTGGCCGCGAACCTGTGGGCTATATCGAGGCTGCCGTCACCGCCGACCGCCACGAGAGCATCGAAGTGCAGGCGGCGGAAGTTGTCCATGACCCGGTCGGAGAGGTCGCGCTGCTCGCATTCGCCGGCGGCATTGCAGACCGGCATCATGAACGGATTCCCCTTGTTGGTAGTTCCGAGGATGGTGCCGCCGACGCTGGCGATGCCATCGACCTTTTCGGGTGTCAGCTGGATGATCTCCTCGGTGTTCAGGAGCCCGGCATAGCCGCTCTTGATGCCGTAGACCTCCCACTGCCGGTTGTAGGCTGCCATGGTCACCGCTTCGATCACGGCGTTCAGGCCCGGCGCATCGCCGCCTCCGGTATTGATGCAGATCTTCAGTCTCTTTGACATACGGTACCTCCGTTGAGTCGGGCTCGGCATGCTGTTTATACGTAGGGGCGAGGCATGCCTCGCCCTGTTTCATTGCAGCCGTTTCATCGGGCGACGCATGCGTCGCCCCTACAATGCCTTATCAGCATTACATCAGCTATATTGAAGCGGCTACTGATGCCCCACGATATCGCCGTCCCGTAAGCCCGGCTTGGTCGTCCAGCTCTCGGTGTTGTTCAGCGCCCGCACTCTTACCCTTCCGAAATCATCGATGTCCGTGTAAATCGTCAGCTTGACCTTCATCCCTCCGTCCATCCAGTCATCGAAAATCAGGTCCTTGATGGAGCAGCGAGGCTCTTCCGCCAGTGCGAGCGCTGCAGCGCAGGTTATCTTCTCCCGCGGGGGAGGCCGGAGTTCCCTCTTCGGGTCGTTGTCGCACAGACTTGCCACTTTCCTGGCAATGCGGCAATCCTCCGGAACCCCAAGCCGCAGGTTGACGTCCTGCACCTGGACCCTGTTTGGGAACGGCGACTTGTTCTCCAGATAGATCGTTATTGTCCTGCGGTACTCCTCTGCAGAGGAACCGATAACGCAAAAAGTAACGAGGATGAGCATCGCCAGAAGAAGAGTTTTCATTTTGTTGAGCCTGCCTCTCAAAATATCAACAGATGCAGTATACCACGAATCAGCACTCCCACCACCACCCCCGCAATGACCGGCCGCACCACGGAAGCGCAGCGCTGCCCGGCCGAGATCAGCACGGCAACGCCGACCAGATCGCAGGGATTGGTGATAAAACCGGCCATCCGGTTCAGCTCCTGGACCGTGATGGCTCCCTCCTTCAGCAGGTTGACCGTAACCCCCATCATGGCGGTGCCGCCGGCCAGATATTTGGTCGCAAGCGGCAGCACGGCAACCACCGGAAAGCCGATCAGGCGGAAGAGGGGGGTCAGGACCGTCTCCAGCAGGGCAATAGCGCCGGTGGCCTTGAGGATGTTGACCAGAAAGATCGCCAGAATCAGCATCGGAATAGTATCGAGGATGACCCGCACCGCTTCCTGACCGCCGACGATCATCAGGTTGAGGGTCGTGGTCTTGCGCACTTTTTCTTTAGCAGGTTCAAAGGCGGCTTCGGTGTGGCCCCTGTCTTCGACTGACCGGGCAAACAGGTAGTAGGTCGACGCTGCCGCTGCCAGGCCTCCGACAATCGAGGTCAGCATGATAACCCCAAGGTTCAGACCTACAGCAACCATGGGAAAAACCACATTGGCCTGGGACAGGGTCAGGATCATGGCCAGGGTAGCCGCAATCTGCCGTTTCGAGGTGCCGTCTTTCTCCATGATCGTCAGAGTGGCGAGCGGGGCGGCAAAGCTGACCAGCAGCATCTGCATGATGGCAAAAGCCCCGGCTCCGGGAATGCCGAAGCGCCGCAAAAGCGGCTGGACGGTCCGGGCCACAAGGGCCAGAATGCCGCGGGCCTCGACCACCTTCATGATGGCCATCATGATGACCAGCACCGGCAGCAGCACGTAAAAAGCCAGCTCCAGACCGGCTTTGCCGGAAGAAAGCATGATTTTGACCAGCTCTTCCACTAGCTATTCCTCCATTGTCATGCCGTGAATCTCAGGGCAGCGCGTGCCTTTGCCCTGGCGATCTCTTCTGCACGGCTTTTCGGCGGTGCATTCGTCTCGAGCGAGCTCAGAAGGTTCCTGGAAACCGCCTCCACTTGGTCAACAGCCGCCAGGAACGCGGCTTCGTTGGACTTTGACGGCTTGCTGAAGCCGCTTATTTTCCTGACGAACTGGACTGCGGCCGCACGGATCTCTTCGTCGGTTACCGGCGGTTCGAAGTTGAACAGAGTCCTGATGTTTCTGCACATAAGCGTTACCTCGCTGTGTCAGAGCGGTACGGTTTTCTGAATGTCGACAGCAGCTTGCCGTTCCTGAGCAGCTGCAGCAGGAAACCGATTTCCGAAGCGCCGGCGTAGAGCCAGCGCGGCAGCGGCTGTGCACGGAAGACCTGCCTGACCTCGTCGGAGAAGGGCTCCCCGCGGGAAAGCAGCTCGGCGGCCCGGTCCAGCGCTTCACGCGTGGCGCGCATCGGCTGCGGCGCCTGTTCGAGCGGCTTGGCGGAAAGCATCCCTCCTGCGCCCCGCCCGAGTCCCCCCAGCCAGACAAAACCGGCATCGCGGGCAAAGAGCCGGCACATCTCGATGGCGGTATCGTTATGCGCCGATTCGAGGAAGCCGCACTGCACCAGGGCTGCGCAATATTTCGGCCCCGGTTCGCCGGCAACGATCTGCATCAGGGCCTCTTTCAGCCGCGCCGGGATGCCGTCAGCGTACAGGGGAAAGGAGAGCACCAGCAGATCAACAGCCCCGACATCGGCGAGCAGGGTGTCGCGCGGTGCGCAGGAGCGGACGATTGTCTTCACTCGCGCGGCTTCCAGGCGGCGCGCCAGGTAGGCGCCCAGCTGAAAGGAGGCGCCCTGCTCCCGTTTCGGGCTGCCGCAGAGAACGAGGGCTGTTTCTATCCGCTTCATAACTCCTCCCGGAAGTCGATCATGGCCCTGATCCGGTCGGCGTCAAGAGCCTCGCTGCGGACCAGCGTGCCGGCCGAAAAGCGCCTGCCGTTGTAGTTGAGGGAGAGCCGCCGGAGCCGCTGCCTGAAGGAGACTGTCCCCTCCGGGTCCGGGCGGCTCAGGATGCCGATGCCGCAGAGTTCGTACTCCCTGTTGTAGCGCGGCGGATGGTGCAGCTGACCATGGTAGACCCGCATGTAGGGGAGGAGCAGGGAAATGGAGCGCTCGATCACCCGCTTCAGCACCGGGTCGAAGCCGCCGAAGACCACCGGACAGAAGAAGACGATTCGCTCGGCAAATGCCATGCTGGCCGTGACGGCCGGCGCGTCGTCGTGGATGACGCACTCTCCCGGTGTCCTGGTCCAGCAGCCGAAGCAGCCGGTACAATCAGCCACCCGGAGCCCCTCCAGGTTGATGACCTGAGGCGGATCACCGTTTTCACCGAGTACAGCGGTCACGAGAGATAGTGCATTTTGCGCAAACTCGTCGCCGAGGCTGCAGCCGTTCAGAAGCAGGGTCTGCATTGCAGGTAACTCCTTTTGCACACTAAAGCAGGTTTGGCAGGTACTCTGTGACAAGTTGCTCCACCAGGTCAGCTTGCAGTTTATCCCTTTGCCGTTTCATCGGGTCCCGATCCTGCTGGTCAGCCATCCACCGCTTGAACCTGACAAATGACAACGGTGAAATGGTATTCATTCTTGCCATATGCCCCGTGACAGAAACGATCATGCTGGAAAAGCGTGGACCGTCGAGCATTGAGCCTGCTCTTTTAGCCTGCACGGCATAAAATTCGTCTTCTTCATCCGTCAGCCGCAGTGGATGCGGGTCACTGTCTTTTGCTTCACGCCGGATGATGTCAACCTCGAAACCCTTGCTGTTGACAGCGGTGTGTTTCTGCTCCGGTCGAATTTCAAAGGTCGGGTCAACTTTTTTGATCAATGCGAGCATCGATGAACCAAGCAGCTCCATCTGCGTCACGAAGCTGAGCCGTTTTCGTGTGTCCAGCAGCAGGTCGATATCCCGGGTAGCGAGTGCGTCGGCATTGCCGAATTGAACACCTCCTGCAGCTTCATAGGCATACAGTGCATGGGTACCGACAACTGTGAAGTATTCGGAAAGGCCTGATTTCGCCAGCTTATTGAGGATATCTACCAGCAATCGAGGGGCACGTCCTACGCGCAACGCCCGGTTCATTCTCTGATGGCGTTCGAGTTCCCTGGCAAGGTCCGACAATCTCGTTTCGACCTGTGCCTTGCGCGCCATGAATTTATCGTAGATTGAAACGGTTTCGTCAGAACGCGGACCAAGGCTTTTTTGTGAATTAGTCGGGGATGTCCTGATCAGATATTCGGATCCACCCTGGTGCTTCCAGTACATCCCGCCACGTACCTCGGCAGCGCTCTTGCCGGCATCTTCCCAGGCTGTGAAGACGGCCTGTGCATCAATGAACTGACGCCGGGCGTCTTCACCTATATCAAACCAATGGAACTTTTTCCGTGAATTTACCATATTTCTATATTTATACGGAAATCATAACATTATCAACATGATAATGCATTTGATGTAGCATTGAAGAGGGTGAAGGAGGCTTCAGCTACGCAAGGAGGTGCTTTTCGATGTACGGGATAATTTCACCTGCCCGGTCGAAAGCGAGATCATGGGTGCCCCCCTTGACAATCACAAGCTCAGCTCGCGGCAGCAGCTCTGCCAGCCTGCGGCCTACCGCCACCGGGCTGATCGGATCGCTATCTCCCCATAGGAGGAGCACCGGCATGGTCAGCTCCTGCAGCTGTTCGGTCAGGTCCGTTCGCTCGGTGATGAACCAGTCGGGAAGCGTCGGGTTCAGCGCCCGGTACTCCGGCCGCCAGTCCGCTGCGCCCAGGGCCGCCAGATCGATCCCGCCCGAGGTGACCGACAGCACCAGGTGGCGCACCAGTGCAGGTTTCTGCAGCGCCGCCCGGATGGCGATGGTCCCTCCCATGGACTGGGCGAGGAGGTCCACCGGCCCGGTCATCGCCCCTACCACCCGCGCCACCAGGTCGTCCATGCCATCTACCCCCGGCTCGGGCGGCACGCCGCCGAACCCCGGCCAGGTGATGAATTCGCGTCTGCCCGGATGCCGCAGCCCGTCGCTGACCGGCTGCCAGAGCTGCCGGTTGCCGGCTGCGCCCGGCAGGAAGAGCAGGGTTTCGGCGAGGTTGGTTAGGGTCAAAAAATTCATGGCATTCTCGATCTAGGTGTTCTCTAAGCTTCTGCTTGACTTCACACAACATCATGTGTAGATAATTGTGTAAAGGAGGTGTCCCATGGCAACAAATCTGGCTATTGACGACAACCTGCTCGAAGAAGCCCGCATCGTCGGCAAACATGCAACCAAAAAGGCGGTGGTGAATGAAGCGCTTGCCGAGTACATCCAGCGCCGTAAACAGGCAGAGATCATCAACCTGTTTCACAAGGTAGATTATGATCCCGACTATGACTACAAAGTCCAGCGCAAAAAGAAATGAGAGTTCTTGTCGATACGTCCGTCTGGTCCCTGGCGCTGCGCCGCGATAAACCTGCCGACAGCCCGGTGGTAGTCGAATTGATCGAGCTGATCAGGGAGGTACGTGGGCAGATGATCGGCCCGGTACGTCAGGAACTCCTCTCCGGAATCAAGAGCCAGGTCCAGTTTCAGAGGCTGCGCAATCACCTCCGGGCATTTCCGGACCTCGAAGTAACAACCGGCGATTACGAGTCTGCTGCCGATTTCTTCAATCTCTGCCGCGGCAAGGGCATTCAGGGATCAAATACCGATTTTCTCATCTGCGCCGTAGCTGCGCGCCACAAGATTCCCATATTCACCACAGATGAAGATTTTACCCTGTTTCGGTCTCACCTGCCGATAATGCTCCATCGTCCCCGCAATTAGATGTCTCCTGAGGTCTCTAGGGTCACGGGTTCCCGGGCGCAAATTTCCACTAGGGCATCGCCTGAATGACGTTTCGAATCCGCTCCGCTTCCTTCTTGGCAGTCGTCAACTGCTCCGTTGTCAACTCTTTCGTTAACCTTTCAACCCCTGTTCGTCCGGCTTCATCACCGTTGTAAGCATACCAGGCATACGCTTTTATCAGGTTTCGATCCGGCCCTGATTCATACAACTGCGGCAGAGAATACCGGGTATCGTCGTCCTGAAGGGCGGCCCGCTCATACCATTCAAAGGCGGCTGCTTTATCTCGGCTGTTCCAGTAGAACATCCCCAATGCCGCCTGGGCCGGTGCAAATCCCTGCTCTGCCGATGCCTTTAAAAGCGGCATACCGATGGCCTTTCTTGCCTCATCTACCGGATATCCCTGCAGATATTCCATTCCAACCCAGTACTGTGAATACTTATCCCCTTGATCGGCAAGAATACGTGCCTGAATCTTTTCCTGGGTCTCCTTGACGTCAGCCCGCAGTGGCACTCCGACACCGGCTGCTTTCCGGCAGCTGTCAAAAAGTTTGAACGGGCTCTGCCATGCCTGCAGATAAGAGGTTTCACCTATTTTCCGTAAAAGTTCAGTTGCAACCTCCATATCGCCGGCCATGCAAGCATACTTGGCGAAGTTATTCAGGTTGTACTGTGAATCAGGGAATCTCTTCTCCATGTCGAGATAGCCTTTTTTCATCTTGCTCCAGGAAACCTTCAGGTCGTCGAAATTCGTCCATTCCTGACCCCACCATCCCACAGCTATCCTCGCATAAAGTTCCCGGCTTCCGGGTTCACCTGAAATTGCATCAGCTTTTTCGAGGAATTCTATCCACTCGTTTCCCTCTCCGCGCCACCTTGGGGACCGTCAACAGTTCCCGCAAGATTCTGCGAGGGTATATTTTTTATGCAGCCTCCGAACGTCAAGACAGCGAAACCGATCAATATCAGCCGGAAAAATGAAGTCCAATATTTCATTTCAGCTCCTTGTAGAACTTCGCCCTGTTTGCCTATTACGGTGCAGGAACCAGGCGGACGCTGTGAGCAGAAGTTTCGGCACGGCTTCTGGCTTCATCCGTGGAGGCACCCTGAGTCAGGGCAACCCCCATGCGCCGGCCGGGACGCGTGTCCGGCTTGCCGAACAGGCGCAGCTTGGCGGTGGGAACGTTGAGCGCATCGACAACTCCTTCGAAATGCACGTTGTCCCGGCTGTCTCCTGCCAGAATCACATGGCTGGCCGAAGGGGCGAGGTTGAGGATCTCGGGAACCGGCAGTCCGAGTATGGCGCGCACGTGCAGTTCGAACTGGGTCAGGTTCTGGGAGATCATGGAGACCATGCCGGTGTCGTGGGGGCGGGGGGATACTTCGCTGAACAGGACCGTGTCCCCCTTGATGAACAGCTCCACCCCGAAGATGCCATAGCCTCCCAGGGAGCCGGTGGCCGCTGCTGCCTGCCGCTTGGCCTCGGCCAGTGCCGCCGGGGACATGGCCATGGGCTGCCAGGATTCGTGGTAATCGCCCTTGATCTGCACATGGCCGATGGGCGGGCAGAATGACGTGCCGCCGGCATGACGGACGGTCAGCAGGGTTATCTCGTAGTCAAAGTCGATGAAACCCTCGATGATGACCGTGTCCGAAACGCCGCGGGCGCCATCCATGGCATAGTTCCAGGCCGCATCCAGCTCGGCTGCGCTCTTCACCACGCTCTGCCCCTTGCCTGATGAGCTCATGATCGGCTTCACCACGCAGGGGAACCCGATGGCCACAGCTGCGGAGCGCAGCTCTTCCGCGGTCCCGGCAAAGGCATAGGGGGCAGTCGGCAATCCCAGCTCCTCGGCTGCCAGCCGCCGGATCCCTTCGCGGTTCATGGTCAGGTTGGTCGCCCGGGCCGTGGGGATCACGCGCTGCCCCCCTTTTTCCAGCTCCAGGAGGAATGCCGTATCAATGGCCTCGATCTCCGGGACAATCAGGTCGGGCCTTTCCATGTCAATCACCCGTCGCAATTCGCTTCTGTCCAGCATGCTGATGACATGACTCCTGTGCGCCACCTGCATGGCCGGGGCATCAGGGTACCGGTCGACAGCGATTACCTCCACCCCGAGACGCTGCGCCTCGATGGCGACTTCCTTGCCCAGTTCTCCGGATCCGAGCAGGAGCAGCTTGGTTGCTCCGGGTTTAAGCGGGGTTCCGATTTTCATGCGATAAACCTCCATAGATATGATTTCTTTCACTGAGGGAGCATTCAAGATGTCGCGTCTACACTATTCATATTTGTGTAATGTGCAGGCGCGACCCTTAGTGTAGTTCGACCCTTAGTATTGTTTGTTTTCCTGGAAATCTTGTCTTTGTACATTGCCATGTCAGCGTCGCGTATCGTCCCTTCAAGCACTGAAGCCAGATACGTTGTAGAACTTCCCATGGAAAAACGCACAGGCAGGCCGTGTTCAGATACGCAGGTCCCGTCGGCAAGCATCTGGCGGGCACGCTCCATGATCGATTCAAGGCGCTTTTCCGCCCCTTTCAACAGTACGGCAAATTCGTCTCCGCCGATCCGGGCGATAATATCGTCTGTGCCGAAGAGGTCTCGCAGCATATCGGCGGCAGCCCGTATCAGAGCGTCACCGTGGTCATGACCGTGCTTGTCGTTGGCCTGTTTGAGACCATCCAGATCGGCAATCACCACTGACAAAGGGACAACATGCCCGTTCTGAAGGCGCGACACTTCCGCATCGAAGAAGGCGCGATTGTAAAGTTTGGTCAGCTTGTCATGGTTGCTGAGATAGCGCAGCTGGTCTTCCATGGCGCGACGACTGGTGATGTCACGAGCGACGTGCACTGCGCCGGTGAGCTTTCCTTCCCCATCAAAGGTGGGATTGACGGTAACGTGAAAATAGCCGTCAAGCTGCGGCAGAAACTGTTCAGCCTCATGGGGTTGATGGTCTGCGAGCAGAGCTCGGTGGGGACAATTCTCCGGCGGATTGTTCAGACCATGGACATGCTGGTAACAGAACCCCATCAGATCCCCGTGACAGTCTTCAGAAATGCCGAGCCGTTCCCGGGCCGCTTTGTTGATGTGCATTATCCGCTGCGAGGCATCCATCACCATTACCAGATCCGGGATGGTATCAAATGTCTGTCGCCATTGCAGGTTGGAGAGAATCAGGGCCTTACGGGCCTCACGCCGCTCCGCATCGAGCTTGAGGCGTCCCATGAAGTTCCCCAGTCCGCGCGCCGCAGTCATCACCATGGATGTCTCCGCATCGGACCAGTGACGTTCATTTTTCAAATCGCAGAGGCAGACAAATCCCCATAACTTGCCTTCTTCAAAAATCGGGGTCAACAGTAACGAGCGCGCCTCCATGGCGTCGAGGACTCCCCTTTCATCGGCAGGGAAGGAAGAGCGGGGGCCGGATAGCGATCGCCCCTGGGACTGATACCGGTACCAGCGTTCAATGAAGGGAAGATCGACCGAATCGGTAGCTACTCCATCGAGAAACCTGAGGACCATATCTCCGCCGGCAAAACCGCTCACCAGAGAAACGATCTGTTCCTCCAGGATCCTGTCGTATCTGAACAGTGATACCTTGTCAGTCTGAGCCGCCTTGGCCATCTCCTGGAGCGCGAAATCAACGGCATCCTGGTTTGCATCTGCCGATAACAGATACTGGATCGCCAGGTTGACGCCGGAGAGCAGGCGCGACTCATGCTCGGCCGATATGCGTGACTTGTGAGCAGCTTTATGTGCAGCCATAAACAGAACCTCAGAGAAAAAAAGAAGAGAATGCGTGGGGCAGGCTTCCAGGATGCCAGCTTCTTATCCGTAATTTCGTCAGGCAGCTTTCAAAAGGAAATCAACATGCACGGAATCATAGGGAAAGACGATCCGGCCATCTTCGGTTTTCTGTAACAATCCGGCATTCAGCAGCGCATGAACATCGCCATGAACGGCCTTTACATCCCTCCGCATGCGTCGGGCAGCCTCGCGAATGGTCATCGGTCCGGCACCGGTCATGACCTTGAGCAGATCCCAGCGCTTGCCCGAAATCACCTTGAACAGGAGCTCCGGAGAATCAAAGCTGATAAATTCCCCTTGATTTTTTCCTTCGAAGGCACGCAGCATGCGGCTGTTGATGTTGTCGCGGGAAGAGACTTCCAGAGTTACGCTATGCATATCATGGCCTCCAATTATCTACATCGTTCCAGAAATCGTTGAGCAGGGTCTGTGGAGAGATGAATCTGTACGTTATTTCTTCGTTGCCGTTATGCTTGTGATCACCTTTGCCCGTTTCGTTGTCATAGCGAAGGACACAGTCGCCGTTGACCACCAGTGCAAGTCGATACTTGAATGAAAGACTGCTTCCGGGAAGCGGTGAGGGCAAGTGCCATACTACCAATTCAACGAAAGAGACCTCGGTCAGGACGTGGCGCTCACTGAGCATCAGTTTGGCGTTCATGTTGGAGATAGTAACAACAGGGGTATGTGTTGTCAAGTATTACAACACTCATTGAAGCAGTCGCGGAATTCGGATTGTATCTATCGAACTGCTTGCTTTAGCCAAAGTAACAATGTCCTTCACGTCCAGGATCTGTTTGGGATAGCCCTTGGTAGCAGCGTTGATCATGGCGAGACCTGACCTTCTATTCCTCTTCCTTTCCGAACTTACTTGCTTCCGAAAACCTTACGCAAAAGATCGGTAGTACGAGCCGCAGGATTGGTCCGTATCTTTTTTTCCTCCTCTGCGACCATTTTAAAAAGACCATCCAGGGCCTTGTTGGTTACGTAGGCGTCCAGATCCAATGAGGAAATGCCTGCCATAGCAGCCAACGGGGTCATATCATACTTTCCGAGCATCGCCTTGTAAGCGCGGGCCGTTCCTACCTGATCCATGCTCTTGGCAACAGCAGGTTTGAAAGCATTGAAGAGCTGCGAGCGAGTCTTTTTTTCGAAGAATTCGGTTGCCGCAGTATCCCCGCCGCGGAGTATCCCTTCGGCATCTTCAACCGTCATCTTCCGGATGGCATCTCCGAAGAAGACAGCTGCTTTTGGGGCGGCTTTCTCTGCGGCACGGTTCATGGTCAGCACGACCTCGTCAACCTGCTGCTGGTAGCCGAGCGTCCCCAGAACATCTGCCGCCCGTTGTACCTTATTGGGAAGCAGTATCTTGATAAGCTGGTTGCCAAAGTAGCCGTCAGGCTTGGCGACCTCGGCCACGGCCCGCTCGGTTCCAGTGGCCAGAGCTTCCTTGAGGCCCTTGACGACGGTACTGCTATCAAGAGAAACCTGCTGTTGAGCCGGAGAAATTACTTCACGAAAAACATCGTCAAGAAATCCTGCCTGGCAGGGGGACTGCACGTATAGGAGAAAGGCTGCGACAAGATAGCATGTGCGTTTCATGAAAAACCTCCTTGATTCAGGCTTTCGCCAACTTGACAATGTCCTTCACGTCCAGGATCTGCTTGGGGTAGCCCTTGCCGGCAGCGTTGATCATGGCGCGCCCCACTTCCTGCAGGGTGCAGAAGCCTGCCGGATAGAGTGCCCGGCCAATGGGGTAGAGCCAGGCAATAAACCGGTAATAGCTCATTACGTTTTTCTGGCCGGGTGTGGCTTTCATAAAGGCGGGCCGGAACATGTACGAATTTTTGAACAGCTTCATCAGGGCATTTTCGGTAGCGCCTTTGACGCGTGCCCAGGCAATCCGTCCCTGTTCACTGCTGTCGGTACCCGCACCCGTGACATAGCAAAAGGTCATCTCCGGGTTGGATCGTGCCAGAAGCTGCGCGACGTTCAGGGTGAGGTCGTAGGTAATGTGCCTGTAGTCCTCCCCGGACACGCCGACCGACGAAACACCCAGACAGAAGAAACAGGCGTCGTATCCGATCAATTGAGGCTCGATGGGCGCCAGGCCAAAAAAATCGGTATGAATCATTTCGCGCAGCTTCGGGTGCGAAACTCCTCCCGGCTTTCGATTGATGACCAGAACCTGTTCGACATCGGGATGGTTCAGGCACTCCAGCAGGACACCTTCCCCGACCATGCCCGTTGCTCCGGTTATGATTGCTTTGATTTTCATGTTATGTCCTTTCGAAATGATCGATGGTGTAGGGGCGCACGGCGGTGCGCCCGCATTTCGAATCCATCGGATTCAGGGCGCATGCCATGCGCCCCTACGATGTGTAGGTTCGACACCTTTCATACGCCTTATGCACGAAACAGAACGTCGGCCTAATTCGATGTCTGGCCATTGTGCTTGAGCCAGCCTGCAGCGTGTTTGCCCTGTGGATCGTGATGGGTCCAATGGATGACGCCGCCCTGAGCATTCCATTCGTACTCCCCCTTGAACTCGACCGAATCGCCGACGTTCAGGTCGGACAGACGCGGAGCGATGTCGATGTTGTGAGCAATGAGAAGAGTCTGCCCGGACGCCAGCCGCAGGATGAAGCGTTGGTGACGGGCACCAACGCTGTCATCCGGGAGCACTCTCACGATCAGGCCCGTATCGGCCACCTGGACACCGCTCGTGCTGCTGCGGAACGCGTTCCCGATGGCGTCGGTGCTCGCAGTGCGGGTCCGCGAATCCGACAGGGTTGGATTGGGTTCCCTGAGCGTCGTCGCGGGTTCTGTGCTGGTACTGAGCGGCGCGGGAGCCGTAACAGGCGGACTTGATGACTCAGGCTCGTTTGCGGCTCTGGTTGGCGGGCGCGTAGACTCGCCGGTCTGCAGGAGCACCGTTGTCACTAATGCTACCCCGACAACCACCGCCAGAAGCAATAACATGATGGAGACGAGACGAGGTGCAGCGCCAACAACCGGTCTCGGGCGCATGTGGTCAGAAGTTCGAGTCGGAGTCAAGAAGAGGGCTTCTGTGGCGCGCGGTCGGCCTCGCTCATCCTGACTTATGGCGTACGTAACCAAGTCCATCGCAAGCGGGCGACGATACTCATGCGGGAATGCGCTGATGTGAACGAAGACGCGAGAACCGCCGTCAAGGGGGTTGATGAAGCCGAATCCCCTGTCGTCGTTCCACTCTGTGAGCCTTCCTTTGTGCCTCATCTCGTCCTTTTCTGCCTAACGGGTATGATTGTGACCACGCGGCAGGTTTTCCGCCGCGACCGGGTCCACACGAGAGTTAAGGCCGGTCCTGCGCCTAGTTCAACTTTACCGTCTAGTTATATTCTCAAGTGCTTCCTACACAATCTTATCTGTTTTCACACCCCAGGGACCCCCCGGTTTATTCGACGGGATTGTTCAAGACCACCATGCTGTGTTTAACCCTCCAGCGTTTTAAGAAAATCCGACATTGCGGCCACATCTTGCAGCTCACGGAATTCCCGATAGCCATCGATACCGTCGGGGTCAAGTCCGCGATAAAAGCGGGGTCTGGGGCTTTTCAGCCCTGAAAGAACATTATTGGTGGCATAATCCGGGTCGTTCAGCTTATCGCCTCTGAGTTTCAGGCCGATGACCAGGCTGAACCCCAGCTGGAACAATCTTTTCAGGTATTCGCCGGTCAGAATCTCTGCACCCTTTGCTTCATCCCCTTTGCACAGATACTCCAAGGCGATATTAAGGTAGCCGTGCACCCGTTCCACTACCGACTTCATCTCGTTCATGTCGGCAAGATGGGCCTCATCGGCCACCAGTGCAGTATTGATCAGGTAATTCAGCTCCATGCGAAACAGTTCCGAATCCATCAGGAGGATGACCCGCTCCAGAAACGTCCTCCCGGTCAAAAAAATTATGGGGAGTGTGGTCGCTTCGACCGCCTGCAGGACCACCTTACTGCAGTCGGGGGTAAACGTGGCCGGGTTGATACGGGAGTAGATCTCACGCGCCTCATCAAGGGGAGGAAAACCCAGATCGGCAAGGCGGCCCGATTTCAGGTGATAGCACTCCTCCTCTGATTCGATGTCGATTTCTCCGCTCACGCTTTCCATGAGCGCCGTGTACAGGGGATTGTCAAAACGGCAGACCAGCCCCAGAAAGGTACCAATTATCTGGGCGTGCTTGGGGTTCTTGAATTTGATCAGGAACACATCGTCAAAGGTGTGGTCCCAATCCGTCTGACGTTCTTCATCGGTATTGAGGTCGCCGATCCCCCCTGCGACAAGTAGCTCCCTTCCCAGAAACAGGGAGATGAGATTGAAATCCAGATGGGGAAGCAGTTCCAGGAAATGCTCTTCACTCCCTTTCAGTATGTACCCGAGATATTCGACCGCCTTATCTTCCAGGAACGACCAGCCTTGCCACAGCTCCATATCCAGGATGAATACGCATTGCTCAGGACTTGCCAGCCCCAGCAGTTCCATGGCCTCAGGTCCGCCATTCTCCTTGAACAGCCAGTACAGCTCATGTGGCTGCATGGCCCGGGCCAGCTTCTTGTCGTCCGGGTCTCCAAGAATCAGGTCCATCCGCTCCTTGGGGTCTAACGCGTCAAGATAG
>JBGQLM010000064.1:0-23690 GCA_041500085.1 Geobacteraceae bacterium
ATTCGCCACATCACCGTATGCCGCATTGACGGTGCCACTACTTCCAACACCTCCCGGACCACCATAACTTCCGCCATTGTAGTAGTCGCTACTCGCCCCGATCGTCGTGTTCCCGTTTGTCCTCGCCAGACCACCGTTGCCACCCTGCCAACTTCCCAGATAGCCTTTAGCACTTACGTCGATCTTGGAATTTGCTTCGATGGTGATATTTGTCGCATTAATCTCCAGACGTTCCGCACCGCCCAGACCGGTTTGAAGGTGAGTCAACACGCTCCCGGTCGTAAGCGAGAGTGAATCTGCAGTCACCGGTCCGTCAAAAACTACGTAACTGTTTGAGATGGAAATCGTGCTGTACCGACCGGCAGCAACAACATAAGGTACTGTGGCATTCCCCTTGCCAGTCAACGAAACCGCTGTCACCGGCTGAGTCGTAAAATGCAGCATGTAAACCGAAGTCAATGGATTTCCTGCCGTATCAGTTACAGCCGTAGTTATGGTCAGACGATACGGTGTGTTCCCTTCAAGTGCCGATGCGGGAGAGAAAATAATACTCTTCAAATCGGAAGAGAGAGATACGGTGCCTGAAACCTGCTGGGTCGTTCCGTTATCCGTCATCATGATGACTGACGTTGTATTTACCGTTGAAAGTGCCAATGCTTCGGTGAAAGTGACGGTTATAGTTTTCGTTGCTGCGACATTAACAGAGTTATCCGTAACTGACGCACTGACAACCTCCGGCGAAACAACATCGGCCACAGTCAGATTAATACTTGACGACCCGATATGCCCAGTCACATCAACAGCACTGCAGGTCAGGATCACAGTTGCATACGATGGAGAACTTGCTACTACCTGGAAGGGGAAACTCTGGGTTACCACAGGTTGCGGCGAACCGAACGGAATGATCATCGTTCCCTGTCCCGCACCGGATGCGGTACAGGTCAGACTGGTGATGCCTGAAGCATGATTGGCACTTACAGTTGCGATTCCTATATCGCCCGGTTTGTACTTGGTCGTCTGGCCTGAGCTGGAGAGGGTGACGTTTGGCGATACCATGTAGTGCGATTGTATTTCTTCTGCTGTCAAAGCTCGTTTATAAACAGCTATTTCGTCGATGAGGCCGTTGAAATACTGTACAGATGGGTCATGACCAAGCATGAATGCAGATGTACCCGCCTTTAGCGCGGTTATCGTTGAAATCTTCGAGGCAACTTCAACACCGTTAACATACAGTTTCAATGCTCCTGCATTAAATGTTGCAGCTACATGCTGCCATTTGTTTTGGATAATTGGGGCATTTGTTGAGACCAGATAATCAACTACTGATCCATTTCCGCTGATTTCACAACGGATTTGCCCGGACGTTGCAAGACCAACTCGATACGTATAATCGCCGTAGGCACCAAACTTACTGATAAAATACTGGGTTGTGCTTACATCATTAGGCTTAATCCACGCTTCCAGGCTCATCGCAGAATTCAGGCGCAGACTGGCACTATCGGCCACAGAGATGTAGTCATTGATACCGTCAAAACTTCCCGCCGCACTTCCTTCGATCCGATCAGCAGTGAAGCGGGCACCATTAGTGGCAGCCCCATTATTCCCGTTCCCGGAATAATCCAGCCAGTTTTCATCCAGATGCCACAAGCCGACTATGTCCGGATCGCGCTGGTTTGCCGGTACAAGATCCACCGAAATGGTAACGGGGTCACTGACGTTCCCAGCATTGTCGCGACTGGTGACATCGAGGATGTTCTGCCCCGGTTGCAGAGAATATACTGCCTGCCATGTCGTTGAGGCATCATGCGCGACAACCTGTTTGCCGTTCACCCTGATTGACGCGTCAGCATCCTTTGTCCCGGAAAGAATGATGTTATTGAAGTACGTGGGAGAGGTGACCGGCTTTACCATCGGAGATGCAGGTGGCAGGCGATCACTTGTCTGGGCCGCGTAGAAATGTTCGAGGATATCTTCCGGCGGCAGTGCCCGCTTGAAGATAGCCACTTCATCAATCAACCCTTTGAAATATCTTCCCGAGAGCCAGTCATCCACTCCGATTGACAAATTACCGGTAGTTGTGGTGCTCAAGCTTCCGTTATACACAACCGTATTTCTCAAAACCCCGTCAATATACAATGACAAGCTCGAACCATCGGAAGTTGCTGCATAGTGATGCCATTGTGTTATGTCGAGATCGGGATCATTGACTGAAACGGACTGCTGCGATCCACCCACCACTGCATAGAAATCAATTTCTTTCGAGCCTTCAACCGGACGCAACATATAGCTACTTGTTTTATCGACAATCGAGCCCGGCGAATTCCAGAAAGGTGTTGGACTCTTTGCCCATGCTTCAACAGTAAGAGCAGGCGGGTTCAAACTGGTCGAGTTATTCGCCCGAACAAAATCGTTCGTCCCATCAAAACTTCCGGACATTGTACCGACGACATGATCAGAAGCAAACGTGACGCCGCCATTAGCGGTCCCGTGATTGCCGCTTCCCGACGAATCACTCCAATCGCCATCCATGGACATGAGGAAAACCAGGTCAGAACTCGGGCCCTGGGTCAGGAAGGTGCCTGTGTAATCGACCGTAACGATATTGCCTGAAATATCTGCGACGCTTGTCTTGAATGCGACTGTGTAGGTGCGGCTGAAACTGAGTTGGCCCGAGGGTTTGAATATCACGCTCAGTTTGTCAGATGAGAGGTTGATATTGCCGGCCACTGTTCCGAAAGCAGAAGTTACAACTACGCCGTTATTACTTACTGATGCCGGATCAATCGCCTCGTTGAAGGTAAAGGCAATTGCAGAACCGATCGGGACATTCGGCGTTCCATTTGCCGGGCTGACCGATTTGAGTATCGGCGCACTGTTGTCAGTGGTAAAGACTACGACATAAGGTGCTTGCAATGAGTTTCCTGCATCATCAGTGACAGCCGAAGTGGCGGTCATGGTGTAACGTGTCCCGCGAACGAGCAGAGATAGCGGTTGAAGGGTGATCGCCTTCCGATCCGAAGCAATGGTAATGCTCACAGGTACATGTAGTCCCCCTGCATCGATCAGGAGGAGATTGTCCGCAACAGTCGTTGACGCTGCCACAGGTTCACTAAAGTTCAGCGTTATTGATGAACCGATCGGCACATCTGTCGCGTTGTTCGCAACGGACGTGCCGGTCACCTGAGGTGGTACTACATCCGCAACCGTGAGAGTAATGGATCTTGAGACCTGGTTACCCGATGCATCAAGAGCGGTACAGCTAATAACAGTCGTTGCATAAGGAGCCGCATTTGAAGCGATGATAAAGTCGAATGCCTGGCTTGCAGAAGGTTGCGCCGGTGCCAGGGTAAACGACCGATCGGCGGTTGCCGCGCCGGTAGCAGTACACGCGATACTTGCAACCCCAATATTGTCTGTAACATTGAAGATAGCCGTGCCGGAATCACCCGGCCGGTACTTGGTCGTCTGACCAGGGCTTGAGAGACTACCTGTGGGAGCGATGCTGTCGTGCAACATCAGGGTGCGCAGTACGTTTTGACTCGTATTACCGGACATATCCCTTGCAGCAGCAGTCAGAAGAACCGAACCTCCATGAGTGAATGTGGTTGGAGCGGTCAGAGTGAAGGTACTGGTGACTGTCTTTCCAACGGTAATCGAATTTGTCTGGTTGAAACTCATTTCACCACTTGCACTGAGTGTGATGTCCTTTACACCCAGGTCATCGGTGGCTGTCACCATTACACTGAAGGTAGCACCGGTATTGATGATGCTGCCATCGGCTGGTGAACTGAAAGATACCTGGGGTGGTTGATCTGCTTTCACATCCAGGTCAAGGAACAGTGCTCCGCCGCGATTTCCAACCCGGTCCTGGGCTATCGCCTTCAGGTGCACTATACCAACTTTAGAAAGAGCCAGTTGAAGGGTAAATGGACTCTTCGTGACACTGCCGATCAGTTGATCATCCACATAAAAATCGATGGACGCCACATCGGTATCTATTGTGGCGGCCGTGAGCGGAATAGTGTTTCCTTTTATCAAATCGGCTGTCGGCGGAACTGTAATAGCTGACACAGTCGGTGGAATGGTATCGATGGTTGCAAAGGTTGACTGCTGTGCGCCGGACAGTACGTTACCGACCATATCGCGCACACCGCTGACACTGACCGTATAGCTGTGATTTATGGCGAGCGGTTCCAGCGGTGTCAGAGCCACCACCAAACCGCTCTGTATCAGGTCGGTGCGGGTCGCCACAGTAACCCCACCGGAGGACAGGGTGATGCCGCCCAATGAGGCCAGATCGACCGGCTCGCTGAAGGTCAGGCGCACCACCGCGTCGGCTGCAACCTGCAACGTACCTTCGGAGGGAGACACGGAACTGATGACCGGCGGGATGTTATCCACTGTGGAAAAGGAAACGCTCTGCTGCAGTGCCAGTTTTCGCCCTACTTGGTCGAGCACGGAGTCGGTTACTACAAGTGTATAAAGGGTGAAACCTTTCAGGGATACTGTGGGAATAATGGTTACTCCGCTGTTGTCTGCGTCAATCTGCAAGGTTCCAGCAACTCTGTTTGCACCTTGCGTAAGATAGATGCTGGAGGTATTGAGTGTGGAAATATCTGCCGGTTCGGAAAAGAGTACCCGCATAGTCTGATTGACCGGCACATTGACGGCGCCCGAGGCCGGGTTTACCGAAGTGACGAAGATCGGTTTGTCGTCCAATACAATGGTGCCGAGATCCAGCAATTGGCCATTGTGGTCGAGTACGCCGATGGCTCGGCCAATACCGATACCGGCTGCATCTTCCACGTAGAGTGAGACTGAACAAGGGACCGGGATACTGTTGAAGGTATACTGGCCATTGCTGTCGGTGATTCCGGTCAGGGTGCGCGAAGAGTTATTGGCAGTAGTGGTGATTCTTATTCCGCCACCGCGTGAAGGGGTGACGCCATCCGCCAGCAACACCGTGGCCTTGACCGAAGCCACCGGTCCCAGCACCAGGGTAAGCGTCGTCACCTGCCCATCATTCTGTAGATTACCGCTCTGTGAGGCGCCGGTAATTCGCAGGGTGTGGGACGCTGTTACGGTGAACTGTCCCGTGGGAATGCCACTGAAGTTGAAACTCCCGTCGCCGGCTGTATAGTCGGTCAGGGTGCCGCCACTGAAGCCCAGCTCAACCTTGGCGCCAGAAAGTAGCGTACTGCCGTCCGAATCGAGCACCACGCCGCTGACAGATCCGACTCCGCCCAGGATAATATCGCCGTTGGCCACTTCCAGATCGCGGTTGATGGTGACGATGGCTGACCCGGTTCGACGGGTGTTGGGTTGAGATGCGGCCAAGGAATAGGAACGACCTGCCGACAGATTGTCATATCGGAAGGCAGCCGTTACAGAATCCACCTGCTCGGGATTACCACCGTTGAGCCTGACTGTGGCGGTGGTGACGGGGGTGACGCCATCCGGCATCAACACTCGGCCAGCGATAGAGCCGACAGGGGCGATGCGCACCTGGGCCGTGACCGATTCATTCTCGTAGGAGAGTGTGCCCGTGGTCTGGCCACGCAATCCGGTGACGGGATCGGATGCGTCAACTGTATAACGCCCGGCGGATACGCCACTGAAGAAGAAACTGCCGTCCGGAGCAGTAACCGAGGAGAAATTGAATCCCGTCACTCCGCTGACGGAAATCGAAACCGGGGCTCCGGAAATGGGGGCTGATCCGCCGTAGTTGAGCACCGCACCCTTGACCGTTCCACGCGGTGTCACCACCACATCAGCGACGATTATATCGCCGTCGGCGTTGAGACGTCCGCCGCCCACCCCGCGCCGTTCGGTTACCGGATCGAATCCTTCCACCGTGAAGTCGCCCAGGGGGACAAATTCCATACTATAATGACCGAGATCGGCCGCAGCAGAGGAGCTGGAGGCGTAGGCATTAACCTGTCCATTACGTTTGAGAGTAATCTGTCCGCCGGCAATCGGGGTCACACCATCAGCCTTGAGAAAGCGGCCGGTGACAGTGGCCGAAGAGGCCAGACGCACCTCGGCCGTAATAACGGCCTTGTCGCCGGGGATGAGTGCCTGGCTGCGACCGCCACGATTGAATGAACCGGTGGCAGACACGGCATAGCTGCCCTCGCTCAGGTTGGAGAAGCTGACCATGCCTGTCGTGTCAGTCTCACCACTGGCCGAGTCGTTGGGATAAGCAGTCCCGATGACGTTGACTGCTGCTGCCGGTGCGATTGTGCCATCGGCGTTGAATACCTTGACCGTCAAGGAACCTCGTCCCAATAGTCTGATGGTGATTGGCACATCCAGTCCGGAAGGGACGGTAACATTACCTTTCCATTTGAGGGTCGTCGCCGGGTCTTCGGCGACGATCGGTTGATTACCCGCCGGAATGATTGTTCCAAAGTGGAAAAGTCCTTGTTCATCGGTACGCACGGTAACTTCAGCGCCACCAAGTGTCAGCGTCACGCGCACATCTTTACCGGCAGCGCTGCCATCCGGCATCAACACACGCCCGGAGACAGAACCTGGCTGATTGACAACCGGGTCTCCAGGCAAACGCGGAGTCCCTTTGAGAGGCAGGTCTACGTTGACAACTTGCCCGTTCGCCTCAATCTTACCTCCGACTGAGACCGGCGTGGGACGGAAGACATTGGAGGAAACAACGGTGAAGTTCCCCTGCAGGATGCCATTAAATGTGAAGCGACCGGTCTGGGGATCACTTTTGACAACGGAAGGGTTATCGGTATCATAGCCTAACACCCCTACCAGATTTGGTTTGGTGGAGTACAACGTCACATCCGCACCGGTGGGCATTGTTTTGGCGGCATCGTCCCACGTGATGCCGGTAACGGTACCGACGCCCACAGGACGCAGTTCCAGTGCGCGCACCTGCGTGTCGTACCAAAGGTCGGTGGCTGCGTTGATTACCTCGTTGCCGGCAACCACTGTCAGGGTATAGCCACCCATCGACATGTTGGGAAGATAGAATTTACCGCTGCTGTCCGCCTTATGATCAAAATAATGCTGGGAATCGACCACCCGTTTAATGGGTGCGCCGGCCCATATCGTTCCGTCGCGATGATAGACGGTCCCCTGGATAGTTCCGACCGCCATCGCATTGAGGGGTACGAACAGGGCTATGTTTGCCGTATCACCGGCCGCAAGGATGGTGACCGTTCCCGAGGCAACAGTGCGGTTGAAATCACGCGGATCGATGATATCAATGCCCACATTGCCGATAGGAAGGTTGTCCACACGGAAAATACCCATCGATTCGGTCAGGAGCACCCTCTGCTGCCCCTGGCTCGGCCTGGCGACAACGTAGAGCCCTGAGGCCGATTTGCCGTCATCGCGTGTCACCTGTCCGGTGACACTTCCGGTCCCCTTCAGGATCACGTTCAGGGTGATGGTCTGTCCCGAGGCGGAGATGACGCCGCTGGATTCACTCTGTTCACCTGAGTTGTCATCACGGGCGGTCACCTTTATCGTTCCCGCAAAGACGCCGCTGAAACTGTAACTGCCGTCAGAGGCGGTGCGCTGCCAGTTCTGATAATTAGGTCCATTGAGGATGACGATCACACCGGGGCGCAGAGTAACTCCGTCAGAGCCAAGCACCCTGCCGTCCACCGTGCCGCTAACGATGTCAGCTGCCCGCCTGATGGTGACATTCTGGGTTACCGAAGAGCCATCCTCCGGCAGCGTCCCCATGGTGCTCCCCTCCGACATAGTCGCCAAACTAACCGCCTTCAGGCTGTAGGCCCCCACCATCAGATCGCTGAATGAAAATGTCCCGGAAGCGTCAGTCACTTTGGATTTTCCGCGATTGTCGGCCAGGGTGATGACCGCTACGGTAGCACCGCCGACCGGGTTGCCCGCTTCGTTATGTACAACTCCCGAAAGGCTTCCTTTTGCTTTCATGAAGATGTCGAGCTGCAATCTCTGTCCGTGGAAAATCACCCCGGTAGTCAGAATGCCGGACTCGTTGGTGAGCGGGTTGATAACTTCGACCTGGAACGGCCCGCCCGGATCGTCGTTCTGAAATACGTATTCAAAACTGTATGAACCGTCGCTGTTACCAAGTTTCTCGGTAAAAATAGCGTAACGTTGCTCAGGAATTTTGGTAAACGGATCAGTATACCAGATTAGCTGATAGAGCCGGACGGTGGCATTGGGTACTGGTTCGCCACGAGCTGTGCGAACTGTGCCAGTCACCACCGCCGCCGGTCCCTTGGCTGTTATACGGATTGGCAGTGTCTCTGGCTGGGACATCACCTTGCCGGATTGATCGATGAGCCCCTGCACTGTCAGGCTATGGTTGAAGAATGGACCGATCCCTTCTCGCAGCAGCATGAAGGACATGCGGTTCCCAGGTTGGAGGACTGCCTGTTTGACGATATTTCCATCAACGCCATAATTAGCCACGTTTTGAGCACTATCTCTCGTGACTCGCTCGGAAAACAGAACAGCTACGTTGCGTCCATGCTTGTCTCCGCCTGGACCGAAGTCCGGAGTAAGCTGTGTGGCGGCCACAATATGCGGAGCATGATCGGGAATCGGGATTACCGAGGATGGCACAAGAGTGCGGTCCGCAACTCCGTCGCCGTTGTCATCAATGGCGAGCAATAGATTTGCCGAACCCGGTATGATCGTCAGTTTGCCAGCAGCTCCTGCGGAGAGGTTAATTCCTGCGAAGACATACTGGGTCAGAACCCCGGCAGCATCTGGCAGAACGACGCCCAGGTCGAACGTTCCAGCGCCTTCGGCGGCCAGTTCCAGTGAATAGGATGGAGAAGCTAGTCGCGTGGCCAGGATCAGGTTTGTACGACTGCCTGCCTCTTCATTGACAACAATACTGTCTCCATAAGGAATGCTCCGATTTTTTTCGCTGGCCGTCAGCGAACCACTGCGGTAGCCGTATGCATCGGTCAGGCGAAGACGCAGCTGCGCATTGCCGCTGATGATCGACAGGTGGCCGGGACGATAGGAAACCTTGTCGGCCAGTGCAGCCTGGAGAGCAATGACTCCATTGGCGTCGATGCCGGTCTTAAAGATACCGCCAATGGCACTGTTCAGCTCCAGCCCCATAGTCGAGGAGCGACGCAGGCTGTCGAAGCCTTTGTCATAAACATCGGAACCAAAGTAATCAAAGGTTAGGTCAAAGACTGCCTTCATCAGCTCATCGCCGATAAGAACACGCAGGCCGGCCTCAGACAAATCATAGGCACGCGAAGAAACAATCTGCTTGGTGATGGGCAGTACAGCAGCCGGAAGGGCGCCGGTTGGGGCAGTAGCCACGCTCCATGCCTGACCAAGCAAACCAACGGCAGAGGTAACAAGATCCGCCGGCAAGTTACCGGTATATGGGAGAATCAGGCTATCGGGAGAAAGAGGAATATTGTTCTCTCCCACTCCGGCCCGCAGGATAAAGCTTCCATGAACATCGGGAGACTCGAAAGCGGTAGCTGTCACTTTACCGGTGCGCTGGGATTTGAGCCTGAATTTGACCGTGGCCGCCGAACCGGGCAGAATCATATCGATCGGCTTGCTGCTGGATTCACCCGCCACGAAGGCAACGCCGGACAGGGCTCTAGGATCAAGCCCTACCTTCACCAAATTGGCTACACTCTTGCCGGTGTTGCTTACAGTGATGAAAAGGTCGTACTCCTCCCCTGCCCTGACGGTGTCCGGATGCCCGAGAGTCAAGGCAAAATCGGGATTGCGCACGAGTACAGCACCGCTGGCCTTACCTTTTAGAGTTACCGGCCCTATAGGAAGTCCGTCCAGAGTGGCGGTTATGTCAAAGTCGACCTTATGAGTTCCTTCCTTCAGCCCCTCGATAGTAAAATCCGCCTGCCCCGACTGGCCTGGACGCAGGACACCTACGTCATCCGCTGTTCCTGCCTTGCCGTCCGCACCGGCATTCATAACCGGCATTGTCCGAGGGAAATATCCGTTCTGTCCCCTGGCCATGCGCAGAGGGTCGTCCCCTGGCAGCGCATCCGTGCCGGGAATCAAATCATCACCGGCAGGAAAACTGATTACGGTCTGTACATCTCGAATGGAAAGCCCCGATTGCAGAGGTGCACCGTTTGATACCAGCGCCATCGCGCTGAAATACTGGTGCAAAAAGCCGATATTGCCAGGTATCACGACAACACCCGGAATGGGCGGAAGTTGGATGTTCGCAACTTTATCCGGTTCCTGCACCTCCATCATGAAGGGTTTGACCTCAAGGTTCTGGGGTATGGCGGTCTGCGGCACACTTGGAGGAATAATAAGCGTACTTGGCTGGGGGAGCGAAATGGTTGAAGGCGCTACGATTGTGGGAGTTGTCTGCACTACCGATCCGGTGGGGATAACCACCGGCAGGGTCAAGGGGACTTGGCCACTGGTTGTGGCGATTCCGGCGGTGAATTCATAGGCGGTGAAGTTGGAAATGTCAAAGGTGACGCCACGATCCTGCAGCTCCTGTACGGTCAGTTGTCTAGTGGTCACACTTGTGATCAACGGGTCAGGAATGGATTCAATTGCGACGACCTGCGGTACGGCACCGAAGAGTGTGGTGCCATTGCCGTCAACTAGACGGATATTGGCCAGCGTATAACGCCCTGTCACGGCCAGAGTCGGAAGATCGAATGGAACTCCCGGTTTCGTTACAAGAGGAATCGGCGTCTGGAAGGCCGGACCGGATAACTCGGCCCGCACAGTATAGTCTTTTGGGAGCTGGGCCACCAGGTCCGCCAGATTGAATCCCGCCGCCTCGAAAGAGGCATTGACCTTGCTGGCAATCCCTTTGGGTACCGCTTGATATTCGGGCGAGATCTTCAGTCCGATGCCGACTATGTCGAAGTCAAAGCTGGTCAATACCGTTTGATCTGTACCGGTATCTGCAGAAGAAAAAATAGATGAGGTAAGAAGGAATGCTGCCGTGATCAGCGCACGAACAATTGATTTCATGGGTAACCCTGCCTGGAGTAAATAAAATGTATCAAGCCATTTCTGGGCATTTCAAATTAAAGTCATGACAAAAAAATAAACCTACCCCAGGAAGGATAGGTTCAGTTTCCCCTATTACCCCTTCGTCGGCCCCTCGATCCAATTACAGTTGGACAGGTAGCTTTGCGTCACACGATTGCTCGTGCTTTGCCTGTTCGGTGGTTTACTGTTTTGTGAAGACTCAACATCATGAGTCATTGTAATGGGAGTATCAAAATCTCTTTCTCGATGCTCTCCCTGTTTCGCGACTCTTTTTATCATCCATATCGAAACTCGAACATAGATGGAGTGTAGATACTTACTGACTTCCAATGAATGACTTTATATGTTTTGTCAAGCAAAGATAACCAGTTTTAATTACAAAAACAGTGCCATTTGTGTAAATATTTATTTGCGCAATGATTTAGACTAGTTATTGTGTGTTGGAAGTTTGTTGATAGGCTTGAAGGGCCACTTGAAAATTTATCGAGTGTAAAGTCTCTTTACAATGCGGGCCACTGAATAGCCTAACTCAGCGTTATTATTATAAAAGCAGTAGGTGTAAAATTTCTTTACACCCAGCACGCGATATCCTAATAGTTCCTTTAATAACAATGAGTTATACACAGTGTAAAGAAACTTTACACCTTGATAATCAGATTAGATGTTGTCACTAAATCCAGGCGGTTGGGACCTGTATTACGGGTCTGCAACTGGCTTTTTTGAACAGAAGCTTTTTAATATGTGTAGTGATATAGCCATGTTAGGTAACTTCTATACGCAAGTTAGCCACTTGCTGTACGGCTGACATTATTCTGTTACTATTTATATTTATTTATTGACAAATAAATAGACCGTAGTATCCTTCCTCTTGAAGGAGGATGCGTTATGACCTGGATAGAACGATTTGCAGAAACCATGAAGGCACCGGCGATCGCTACGCCCGGCTGGTTCGAGTGCGTTCCAACATCCCAGCGGGATGAGGCCCGCCGGCTGGTGGATGCGGGGACTCCCGTATGTGTCGTGCCTGCGGCCGGTGGCGGCAGAATGGTGATGTTCGATGAGACGGAGTTCGTGGCCGGCGCGTTCCCGGAGGTGGCGGCGGCCGAGCAGTTTGCCGCGGCCTGGAACCAGCGCTAGGCGACCATGTCCGACCAACCGGAAAAAAAGCCTCGCGGCCGCCAGCCGGGCTGGCGCAAGCCGAATGCCATGCCCAGCAGGATCCCTGCCATGCGGATACCGGCTCAATTGGAGGAGTGGCTGTTGATCGAGGCGGAGAAGCGGGGTCTCAAGATCGTGGACATGGCCCGCATGCTGCTCCTGGAGGCCATGAGGGGGGATGATGGCAAGAACCGCCCGCGTCGATGAAAATGCCGATTTTCAGCAGCTGGAGCTGCCTCTGGAGCTTGGCAGCGGGGAGCAGATCCTGCAGCGTATCCGTCTGGAGGCGGAAAGCGTTCGGGGCGCCTGGTACGAGCTGTACCTGGTGAAGAGTCCCAACGGCTTCCTGATCGAAAAGCATTCGGGGTCGTCATGCGGCCACGGCCGGCAGAAGGAGACCTGGTTCCGGCGCACGCTGCCCGAGGCTGAGCGGAAATACTCCCTGATCCTCAACAGCAAGCTCAACCAGAAGCGACGGAATCCCAGAAAATACCAGGTTGTAGAAAATTGATATCCCTCTCCCCTTCTCATGAACGACGAACTATTCCCCGTGGCCGTTGAGCCTGCTCCGATTCATTTTTCTGGAATCAATAACAGTGTCCTCTCAAAGAGAGTCGCATGAAATACCCCGGTGTAAAAATCTACCTCGGCAAGGATATCCCGAAAGACGAGGTCTATGCCCTGAACAGCTCGTACTGGTGCGATCTGAACAAGAAGCGCTGGATCCACGCCGCTGATATCTTGATGTACGGCGAGTACCTTACGCCGAAGATGCTGTTCACACCGCCATTCAAACTCGTCCAGGCCGAGACAACCTGCCTGGAGTGCCGGCAGCGGGTGAAAATATTCGCTGTCGAGGCATCAGGATATGTGCCGGTACGAGGTACCGGTGAAGAGCTTGCTGCAGTCCTGGGTCGCCTGCTGGATACCAGTGTGGATGAGATTGCACCCCACAACGTGTATCTGACTTACGTCCAGGAATACCCGCCTGAGTTCCTGAAACTGGTCCGGAGGCATAGTTTTCTGTTCCGAAGGCACAACTTCGCAGAGGATAACGACTATTTCGCTAACGCCTGTACGCAGTGCAAGTCACCGATTGACGACTTCCTGATATTCTATGAACAGGAAGGCGTCCTTGCCCGCTGCAACCCGGATCCCGAGAGGCACGAAACAGAACTGGCATTCCATCAGCCGATTGTGGTGGAATGCCAGTTTGCGTAAACAAGCTCGTGCCCGGAATAGGGATTTCCCGGTAGTGGTCCTCTGAATCTATTGGATTGAGGCCTCGTTGCGGTCCTGATACACTTTCTGCCAGTAACACATTGCAAACAGTGCCAGCATAAGCACCGTGCAGACAATCCCGGCTTTTCTGTTCCCGAGGTCATTCCCGATCAGGGTCGGAATAACCAGGACCAACAACAGCCCCATGATCCTGCCTGCCTTCGTTACCTCGATACGGTCGCTATCCTTCTGTGACGCAAGCCCATAGCCAACCTCTTCAATCCTGGCCAGTTCCTGAGCGATCCGTATTGACGCACTTTCTCCTGTATGAATCCGGGTCTTTTCTTTCAACTGGCATTCACCGCTCCTGATCCGGACGGCAGACAACCAGTTGAAGCTCCCTGCGGCGATCAGATTACTATCCCGAGCAAGGCAGTTGCTGCTTATCCCATTGACCACTCCAACCTGGGCCCCGGCCATTACCAGCTCGGCAATGCCGTCCATGGCGCGATCTTTCATGGTCCCATCGGTGTAACAGTTACGACACGAGTCGACAAACACCTGGACCTGGACGCCGCGGGATACAGCCTGTCTTACCAACGTCGGGATGTTGTCTGACTCTATGGCGCTGATGCTGATATACGGGGATACGATCAGCACCCGTTCCCTGGCGGTTTTGAGAACCTGCTGAAGGAACTCCTGGTGCTCTTTAAGGGAGTCCAGTCTTTGGGTTGTCTCAGTTTCATTCATACAAGAGCCCTCCCTATAGGGAGACACCAGCATTCTGAAATTGGTGGCATCAGGAATTGGCCACACCTTCCAACTGCGTTCTGATGTCTTTCAGGATAATGCCGAAGTCGACCACATTTTCTGAGGTGAAACTCCCGGGCACCACCAGGTGCACGACGACTTTACTTCCATTGCGATACGGGAATGTCTCAAGAGAGAAAGATACTTTCCCATCTTTATAAGGGATTGTGAATTTGTCTTTGAATATCTTCCCGGTAACGGGATCCTTCTCGCCTTGCCTGAACTTTGCCCTTTCAACGAGCCTAATGAAGTTGGAATAGATCGACTCCGTATTGTACTGAGAGTCGATTTCCAGGTTGTAATATACCGGTTGGCTGACAATAAATTCCGTCAGATCCTGTACCGTGAATATGGGTACCGCAAATGGCAACACCAGTCCCTGCTGGTACGTCCGGTAATCTGTCGGCTGATATGTGACGACCGTGTTGCCGCCTGATGTTTCAACCGTATAATTCACATTAAAGATAACGCCTGAGCCGGCAGTACCATTGTCGGTCCTTCTTTCGACCTTAAAGCTGTTGTTCGTTTTGCTGATTACATTGATCTTTTCCTGCTTCTCCTTGTGGCCTCCCCAACGGTTGTCAAAGTTCACCCGTGCTATTTTGCTCGAATCGAGCATTGTATCGTTCGGAATGATGACCGTTATCGACTGAGGGTTGGCCAGCTGAACATTCTGTGCCGGTTGAGGCGTCAACCCCGCACACCCCACCAGCGCCACCTGTACTGCGCACAACATCATTGCTACTTTTTTCATAATCCTGCCCTCCCGTTATATGAAATATTTGCTAGAACGAGTTGTCCTTGATCCCAGCGGCTATTGCCGATGCCATCGCTTTCCGGTGGCTGTCGTTTCCGAAATCCCGTCTTCCCATCCGTGTGAACAGAATCTTGTCGTTGTAGATGGGATTGCCTTCCCCGTTGACTGCTGTGACAACGGTGTCGGAGCTGGGAGTCACCAGACCCATGGCACCAAAGGCCACAAATGATGTTGCCTGTGCCCAGACCGGGATACTCGCATTGCCGGCGCTGCCCGAGATAATTACCAGCATGTCGATCCCAAGCTCATTGAAGTCCTTCTCCATCCGCCCGAAATTGAAGCCTTCGGAGACTCTCTTCCTGTAATCCGCAATCGAGTTGTATTTTGTGACGGCGGCAGCCAGTTGGCCGTGCGTCTGCGCTTCCGAGAACTTGACCACCTTTGCATCAACACCCTCGTTTTTAAGGTACTGCGTGATTTCCTCTCCGTATTTAACGCCCAGGATTGCCCCCATCGGGTTGCCTTCAGCGTTGACGACAAAACCGGTGACGATCACACCAACAACCGGTTTCTTGTCTGATGAAAGTCCAAGATTCTTGTTGGTTGCCACATAATGGGCACCGCAGCCAGACAGCATAACAACCAGTAATCCTGCGGCAATTATCATTGTGATGTTTTTCATCGACGTCCCCTCCCCTGTTGTGAAATCTCATTGAATTGTTGTTCCCGGGCTTTTGTCTGATGTCTTGTTCAGATTTCAATAAGAAACCATCCAAAATCTGTCCCGAGCAATGCCGCTGTGCTACAACTCAAAAGTCTTCGTGTCCTCTTCTGCCAATTTTTAACTTAGTTAATATAATCAGCTAGATATAATACAACTAAAATTAGAATAGTCAATTTAAATCTAATTATCATACGTGTTCACGCGCAACTCATAGTTGTATTGTCCCCATAAAGGGATAACGATATGAGTATTCGTACAAGCAAGGAAATTGGCGAGAAACTGAAGGAGTTCCGCAAGCTGCGAGGCCTAACCCAAGAGCAGTTGGCCGAGATGGTTGAAGTGACTTTTCAGCAGATTCAGAAATACGAGAACGGCAACACGAGACTGAACACCGACAAGCTTCAGTCCGTTGCCCAAGCACTGAATGTTCCGGTTTCAGCTTTTTTCGATGAAGGCAGCCGCGATGAAAAATTATTGTCTGAGCAGGAACAGAGGCTTCTCAAGGGCTATCGTTCCCAAGTAAACCCTGAAATACGCGAATTTATTGTAAGCACTCTTTTAAAATAGCTATAAAAGTCGATCTAAAAAATCGTTGCAAAACAAAATCATCAACCTGGCAAATCCACATTTGGCCTTACGGATATTTTGCCCGCATATAGATAAACCTCCTCAACACCATATTCAATTATCCACAGTTTTATGTCCTTTCCATTTTCAATCGAAATTTCCCAAACCGCGCCTGGGCTTGATAGCAATCTTTCCCATAGGTGGACTGGTTTTTCAATGTATATCCCATATAGGTCATTTGATATCTTAACCAATATTGTCACAAAATAACTGTTACCAAATGGCATGTTACAGGCGCATAGTCTGTATATGTTGTTGTGAAATTTACTTGACAGACTTCAAATCCGCAGTTATTCTTCCACACAATCTGAAAACTGTGGTGTGGAGGCTTGCGTGATAATCGCGATGGTGAACAATAAGGGAGGGGTTGGAAAGACGGTTACGAGCGTCAACCTGGCCGCGGCCCTGGCTAACAGAGGGCAGAAAGTCCTGGTCATCGACAACGACCCTCAATGCAATGCTACATCTCTTCTCCTTGGCGATACAAACCCAGATAATACGTTATACGAAGCCTATACAGAAGGGGTAGCTGTCGCAAAATGCGTCTACCCTACCCCGTTCGGTGTCGATATCATACCGAACGCCCAGATTACTAGCCAGATCGAGGCGGATCTCTACCAGGACACGGCAAAGAGTTACGCCCTACTCAAAAATTTTGCCCGCGACTATGCCTTAGAACACTACGACATAACCATTATTGACTGCCCCCCTTCCCTCGGACTCTGGGTAATACAGGCTATGAGCTGCGCGGACGGTGTTATTGTTCCGATCGAGGCTGGCAGCCGTTTCTCTCTCGACGGCTTGACATCGATCTACACAAGCATTGAGTCGATCCGTGCCACCAAGATCAACAAAGATCTCCGCTTCCTGAAGACGTTGGTCAACAAGGTTGATATGCGAACCAGTTCATCAAAGGTGTTAATTGAAAAGATCCACGAGCTATATCCTGAAAACGTTTTTCAAACCAACATCCCAACTAACGACTCAATCAAACAGGCTGAGCTTCAGCGCACTACTTGCCTTAAATATGACCCTCAGTGCACAGGATCAAAACGCTATCGAGGCCTGGCCGACGAACTCATCGCACTTATAGCTGAGGATGCCGAACAACCGAGGTTGATCAATGGCTAGACCATCTCTCGCTGATAGCTTGATGGCCTCGCTCTCAAAGGGCGCTCACG
This sequence comes from Geobacteraceae bacterium, assembly GCA_041500085.1. Classification (GTDB taxonomy): domain Bacteria; phylum Desulfobacterota; class Desulfuromonadia; order Geobacterales; family DSM-12255; genus VEOV01. The sequence goes on from JBGQLM010000064.1 coordinate 17,465, forward strand.
TCGACACTGCCGAAAAAATCAAACGAGGACTGCCTCCGATCAGTGATGAACCCGCTGTCGCTCCGGTCACCGTCTCCGTCCCAGATGTGACTGTCAAAGCTGTTGATGTCCAAGAAGTCATGATTGGATCAGCTCCAGCGGTAGTTTACGCTCCGTCTCCAAAACCGAAAGCCACAGCCAAACAGAAGGCTGCGGCCAAGCCCAAAGTTCAAGCCAAGCCCGAGGCGGCACACACAGGCACACATAGTGGCACCGTAATAGAGTCTAATACCGGCACACATAGCGGCATGGATACCAACAAAGGTACCATTATACAGACCGGCATGGATACCAGCACACTATCTGGCATGGATACCGGCATAGAAGCCGGTCCCGATAGGCATGGATACCGATCTGAGCCTATGGATACCGGCATCGATACCAACAAGGGGGCTGGCATCGATGCTGGCATACATATTGGTTTGCATACTGACACACATAGTGACATAGGGACTGGCATCGATACAGGTTTGGATACCAGCTCACATAGTGGCATAGATATAGGCACACTAGACGGCACTCATATATATGATCATATCCATCCGGACGCGTTTTTCCCGTTCACACCAGGACAAGGAAAAGTTCTGCTCTATCTAATAGAAGCCGGTGGGAAATCCAATCGTAATGTAATGGCCGCACGTACAGGTGTACCGCTCAGCTCGCTGGCTAAGACACTCAGGCTCCTGGAGAAGGTTGGATATATTAAGCGCGCAGAGCAGAAGGTATATGATCACCGCGAGCGTGGCTTTTATTATTCTACAGATCGACAAATGTGTAGCGAATTTTACGAGCGTGTAACCGGCACACAGATCGCCACACAAAGTGGATCACATATTGGCATGCATGCCGGCATACATACCGGCATCGGTGTTGGCATTGTTAAGCGCACACATATTGGCACTGTACCCGGCACACAGTCAGGCATCCATGCCGGCACACAAGCCCCCTTTAGTAGTAGGGTTTTTGAAGAAAAAGAACTAACTACTTCTAAAACCGGTCTGCTGAACGATCCTGAATTGCGGTTCTGGAGTGGAGAAGGTGTAACCGAAAAACAGGTTGCCAACTGGATGGCTGAGTTTGAGCTCAGTGAAGAGGAAATCGTTCTATCGCTTCGTTACGCCAGATTCGACATCCTGGAGCGTGGCGACGTCCAAAACTCCGCAAACTGGTTTTACAAACTCCTGACTAGGAACGGCTTTTATCCCAGGCCGGCGAACTACAAATCGTTAGTGGAGATCAAGGCTGAGGCTTTGAAACAGCAGCAAGAGCGGGATCGAGAAGCCAGGGCTGAATTGGAGGCCAACTCGCTCGAAGTGGAGTTTGTAAAATTTCTGGCAGATCCGGACGCTCCGTTGTATCAGGAGCTCCTGGAGCAAGTTAGTGGGTTTGCGAAAGATCAGCTTAAAGACGGAGACAGGCACGCAGTTGAAATTGAGTTGAAAGAGTTGTTCAAGAATGTCCGATAACATCCGCCGAACATTGGAGAAGCTCGCTGAAAGTTCTGGTGGTGCGCTGAGCACTAATCGGAACTCGCTTCTTGGCCAAGCGTTTGCTGGACATTCCGGTCCAGCTCTACAGAATATGACTCCGGGTATGTTGGGGTTGTCCGGTCGTACAATGCTTGGGGGAGGGATCGCTACTCCAATGCCTGCGCACTTCGGACTCACACCGGCTTATGCTTATCCTCCGGCAATCGCCCAGGGGCTTCCTCAATGGTCATACGTGCGTCGGCGGTTTACAAGGTTCCTGACGAATTTGGAACTTACAGAGTTGCAGAAATCAGACGGGTTGATCAAACAGGCAGGCATACGGGATACGCTGAATAAGTTTTATTATAATAAGTCGTCAGAAACTGCCAACAGCCTGCTGATTGGATCCTGGGGTAAGGGTACACAAGTTCGGCCGCCAAGGGATGTTGATGTTCTGTTTCTACTGCCTGCCGCTGAATATCATCGGTACGAGCAGCGGACCGGAAACAAACAGTCTCAGCTACTGCAGGACGTCAAGCGGGTGCTAGAGAACCCGTATTCGACAACTGATCTGCTTGGCGACCGGCATGTAGTTGTTATGAAGTTCGCGAGCACTACAGCTGAAGTGGCTGTTGGGTTTATGTTTAACGACGGTATTATTCGAGTCTGTGACACTAAAAATGGTGGTAGCTACATTCGCAGTACGGCGCAGGATGAACTGGCGGTCCTAAATTCGTCAGACACAATGTATAGTGGCAATACCAGGGCACTGATCAAAATGATGAAAGTCTGGCAGAATGAAAAGAATGTACCGTTGAAGTCGTTTGTTCTTGAGCGTCTGGCCGTCGAGTTCATGCATGTCTGGGAGCACCATTTCAACGATGTCTTTTATTATGACTGGATGATCCGGGACTTTTTCGCGTTTCTGTACCACAAATCGAACGGATTTGTGACTATGCCAGGCACAGGGGAAGTTATCGCTCTGGGATCCGATTGGGAGTTCAAAGTCAAAACAGCGTACGGCCATGCAGCCGTTGCCTGTGATCATGAGAGAGCAAATAACTCTATTGCTGCTGGAGAACAGTGGAAATCCATATTCGGCTCGATGATTTCGTTGGGAGCATTATGAGCGCGACTGAAGAGTTGATTGTTGAATGCCAAAGACTCGAAGAGAGCTGTAATTATACGGCAGTTACCTTCATTATCTGGCTCAAGTGGTTGAGGGTTGTAAAAACGGTGTGTTCTGTTGCCCCGGTATTATTCGGATTCCTGGCGACCTGGAAAATTGTCGAGCAAGGATCTCCAGTTATCAGCGCAATGAGTGTATTGCTTGTGACTGTAATTCCACCCGCATATAAGGTTTCTAAAACCGATTCGAAGATAAAAGAATATGCGGCTCTGGTCAGTGAGTTTACCAGTCTTCGAGATCGGTTCCGGCAACTGGCTATGATATCATCAAAGAAGTCTTTTGCTGACTTTGAAAAAGATGTGAAACCAATTATCGCGAGGCTTGAAAAGGCCCGGTCCGTGGTTTTGACTCCTCCGGAGATTTGTTTCCGTCTCGCTCGAAGGAAGATCCAGGCCGGCCATTACGATCCGGACAATAAAGATTAAATGAACTAGGCACACATAGTGGTCCACATAGGCATGCTAGCTGGTATGCATGCCGGTATCCATGTCGGTATATATCTTGGCACACATAAAGGAGAGAGCAATGACAAAAGCAGAATTCGTAGCTGCAGTAGCAGCAAAGACTGGGCTTACTAAGTCCGCAGCAGCAGAGGCAGTGGATGCCTTTGTGGGCACTGTTGTCGAAACACTGAAAGCAGGCGATAAGATCACTTTCCCAGGTTTTGGCACCTTTGCAGTTGCCTCCAGGGCTGCTCGTACTGGCCGCAATCCTCAGACCGGGAAAGCCATTCAGATCGCTGCCAGCAAAAGCGGCAAGTTTACTGCTGGTAAGGATATTAAGGGCATTTAGGAGGGGGTAGGGTATTCCAGATTTTGAAATGTTGAATTTGAAAACAAAGCCGGCAGATGTTGGGGCCGGCTTTGTCATTGTGTCCGAATGATGATCACACACCATTGAGAGATTGAATGTCCATCCCCGATGTTGAATTACAACCAGTACTCACATTGTTGTCCGAGGTCTGCACCAGGCGAACGATTCCAGACGAGGCTATCGTAAGCGTTGCTCTTCACGGCAACAAGGTGAATTTGGTTGAATCGCGCAGGATGTTCATTGATCCCCGGGAATGGTTTGGGTGCAGTGTTGCCCAACGGGAATTCTCTCACAAAACCTATTCTTGGACTCTCTACTGGTTCGATCTGAAGAACAAACGACACCAATATCCAGCCAGCCGCAACAAAGACACCCTCGAATAGCTGGTTGCTGAAATATACCGTGATCCAACAGGGATCTTCTGGGATTGATTGTTATTCAGGACACAGCAAAACACCATGAAGAAGGTATTACGACGAGTTTTGAAAACTATTTTGGATACTCATGAAAAAGACCCACCACACCACCTCGCTTAATCCCCTCGAAACGGAGATTGCCGTTACGGCACTTCAGGCTTCAGGGAATTTCAAGATCCTGCGCAAGCTCGACCTGCAGCATGATGCCAGGTTCTCAAAGCGCCCAATCACCAAACCGTGCATCGGCCTGTGTCTCGATACCGAGACCACTGGATTGACTACATCCAGGACAAGGTCATAGAGTTGGGGATCGTTGCCTTTGAATATGATCCGTCTACGGCTGAAATCATCAGGATGATTGAAGGCTATTCCGGTTTTGAGGATCCGGGGTTCGCTCTTTCCGCTGAGACAACCGAGATTACCGGCATTACCGATGACATGGTGCGAGGGCAGGCCTTTGACGATGAACAGGTCAATCGGTTGGCCAGTCAAGCAACTCTGGTGATTGCCCACAATGCGGGATTCGACCGCAAATTCGTCGAAGCGCGCTTTCCATTATTCGCCAAGGTCCCTTGGGCCTGCACCGTCAATCAGATCGATTGGCAGGCAGAGAGAATCTCCACCCGTGTTCTGGAATATCTGCTCTTCAAGTTCGGTTGGTTCATCAATGCCCATCGTGCCCTGAATGATGCTGAAGGTGTTCTGGGTCTTCTCCTGGAAAACTTACCGCTCAGTGGTCTTCCAGTATTCAAAACATTGCTAGAGAACTATGAAGGGGTAACAGCGAAAATTTGTGCGGTGGGAGCACCGTTCGATAAAAAGGATATCCTCAAGCACCGGGGTTACCGGTGGAATGATGGCAGCCAGGGCAGCTGCAAGTCCTGGTGGATTTCTGTGCCGGGGGATTGTGAGAACGATGAGCTGACCTGGTTAGCCCGTGAGATATATTCACGTGGCACTGACAGTGTCGAGATCAGTCGGATCAATGCTGTTGACCGATTTTCCATCCGGGAAAAATAATAAATAATGCTTCCTGTGGAAATAAAATGATGCTATGCTTTCACCAGAAAGCATAGCACGTGAAGAAAGGATGATCTGTATGTCACGCGTTGCGACAGTGAAGCGGACGCAGAACAAAGCGCAGGTATTGACGAAGGCGCTCGTGAATACCGCGAGCTATCTCGATATCCCCAAGAGCAAGCTGGCCGTGATCTTGGGGGTGAGTCCGGCGACGGTGTCACGGATCTACTCCGAGGCGTACCGGTTTTCTCCCGGCAAAAAGGAGTGGGACTTTGCCGTTCTTCTGGTCAGGTTGTTCCGTTCCCTGGATTCGATCGTTGGCGGGGCTGCTGACGATGCAAAGAAGTGGTTGGCCAGCGAAAACAGGGCCTTTGCCGGCAGGAAACCGGCTGAATTGATTGAGTCCACGGAGGGGCTTGTACGTGTCGTCAGTTACTTGGACGCTTGCCGCGCTATCGTCTGAGGCGCGAGATCTGGCCTTCAGGGTCTGGCGGATGGTTGAGGCCCAGCACCTGGTCTCCACCTCCAAGATCGTCGATACACGGGCCGAACAGGAGTTGCTGGAAGATATCCTGGAGGAGCATAAGCCCCCAGTCCCACAAGAGGCAACCGATCTGCATTATCTGCTCTTCAGCCCATTCCGCTATGAAACCCGCCAGCCATCCGGTTCACGATTCCGCGCTGTACATGATCCTGGTGTGTTTTACGCCGCAGAGACTGTCCGGACTGCTGCCGCCGAGGTTGGCTATTGGCGCTGGCGCTTTCTCCAGGACTCGGCGGGCCTGGATCGCCTTCAGCCGTGTTCATTTACCGCTTTCAGGGTGCCAATCAGCACAAGCTGTGTTGATGTACGGGTGCCGCCCTTTGATCGTGATATTACTTGCTGGCAACATCCAACAGATTATTCGGCAACTCAAGCGTTTGGTCGCATAGCACGGGATGCCGGCATTGGGGCAATCATGTACCAGTCAGTGCGTGATCCGGAGCATCAAGCATGTGTTGCAATATTAACCCCACGCGCATTTGCAGCAAAGAAACCTGACAGCGCCACTCAAACCTGGATGCTCACCATCTCAAAAGAAGAGGCGATCTGGATGCGCCAGGACGACGGCTCGTTTTCATTTAGAACTGATTGCTGGGAGATATAGTGTGTGCATGAGAGGTGATACTTCGGGGCTGCAGAATGATGAAGGGCAGGACGGCACAAATTTTCGATTATTCAATCACTGGCCTGAGTTCTTCTGAGGAGGAGTGAGTCTGAAACTTGAAATCGTTTTACC
>JBGQLM010000065.1:0-23572 GCA_041500085.1 Geobacteraceae bacterium
AGCTGCCCAATTGGTTCTTAGATTTTATATTCGCTTTTTGTTTTATTTAGCCTTTATGTCTTTGAATTTATTTAAGTTTTAAGTTTCCGCAAAGCGGTTTAGTTCAACTCGTTATTAACCGGTATCCGTATATAAGTGACTTGTCACCTATATAGGTAACCGGTCACGTATATACGTCACCTTATGGTATCATATATACGTTACTTTTCCTCATTTCTCCAAGGCCAGCGGTTATCCTCTGGTCACTTATATACGTCACTTTCCTTATGTATCGGCAACCTATCCGGGTTCCTTTTCTCCGCCGCGTCGGAAACGATCCGACCACTAGTGCGTGATCACGCCGAATTGAACCGAACCTGACCTTCCAGAATTTCTTTTCCGGGTTCCAGAACCCCCGGACGCTTTGACCTTTTCGCGCAGCTCCTCCTCGCTGAAACCGATCTCCAGCAAAACCCGCTTGTCCGGCGGAATTGTGACCCCCTGCTGCCAGTCCTGCTCATCAATAATCAGCTCGACCGTCTTGTAGCGCTTTCCTCTGGCCTTGTCGTAACGGTAGCGGACACAGACGAGCTGATCGCCGTAGGATCTGAGCAAACCTCGGGTCCCTTTTTGTCCCGGCTGCATGGTGGCGCCGATGACGGTGCGGGCGGAGATAGTGCTGTTTTCGGGAGCTGGTGCTGAGGCGGCGCCTTGTGTCGGGGAGTCGTTTTTGTGCGGGTGAGCGGTCGGGGGCATCTCTTCCCTCCTGCAGGTCATAACAAAAGACAGATTAATGCTGTCACATTACACGAATGACAGGAGTTGTCAACGGGTCAGAGATCTCCCGTGAGCTTCTGCAGTTCATACAGCTTCGGATTGACGCTTTTGACGCACTCTATCAGCTCCCGCAGCTGCTCTCCGTCCAGCCCGGTCTCTTCATCCTTTTCCTGGAAGAACGGATACCCTTTCGGCAGCGCCGAGTAGCCGCCATCCTTGAGCAGTGAGGCATCCACCAGGTCGTTGACCCTTCCCGCTGCTTCCCATGGATCACGGTAGGTGAACTGTCTGGCGACGATGTGCAGTTCGAGGCCGTTGGGGAACGCTCCTCGGACCTCGAAGGAAAAATCCCGCGGTGCGCCGTAGCTGTCGCTTCTTCCGGACCTGGCCATTGCGCTTGCCCCGGCACTCTCCAGCAGCTCCCTTACCGAATCGACTGTCATCGGCGGATGTTCGGACATCTCTCTAGGCACTATGCGGCCCGATGTTTATCGCCAGCCAGTAGATGCCGAGCTGCTTGACAGCCGTGCTGAACTCTTCGAATTCGACCGGCTTCGAGATGTAGCTGTTCGCGCCCAGGCGATAGCTCTCGATTCGGTCCCGGTCTTCATCGGAAGTGGTGAGAACTACGACCGGCAGCAGCCTGGTTCTTTCATTGGCTCTTATTCTCTCCAGCACCTCAAGGCCGCTTATCTTCGGCAGGTTGATATCCAGGAGGATCAGCTCGGGAAGCGCCATCGGGGGCGTGTTACCTTTGCCGAAGAGTAAATCCAGCGCTTCAGCCCCGTCGCGGGCCACGACAACATCATTGAGGAGATGGTTCTTTTTCAGGGCGCGAATCGTGAGGGTTACATCATCAGGGTTGTCTTCCACCAGCAGGATAGTCTTTTCTTTCATGATTCAGCTTCCCCCAAAGTAAAATAGAATGCGGCACCTTTCCCTTCTTCCCCTTCAGCCCAGACCCTTCCCCCGTGGAGGAGAATGATTCTCTGGACCGTTGCGAGTCCGATTCCGGTACCCTCGAATTCATCATTGCGGTGCAATCTCTGGAACGCCCCGAAAAGTTTGTTTTTGTACTCCATGTTGAAGCCGGCGCCGTTATCCCTCACAAAATAGACTTGATTCTCATCGCGATCTACGGCGTCGAACTCGATGATCGCCTTGTCGGTATGTCTCGTAAATTTCCAGGCATTCCTCATCAGGTTCTCAATGACCGACCGTATCATTGCGGGGTCGGCCCTGGCGGTGAGTTCCGTGTCGATCCTGAACTCGACATTCCTTTCCGGATCGCTTCGCCGCAGTTCACCTGCTATCTCTGCCGCCGTCTGCCCGATCCTTACCGGAACAGGGCTCAACTCGCTCCTGGTTATGCGGGAAAGCTTCAACAGGGCGTCAATCAGCCTCCCCATTTTTACACAGCCGCCTTGTATCCGATGCAGGTAGCTCTTGCCCGATTCGTCCAGCCTGTCGGAATAATCATCCAGCAGGACATAGCTGAAGCCTTCTACTGCTCTCAGCGGGGCGCGCAGGTCGTGGGACACGGAATATGAAAACGCATCCAGCTCCTTGTTCATTGCCCTGAGCTTGGCAGTCCTTTCATTCACCCGCTGCTCAAGCTGTGAGTTAAGGATGCCCAGCTCGGTTTCGGCCTCCTTGCGCATGGCAGTCAGATGCTTGAAGGATGCGATCAGCTCCGATACTTCTGAAGAGGTCTTCTCAAGAGGCATGGTACTGTCGTTCAGTTCACCGTACGTCCTTATGGCATCGACGAGGATATCCACTTCCCTGGTGGTCCGCAGAGCAACAATCCGGGCCAGGTAGATGCCGGCTCCCAGGATTGCCAGCGTAATCATGGATATGGAAAGGATGAGCGGATACATCTTGTCGTCTATGGCAGAGCGCATCAGCCCGATTCTGAGGGTCGTGCCGGCATTGTCAACCGTGGTGGCGATATCGTAAATCACCATTCCGTTTTGGTCCTGAAACTCCCAGAGGGGCTGTTCGGCTCCGGGAGGCTTCTGCTGGAGCAGTGCAGGGGGGACCCCCTGCCCAAAGGTGAAGACGTAGGGCGTTCCCTCTTTAATTACAAAGCTGTAAAGCAGGATGTCGGTACCGTGCAGTTCGGACATCAGCATCCGCCTGACCGCGACCCGGTCATCCCAGAGGATGTTATGCCCGACTGCTTCTGCAAGTATCCGGGATCTGGACTTCCACATGTTTATCGTCATCTCTCGATGACGCTGAATCGTATAATAGGAATAGACGGCGCCAAGAGCAATTGCCATCAACACGATCAAGGTTGTTACCCTGAAAAATATGAGCCGCTTCATATGCATCCGTCAGTTACCCGTTCTTTTCTCAAGCCAGCGGCTCATATCGCGGACCGTGTCATACATCCTGTCGTCCCCCTCGACAAACCTGTCGATCTGGAGTTTTGCCAGCAGGGCAGCAGCTTTCTTGTCTTCATGCAGGGTTAGCAGGATCTCCTTCAGGCGCTTCTTGGTCCCGGGATCCAGGGCAGGGTTCACCACAATGGGGGGAATCCCGTAGGGCGGGGACTTCTCGACGATTTTTGTGCGTGATGTGACAGCAGGGTCGATTTTGTTTATGAATTCCCAGATCAGGGAATCAACCGCAGCTCCGTCCGCCTGATTGTCAGCCACTGCCTTGATCGAGTTGTCATGACTGTTGGTGTAGAAATAGTCGCTGAAAAAGGACTTGGGGGTCTTTCCGGTCCGGGCAAGCATATAGGTCGGCACCAGGCATCCGGTATTTGATTGCGGGTCCGTGAAGGCGAACTTCTTGTTGTGCAGATCTTGCATGGAGTTGATGGGGCCTGATTTGTTGGCAATTATGTAAGAGTGGTAAACGGTTTTGCCGTTAGCCACTGGAACGGCCAGAATCTCCATTCCGAACTCTTTTCTCCCCTGGGTGTATGGGCCGGCGCAGACAAAAGCCAGATCCACCTCCTTCTTTCTGACCAGTTCATTGACTTCCGCATAGGTCTTGCGCTGGGAGAAGATAGCTCTTCTTCCCATCTTTTCGGCAATCAGGCTCATCAGCTCTTCGTAGTAAGCCCTGGTGGTCTCCGGCGAGATCATTGCCGCAACGGCAACATGAAGCGGAGCCCGCGTGTCGGCACTCTGCCCGGTCGCGTCGGTGGCAACCGGCTGCTCTAGGTTGATCTTTTCGCGTTTCTGCTCGCAGGCGGCAAGAAGGACCAGTCCGCAGACAAGCAGACAAGAGAGGAACAGTTTTCGCAGTAACAGGTTCATGGTGTTTCTCCATGTGAGAGAGCAAGGAGTAAAGTCTGGCGGAAAAGGCATAATTAATTAAACCATATTATCTTTTGTGAATGAATATATCAATATTTGTTGTTGCAGCTTTGAATTTGAGAAATGGGTATCAAATCTCCAGCCTCAGCTCAACCCCCCACGGCACCGGTTTCTCACCTTCCGCAGTCAGTACCCACAAGGTCGGGAACTCCATCACTGCAGGGGCCGGGCCGATACCGTCGGTCAGGTAGATGATTGCCGCAGGACGCGGGTGCATGGTCCGCGCATATTCGAAGAGTGGCTGCAGATCGGTGAAGCCGCCACCTTGATAGCTTTCCGCCTGGAAGCTGCTCCCTCTGAAGCTCTCTATCCGCTGGATACGGCTGTTGGCGTAGAGTACGGTAAGGGAACTCTCCGGCCCCCGGGCGATCCGGACGATCTCCCGTGCAAATGCCTCCCTCAGCTGTGGGGCATTGGTGGAGTCGCTGACATCGACACCGATCAGCAGGTTCAGCCGCTGTTTTTTCCGGCTTCCCGGGGTCGTGTGTGTGAACCGGCGGTTTTCCCGCTGCCAGGTGGATTTCCGGCCGATCCGTCCGGCCGTGGCGATGAACTGACGAAGGATCATTTTCCAGGGGATGGCAGGAGGCGCGAGGAGCGACTCGACCAGCCGGCGCAGCTCTCCCGGCACCTCACCGTCGCACTTCAGCCGGGCATCCCTGACCATTTCCCGCACCATCTCTTCGGCCAGCCTCAGCGGGGTGCTGTTCGCCTCTTCCCATACAGTGTGGTCATCGACCGGAACAGTCCCGTTATCTGAACTTCCGTTGCCGGAGATCCCCTTATCCTCTCTCTCTGCGGTTCCTGATCCGCTCCCTCTGAGGTTTCCGGTGTCAAAAGGATCGACCAGTTTCTGGTAGTACTCTTCTGCGGCCAGCCCGCCGGGAAGCCGGAAATACTCCGGGCGCGGCGCTGCAGGCGGCATCGCCTCCAGAAGCGGATTAATGGCGAGATCGCAGGCGATATCCCAGTCGTGGCGGTTGCGCTCCCTGCGGCGGGAAGGGTGGAGGTGCAGGAGGTGCAAGGCGCAGTGTTCGAGAAGGGCCTCCTGCTCCTCCGGACGGTAGGAGGCAAGAGCGATTGTGTCAAAGGAGATGGTGGGCACGGCTTCGCAGAGGGTTATCCCGACCGGATAGCCCTCTGTTCCCGGCCTCTTCCTGAACCCCGCCAGTAGATGGCCGTAAAAGGGGCGCTTCCTGAGGAGCCGGACAATGATGTTTTCGAGAATCCTGCCCGTCATTTACAATTCGATGCTTCACTGTTTATCGCCCGGATGGCATCCAGCACGACGGCATCATACCGGTCGGCGGTCAAGACCGTTGCGACCATGGGGATCGTGAGAAGGGATTTGACCATGGCAAACTTGAGATCCCTGGGGAGGATATCGAGATAGGCGACCAGAGAGGCCTCCTGAGTTTCTGAAAGAGATGTCGCTGTTCTGCAGTGCGAAATGAGGGCGCTCATGGTCGCCCCATGCTGGTCCTCTCTCTGCCGGGCAGCCCTGTTGGCAAAGGTTTGCCAGTCGTCGAGCAGTTCCAGTGCGGTCAGGGGGCGGTCAAGCGTCTCCTTCTGCCATCTCATGAAGGTTATGGCAGCCTCCTGGCCGACAATGCCGGCGTAGACCTCCATTTCAAGGTTGCCGGGAAACCGGCAGTTTTTCCGGAGCGTGCTGACCATCTCCCAGCCGCGCTCCGAAGGTTTGGCCTCCATCTCCATCGGAGGAGCGTCCAGTGCGAGAAGATTCCGGTTCGCGGCCAGAAACTCCTGAACGGTACTGTCGAAGCCGTTTTTTTGCGCATATCCGGCCCAGCAGTTGTAATCGCTTTCGACATAGAGCATGATCATCCGGTCTATGAGTGCACGGTCGAGCGGTGCAACCTGATAGGTACCGTCGGGCGGGTTTATCGTGACAATGACCTTATGCTTGTGGTGAAGCTGATGAGTGTGGAGACCTCGTGTCGCTCCGGAGAGCGGTGGTTCGACAAACTGGAAGATCGCCTGCAGCGTATCTTCCTGCTGGGCCCGGTTCAGCTCGTCGCAGTGAACGACAGATGCCGGGTCGCTGTCATCCGGCCACCAGGAAGGGCGGGACCAGTGCATGGTCTTCCCTTCACGATACGGTATCCCGACCAGATCTCCGACCTCCATCTGCCCGAGGCGAAGCGATACATCCTGCGGCCGATCTCTTTGCAGACCTGCATGATGCCGGCACTTTTCCCGACCCCCCTGTGCCCCACTACGCAAGGGGTCAGGTCGGTTTTGGTCACAATCTCGGCAATAACACACTTCATCTGTTCGACATTCATAAGCAGCAATTGCCTCCCGCCCGTTTCATTGCTTTGAAAGTAGAAAAACGCGTGACATTCGTCAATGCCCTTTTCACTATTTTGCGTGGACAGAAAAGATATAATATGTAACACTGTTTGAAAATACTGGGGAATTTGATGGAGTTCAGGGTATATTGTGAGGATACGGATGCCGGAGGGGTAGTATACCATGCCCGGTATCTCGGTTTCTTCGAGCGTGGCAGAACCGAATTTTTCAGGGCTAGAGGGTTCTCGGTACAGCAGTTTCACGAAGAAGGACGACTTTTTCCGGTAGTACGGATGGAGATTGATTTTCGGTTTCCGGCACGGATTGATGACCTGGTAAGGGTCGAGACTGAACTGGCAGAGGCAGGGAAGACGTCTTTCATCATGCTTCAGCGCCTCTTCAGGGTTGATGATGATAAGCTCCTCGCAGAGGGGCGGGCCACCCTGGTATGCGTAGACAAGGATATGAAGCCGAAACGTCTTCCGACCCGGCTTCGGGAAATTGCTTTAAATGAATAGCAAAAGCCCGCTGGTTTCGATACTGATGCCGGTAAGGAATGAAGAGCGTTTTCTCAAGAGTGCTTTGGCGTCGATCAGGGCACAGACTTGCACGCAGTGGGAACTCGTGGTTGTCGATGATGGCTCTGCTGACGGTACAGCCGGGATTCTGGAGTCGTTTGCAGCCGATCCGAGGGTGAAAGTCCTCAGGAACAGGCAAAGGGGGCTTGTAAATGCCCTGAATTACGGCTTTTTGGAGTGCCGGGCACCTTTTGTCGCAAGAATGGACGGAGACGATGTCTCACATCCCGAGCGGCTGGAAAGGCAGCTCGACATATTTGCTGCCAATCCTGATGTCGGGCTGGTTGCCTCCTCTTTCAGGCATTTCCCGCGTGAGGGACTCAAGGTCGGGATGCTGGCTTATGAAGAGTGGCAGAACAGACTCCTGAGCCACGACCGGATTATTTCCGATCTTTTTGTCGAATCACCGTTCGTTCATCCCGGGGTGATGTTCAGAAGAGAGATCCTTGCCGCTCTGGGGGGTTACCGGGACATGGGATGGGCAGAGGATTACGATCTGTGGCTGAGGATGGCACATTCCGGGGTGCGTTTTGCCAGGAGTGAGAAGCCGCTTCTGTTCTGGCGTGACAGGCCGGATCGCGCAACCCGGACCATGACGGAATATTCAGCAGAGGCCTTTCGGCGCTGCAAGATTCACCACCTGCAGAAAGGTTTTCTTCAGGGATCTTCAGAAGTGATCCTTGCCGGGGCGGGGAAAGAGGGGCGGGCCTGGCAGCGTGCCCTTGCCGGGGTTGGGGTAACGGTTTCCCTCTGGGTGGATGTGGACCCGAAAAAGAGAGGGCGGATACTTCATGGTGCAGAGGTGGTAGGTGCGAACGATCTCAAGTCTGTTTCCGGCAGGATGCTTGTTACTGTGGGGACGCGCGGGGCACGGGCCGGTATAAGGGAATGGGCTTGCGAAGCGGGTTTCAGAGAGGGTACGGATTTTATCTGCGTCACCTGAGAGATTCGGCAGTCGAATACTGTGAAAGGAACAAAAGTTGAAAAAAGTTGCTTTGATACCGGCCGCCGGAATGGGAAGACGGATGGGGGCTTCGATTAACAAGCAGTACCTGCTTCTTGATGGGAAGCCGATCCTGGCACATACCATGGAGATTTTTCAGCGGGCCGATTTCATCGATGAGATCTATCCGGTAGTCCCTGCTGAAGAGATCGAGTACTGTCGCATTCATGTAGTTGAAAAATACGGTCTCGACAAGGTGAAACAGATTGTCGCAGGGGGTGCGGAGCGCCAGAATTCGGTGCTGAACGCTCTTCGGGCCATTGACTCCGCTGATGATGATATCATCCTGATCCATGACGGAGTCCGGCCGTTTGTCCCGATCCATGCTATGCAGCGCTCAATCGAGATAGCGCTCGAGTTTGACGGAGCAGTGACTGCTGTTCCGGTCAAGGATACGGTGAAGGTGGTAAGGGATGACATGGTTGTTGCGACTCCGGCCCGGGAGGCGCTCTGGTTGGCCCAGACGCCGCAGACTTTCAGGTATGCCGTGATACGTGCTGCCCATGAACTTGCAGATTCGGAAGGGTTTAGCGGGACAGACGACGCTTCCCTTATGGAGAGGATGGGAAGGAAGGTCCATGTGGTCATAGGTGATTACCGGAATATAAAGATTACGACGCCGGAGGATCTGATCCTGGCGGAAGCATTTTTAGCCGCCGCCACAATTCAGCGCTAACTTCGTTGGCTCGTCGAAAGCTTCCTCGACGTAGCGCTGCTACGCCTCAGTCGCTTTCTCCTTGCCGCCTTGTTATCATCTGAATTCTGACGGCGTGAAAAGATTCAAAGATTGCGAAGGATACAAAGGGAATTATGCTATGCGAATCGGACACGGATACGATGTGCACCGGCTGGTGCCGGGGCGCAGGCTGATCCTGGGGGGGGTGGATATCCCCCATGAAACCGGCCTTCTGGGCCACTCCGATGCAGATGTGCTGCTTCATGCGATCTGCGATGCGATACTCGGAGCGATCGGAGAAGGTGATATCGGTCGGCATTTCCCGGATACAGATCCCGCATTCAAGGGGGCGTCAAGCATTAAGCTCCTGCAGCATGTCATGGGGATTGCCGGGAGCCGGGGATATCGGGTAGGAAACGTGGATGCCACGATTGTTGCACAGAAACCCAAACTTGCACCCTATATATCGCAGATGATCGGGAATATCGCAGAAGCTCTCGGCTGTGACCGTGACAGGGTCAATGTCAAGGCGACAACGACCGAGGAGCTTGGCTTTGCAGGACGAAAAGAGGGGATTGCCGCATACGGAGTGGCACTTCTGGAAAGGAATAGACATAGCAGTGCCACTTAATATCCTGATCATCTCCCACAACGAGGAACTTTGCGGATTTTTCTGCCGCTTTCTCGCATCGGAAGGGCATAAATGTCTCTGCGCCAACAGTGACAAGGGACTGCTGAATAACGCTCAGGATAACAGCCCGGACCTGATAATAATAGAGGTCTCGATTCCTGAACTCACGGCGATCGAGATCGTTAACAGACTTCAAAGAAGCTCTTTTTCCAGGCACATACCAGTCATAGTAATCTCGGATTTCCCGGAGCTTGAATTCGAGCTTCTCCACATCTTCGATTTTATCTGTAAACCTTTGGACCTCGTGCGTTTACGCGAGGACCTCACGATCCTTTCCCGGGGTGAAAAGAAGCGTGCTGCTCTCACAAGGCCACAGCTGACGCCTGAGGAGCATCAGAAATTTCATGATTATCTGATTCAACACTCCGGACTTCACTTCGAGCGCCGCAATCATAAGGTGCTTGAGCGTGGGCTTGATAGCCGGATGACGGCACTCAGGATCAATTCTTTCAGCGATTATTTCGACTATCTGAATAAAAACAGGGAACGCCGTAAGGAACTGCAAAAGCTCCTGCAGTTCCTTACAGTCGGGGAGACATTCTTTTTTCGATACAACGCCCATTTCGATGCTCTTACACGGGCAGTTTTTCCGGGTCTGCTTAAGGCAGGCCGGAACAGGAGTATCAGAATTTTGTCCGCAGGTTGCTCGACAGGGGAAGAGCCGTACTCGATTGCCATGGCGCTCATGGGAGCCATTCCTGACTGGAAGAAGCGTGATATCAAGATCTTTGCTACCGATATAAACAGCCGATCGCTTCGGGGAGCCCGAGAAGGGGTCTACAGCTCCTGGAAGATCAGGGTGACCGATAAATCCTATCTTGAACGCTACTTCTACCGGGTAGGGGAGAGCTATGTCGTTAATGACGAGGTGAAGTCGCTGGTGGATTTTTCATACCTGAACCTCCAGCTATCCGATCAACTCCCGGCCAGCTCTTTTGATATAATATTCTGCCGGAATGTCATGATCTACTTTACGACTGCTACGACCAAAAAAGTGGTGGAAAAGTTCGCTGAAGCATTGAACCCTGGAGGATATCTATTCCTCGGCCATTCGGAGACCTTGTCGAATATATCTTCCAGGTTCGAAAGGCACATTCTGGGTGGCGGGTTTTATTACACCAAAAAGAACGAGGCCGCAGTCGAGGCGGAACAGCCCCTTGCCCGGAAATTGCCACCTGCTCAGGCAGCAGTCGACAAGAAGCCGATTGAAAGGATAATCCCTGCAATTCAGGATAAGAAGCCGGACCTGGAGGCTATTTTTGCTGCAGGCTTGAATTCCATGTACCAGGGGAACTATCCCGAAGCTGCTACGCTTATGGGGGAGTTGTTGAAGTTCAAGCCAGACCATACCGGGGCTATTATGGCAGAGGGTGAGATCCACCTTATGTGCGGGAGGGTTGAAGAGGCGCTGGAGTGCTTCAACAAAGCACTTTCCCTGAACGATCTTCTTGCGGAGGGGTATTTTCTCCGTGGCTTCCTCTTTGAGATGCGGGACAGAGTAAAGGATGCTCTGGATGAGTACCGTAAGGCGGTACTCCTGAAAATGGATTTTGTTATGCCGCACTACAATCTCGGCAAGCTCTACTTCAGGTCGGGGGATGTCAGATCTTCTTCAAGGGAGTTCAGGAACAGCCTCAAAATGTTGGAAAAGGCAGGAAGAGAAGCGATAATTCCGTTTTCCGGCGGGCTTTCCAGAGAGGTTTTTCTCGAACAGCTCCGTAGCGAAATGAATATGGTTGAGGCTGCACTACCTGATTTGGAGAGAGGTGAGTAATGTCAGAAAAAATCGGTTATGATATACGCTCGATTCTCAATGAGATGCAGCAGGAGTATTGGCAGGGTCTGTCGGAGAAGATCGAGGTGCAGGAAGACCTGCTTGAATGCGTCACCTTTATCCTGGGGGGAGAGATCTATGCATTTGAGACCGTGTCTGCGTCTGAAGTCATCAGAGTGCCGAAACTGATCAGGGTTCCCGGAGTCAAGGGGTTGATAACCGGCATTTTCAACCTTAGGGGAGAGATCATAGCTGCAATGGATATCAGGCCTCTTCTGGGACTTCCTGCCGGCCCTCTGGATTCCGCTGCGAGGATAATAGTCATAAAGGGTGAAAGTTTTAATACCGGGATCATAGTTGAATCGGTGCAAGGCGTTCATCCTCTGCCGCTGGACCAGTTCGAAGCGGTTGTAAAATCAGTCGACCCGGCTGCCCGGGAATTTCTGCGGGGCCAGATAAGCCTCGAAGGAGAGATGACGATTCTGCTCGACCTCAAGAGGCTTCTTGCCTCGCAGACCCTCATTATCGATAACTGATACGGTATTAATTTAAATATAAGGAGTCAATCATGTCTCAAAAGCTCTCAATAAAGATCGCCGGAATTCTGATAATGGTCATGGTTGTGATCATGTCGGTTTTCACTTTCTATTTCGTAAATTCCAGAAGCCAGAACATGGAAGAGGAGCTCCTCTCAAAGGGGCGCATAGAGGCGCTTACCGGCGCCAAGATGATGGAACAGCTCCTGGAGGAGCAGCTGGATAGTGGCAGGTTTACAATGGAAGATGTCTTTGACACCAATTATGTCCCGATCCCGAATACCGATCCGCAGAAATACCATACGAAATACGACAGCTATCTGGACAAGACGATTATTGAAATCGAGGACGAATATCTGAAGGACGAGCAGGTCGTATTTGCCGTGCTGGTTGACAAAAACGGCTATCTGCCTACCCATAACAGCAAATATACCAAGCCTCTTACCGGAGACAAGGATAAGGATAAGGTAGGCAACAGAACCAAGAGGCTTTTCAACGATCCGGTCGGACTTGCGGCGGCAAAAAACGAGAAGGACCTGCTGAAACAGGTCTATGCCAGGGACACGGGCGAAAAAATGTGGGACATCTCGGCACCTGTCTTTGTGAAGGGTAAGCACTGGGGTGGGTTCCGGATCGGCTTTTCCATGGTCAAGACCGAACACAAGATAGCTGAACTCAAAATGCAGATCATCGGGGCGATGCTGCTCATGCTGATAGTTACCAGCTTGACGATCTATCTCATAGTGAGTCGCTATACAAAGCCTCTGCTGCGCCTTACCGAGACTGCACGCCGGATAGCAGACGGAAACCTTGACGAGGAGGTCCCGGTTGAGAGCAGGGACGAGATCGGAAAGCTTGCCGAGGCCTTCAATAAAATGACGACAGTTATTGTCAAGAACCTGAAGCTGGAGGTTGAAAAAAGTAATCGCCTGATGGCTTCAATAAAGGATGCAATAGTTCATCTTTCGAGCTCGGCAAACGAGATGATGGCGATAAGCGTTCAACAGTCTTCCGGCTCTTCGGAGCAGGCCGCTGCGGTTCAGGAGGTGACTACCACCTCGGAAGAGATTGCTATTACTGCGAAGCAGATAACCACAAATGCCCAGTCAGTAGAGAAGATGGCCGAGTCGACCAGCCAGAGCTGC
Source organism: Geobacteraceae bacterium (assembly GCA_041500085.1). Taxonomy (GTDB): domain Bacteria; phylum Desulfobacterota; class Desulfuromonadia; order Geobacterales; family DSM-12255; genus VEOV01. The sequence goes on from JBGQLM010000065.1 coordinate 12,808, forward strand.
CATGTCGGGACAGGTGAGGTCACCAATGCGATCAACGGCATGTCGATCCTGAAGCAGCAGGTCCAGGGGATAGCTGCAAGTATGCTGAAGCTGGGCGACAACAGCCAGAAGATTGGCGGGATAGTCGAGATCATTGATGAGATAAGCGACCAGACGAACCTTCTTGCCCTGAATGCTGCCATTGAGGCGGCAGGTGCCGGCGAGGCAGGGAAAAGGTTTGCCATAGTTGCCCAGGAGGTGCGCCGTCTTGCCGAGCGTACTGTTGAGGCGACCAGGCAGATCAAGGGTCTGATCGAAGAGATCCAGAAAGCAACCAATTCAACGATAATGGTCACCGAAGAAGGGACTAAGGCCGTGGATTCGGCATCACATCTGGTCGATAAGGTGCAGCTCTCCTTTGACAGCATTATCGGGCTGGTAGAGGAGACGGCACGTTCTGCCAAGGAGATCACCTTTTCTACCCAACAGCAGACTTCTGCCTGTGAGCAGATGGCAGAGACGATGACAGAGGTGCGTGATGTCGCCCAGCAGGTTGCAGGAAGCGCAAGGGAGACCGAACGTGCGATATCGGAAATAATAGCCCTGACGGAAAAACTTCAGACCCTGTCTGAAGAAGAATGAAAAAATGTCGCAATTAACTGACCAGAAGATTCTGTAAAGGGTTATCAATGTCTACCAAGTATCTCGATATCTTCCTGAAAGAGGCTGAAGAACATATTGGGTCGCTTCAGACGAGGCTGCTTGTCCTGGAGAAGGAACCGGGAAACAGTCCGCTTATTCATGAGCTGCTTCGCAATGCCCATACCCTTAAAGGTTCGGCGCGTATGCTCGGCTTTGAAGATATAAGCGTGATCGCACACAGAATGGAGGATTATCTCAAGGAGATGGAGGACGGAGAGCGCTCTGTCAACTCGGATTCTGTCGATCTTCTTCTCCAGGGTACTGACGCCGTCAGCAGGATGATATCCGCCCTTGAAAAAGGGGTCGATTCACCTATTGATGTCGAACGCTTCATTGAGGCCTTCGACAAAGGGTTGTCCACTTCGGACGCTATTCTGCAAAGTCCGATGGCAGAAACCGAAGCGTTTGGAGATACGGTAAGAACAAGCGTTAAAACACTGGACAGTCTGGTCAACCTTCTCGGCGAGCTTATCATCAACAAGAAAAGGTTTGAAGACAAGACCCTGGAGCTGAAAACACTCTGCAAGACCTCTGCAGGGACACTTTCGGCAGCGAGAGTCATGGAGTTCCAGCAGGCGCTTGATGAGGATGTCCTGTATCTGGGGTATATCATTCAGGAGCTCCATGCAGAAGCAATGGCGCTCAGGATGCTGCCTCTCAGGACTATTACCGAGGGCTTCATCAGAATGGTCCGCGATCTTTCGAAATCACAGGGCAAAGAGGTGGATCTGGAGATCAGGGGAGAGCACATCGAGATCGACAGACTTCTTCTGGAGAGCCTCAAGCCGATGTTCCTCCATATGCTGACCAATGCCGTCGATCACGGGATAGAACTTCCCGAGGAGAGGGTTGCTCGCGGCAAGCCGCGAAAAGGGACAATAAAGCTTTCTGCCCGTCATGAAGGGAACAGTGTTGTAATCGAGATTCGGGATGACGGCTCCGGAATGGATCCGGAGAAGATCAGGCAGACAGCCTTGAAACGTGGGGTGATAGACAGTGATGAGGCGGAGATGCTTCGTGACGATGAGGCCCTCTATCTTACGCTACGGCCCGGTTTTTCAACCAGTGAGATAGTCACTGACATATCCGGCCGTGGCGTAGGGATGGATGTAGTAAAGATGAACATAGACAAGGTCAAGGGCAATCTGACGTTAAAGAGCGAAGTAGGTGTTTACTCGGAGATTCAGCTTCGACTTCCGCCCACCCTGGCGGTCATAGATGCCCTGATGGTTTCGTGCAGCGGCGAGCAGTTCGCGATTCCTCTTTCGTATGTACAGGAGACGATCAAGATTCGCGTTGAAGACATCGCAACGGTTGCCGGCAAGGAAGTCCTTTCGGTCAGAAACAGTTCCGTGCCGCTCTTTTCCCTCACGAACATGTTGGGATTCGGGGACAAGAAGGCTGTAATCACAGGCGGCAAGGTTTCTGCAGTCATACTCAAGCAGAGAGACCAGACCATTGCCTGTACGATAGATAAAAACAACGGCACTTCGGAAATAGTGGTGAAAAGCCTTGGCGGGCAGTTGAAGAAGGTGCGGCATACTTTTGGCGCCACGATCATGGGGGACGGAAATCCGGCGCTGATCCTGGACGTTCCGGATATCTTCTCGACAGCAGAAGGTGCATCAACCGCGGGGCTTCGCAAGGAGCTTCAGGAAAGCCAGGTTTTCGTCTCACGAGGTAAAATCCTTGTGGTCGATGATTCGATCACAACAAGGACCATGGAGAAAAGCATTCTGCTTTCAAACGGCTATGAAGTCACAATTGCGGTATCTGCCGAGGATGCTCTGGAGAAGGTGTCGGATGCCGCGTTTGACCTTGTGATCTCGGATGTCGAGATGCCGGGGCTTAACGGGTTCGAGCTTACCGCGCGACTCCGCCAGATGGATGAGTACAAAAATGTGCCGGTGATCATTGTCTCATCCCTGTCAAAGGACGAGCACAAGAGAAAGGCGATTGAGGCAGGTGCCCAGGCGTACATTGTAAAGGGTGCTTTCGAGCAGGGAACGCTGCTGGACACAGTAGAATCATTGATCGGGTGACTCTTATGATACGAATTCTGATTGCTGATGACTCTCTGCTGGTAAGAACGATTCTGCGGGATGCCCTGAACGCTTCAGGGGATATGAGCGTCATCGGTGAAGCGGGTAACGGAGCTGAAGCCGCACATCTCTCCGAGGTACTGAAACCCGATATTGTCATAATGGACATCCTCATGCCGGTCATGGGGGGGCTGGAAGCGACAGAAGCCATTATGGCGAAATCTCCCGTTCCTATACTGATTCTTTCCTCGACTCTCGATGAGAAGGACGTCAAGCTTGCCTTCACTGCCATAAAGAAGGGGGCTCTGGATGTAATGGGAAAGCCCTCCCTGAATTGTGCTGCAAGTCATGGAGAATTCATCTCCCGTTTACTTGAAAAAATCAGGCTGCTGTCTCGTATAAAGGTTATCCATCATATCCAGAGGCCTAAAGTCCCGGTATTACCTGTCTCGGTAAAAGGATCCTTACGAAAAATCCTTGCGATAGGGGCATCAACAGGGGGGCCAAAAGCAGTCATGACTATTGTGAAGAGTCTCCCGTCCGGATTCAGAGGCTCCGTGTTTATCGTTCAGCATATCTCTTCCGGTTTTGCAAAAGGTTTTGCCCACTGGCTCGACCTCGAAAGCCACATTCCGGTGCGTCTTGCAATGAGCGGTGACATCCCGGTCTCGGGCGAGGCGCTGGTTGCGCCTACGGACTGCCAGATGATTCTTGACAAAGGAGCTATACGGCTTCTGGATGAACCTGCAGTAAACAGCTGCAGACCATCCATAGATGTTTTCTTCAACTCCATTGCTCCGGATAAGGGGCTGGATACTGTAGGGGTTCTGCTCACGGGTATGGGGAGAGATGGCGCGCAAGGCCTCTCCAAACTGAAGGAGAACGGGGCGTTTACCATAGTTCAGGATGAAAAGAGCTGCGCAGTCTTCGGCATGCCTAAAGCTGCAATTGCCCTGGGCGCGGCAGATGAAGTACTTAACATTGACGCAATTCCGGATGCGATTTCCAGAATCTTTTCCAATGCTGTTTAAAGGAGGTATTTATGTCTGGCAAAAAAATCCTGGTAATAGACGATAGCGAGCTTGTCCTGGCTATGGCAAGTGATGCTCTGAAAAATGCCGGGTATGAGGTGTTCACCGCAACCAACGGGATCGAGGCTAACAGCTTCATCTTCTCAACCACAAACAGGCCGGACCTCATCATTATGGATATAATGATGCCTCTTCTTGATGGGAACAAAAAGGCTAAAATCCTGAAAGAGAAGGACTTCAGCAAGGATATTCCGATCATGTTCATTTCCTCAAAGAGTGAGGCCGAGCTGGAAAAACTCGTTGAAGAGTCAGGAGCCGACGGATACATCTGCAAGCCGTTCACGAATCAGGGGATAGTAAGCAGCGTCAGGAAGGTATTGAAGTAAGCTGTCTTTCCCGGGCTATCAGCAACAGACCTGATTTCTTCCCTTGCTTTTAGCCCGGTAAAGCGCCTTGTCTGCCGCTTTCATCACTTCAGCCGGATTGCCGAGTCCGTCACCCGACTCTGCAACGCCTATGCTAATGGTGACTGAAACCTCGGTAAAGCCGCTTTTGTTACCTCTTTTTGTCTGCCCCTGCTTTGCGTCTTTGGGTCTGTCGTCACTTCTGATGGCGAGACGATACCCTTCTATTGCCTTCCTCAGCTCTTCAAGATGCGGAAGCGCATCTGCAGCTCTCTTCCCGGTGAAGAGCACGGTGAACTCCTCTCCTCCATAGCGGAATGCCTTGCCGCTCCCACCTACAGACAACATCTTTTTTGCTACCATCTTGAGAACCTGATCACCGACATCGTGACCGTAGGTATCATTAAAACGCTTGAAGTGGTCGACGTCCAGCATGGCAATTGCATAGCGTCTCCCCAGGCCGTGAAGGTTTTCATTCAGCGCCCTTCGTGAGGGGATCCCGGTCAGATCATCCCTGAATGCCATGTTGTAGGAGTCCTGCAGAATACTTAAAGTGATGATTACCCCTGCGGCAAAGCAGAAAAGGGCAGGGACGTCGGGCGAGGTGATTTTTGCAAGGGTAATTACAACTGCCGTGAGTGCCCCCAGAAATCCGCTCTCAACCGGGGTCTGACGCTTTGCCGTAACGAATGTGATAATCAGCAAGAAGAGGGCCGAGAGGATGAGAAGAGGTTGCGGGAGAAGCAGGGTGTCGAATAGTGCAAACGGAAGCAGTTTGCGGGTCAGCAAAGGCAGCAGTTCTTCGAAGTAGTGCCGGAACAGCAGCCATACGAAGGCTGTCTGGACAAACATGAATCCGAAACGGAGTCTTCCCGCGACAGAAAAGACACCTTTCTCCCGCATGATGGCAAGAAGAGCAAAGTTAAAGGGGAGCAGCAGTGAAAGCCCGAGATAAAGCTCCTGATGGGACAGCCCGGTGATTCCTTCTCCAAAATGACTTCGGCAGGTGTAGTAAAGAATGCTGACAAGAAGCAGAGCTGTGAACGGGCGTCCCCTGTGGAAATGAACCGAGAGGAACATCCCGGTAACAGCGGCAAGATAGGGCGATATAAGCAGCAGTTCTCTGTGCGCAGGTGTAAGAAAGGGTACTTTTGTGAGCAGGAAAAAAGCAGCGGCCAGCACTGCCAGAGGCACACAAAATATCAGGGATTTTTTAGCAGTCACCATATCCAATGAGCCTTAAGCCGCTTATCAGCGCTCAGACAGCGCCAGCTTCACGCCGAGAGAGGCAAAAATTCCGGAGGTGAGCCAGTCGAAATGTTTCGACAAACCAGGGTGCGAGAGGAAATATCTGCCGATTGTCCCGGAAAACCATCCGATCAGTGAGAATATCACGACCGCCTGTATCATGAAGAGCGCACCCAGAAACAGCAGCTGCAGAGGAAGATGCCCTGAGGACGGTGTAACGAATTGCGGGAGGAAAGCCAGGAAGAAGAGCGCGACCTTCGGATTCAGGACATTCATGATGAATCCTCGCCGGAAATATGCTGACGCAGGCAGGCTTGCTTTCGGGCCAAGAGTGAGCGACGATTGGCTGCCAACTGTTTTTATTGCGAGATAAAGAAGATAGAGCACCCCGGCAAATTTTACCAGGTTGAAAGCAACGGCAGAAGAGTAGAACAGTGCCGATATCCCGAGAGCCGCAGCTGTTGAATGGATGCTGATCCCGCTGCACATCCCGAGGGCCGTCACGATGGCAGCTTTTCTCCCCCTGGTAATCCCCTGGGAGATGACGAAAACATTATCAGGGCCGGGAGATATGGTAAGGGCCATGGAAGCGCAGAGAAAACCGAAAATAGAGTAAAGGAACATAGGGCCACCAAATAGACAGCAGCTCGATCTGCTGCCGGAACAATTTGTTGTAACAAAAAAACCCCGTTTAAGCGGGGTTTTTTCGAATCTTCAATCTGTCAGGAGATATTACTTCTTCTTGGAAGCAACAGCATCCTTGAGAGCCTTGCCGGGGCGGAACTTGGGAACCTTGGCAGCTGCAATCTTGATCTCTTTGCCTGTCTGCGGGTTACGACCCGTGCGAGCTTTGCGGGTCGAAACTTCGAAGCTGCCGAAGCCGACCAGTGTTACTCTGTCGCCTTTTTTGAGTGCGTCTGTTACAGCGGAGATGAATCCGCCAACAGCTTTCTCTGCTGAAGCTTTGGTAAGAGCTGCCGATTTGGCTACTGCATCGATAAGTTCTGCCTTGGTCATGTTAGCCCTCCTGCTGAAAAGTTAAATTTTGTGTTACTATAAACTCATTTTTGCTCTTTGCAAGAGAATATTTTCTATTTTTGAAATATTTTTTGTTTCTTAAAGCCGCGGTTCAAGCCGGTTCACAATTTTACTTCGGTTCAGTCCCCCTGATGAAGCACTCCTGCAAGCCTCCTTCGCTCCCTTCCCGCGCCAGTCGGCCCGTTCTGGGATTGATATTTGCAAAAACTATGTCTGATGGAGGGGTGAAATTCTGGACCGGTATTCCGGCCACGGATCGCTGCATGAACTCGGTCCAGATTGGTGCTGCAGCCTGTCCGCCCGACCCGCCCGAGCCTAGAGAACGCTCCTGGTCAAAACCTACCCAGACGCCGGCAACGAGTTGCGGGATGAACCCGACAAACCAGGCATCCTTGCTCTCGTTGGTCGTCCCGGTTTTGCCGGCAACCGGCCTGCCGACGGCTTTTGCCCGCTGTCCTGTGCCGCTGTTGACCACGCTCTGCATCAGATTGGTTATGATATAGGACACTTCCGGAGAGACTACCTGTACCGGAGGCGGCAGAGGTGACGGGGTCGGGACTTTGGGCGCGGCCTGAGGCTCCGGAGCAGCGGGCGGACTTTTTTCCGCATCTTCGCCGCTGCCGGTCATGGTTATCTTGACAGCGGTAGTGGTGTTGGTGAAGGGGGTGATTACCGGAGTCGGAATCTCTTCCAGCACTTTACCGTCGCGGTCAGTCACCTTTGTTATGAAGTAAGGTGTTACACGATATCCTCCTGATGCATAAACCCCGTAAGCTGCAGTAAGCTCCTGCGGTGTGAGGCTGGATGCACCAAGTGCCAGGGCAAGGTTTGCGTCCAGCGGCGATGATATCCCCAGTTTCTTGGCAAACTCCACAGCTGTGCCGGCGCCGATCTTTTCGAGTATCTTGATGCTGACAATATTGATCGAGTTTGTAAGAGCTTCCCTCATGGTGACATTGCCGCGATAGATATTGTCGTAATTCTTCGGTTTCCAGGATTTGGCCATACCGCTGTCATACTCTACCGGAGCGTCATCGATGATCGATGCGGCAGTCATCCCGTTTTCCAGGGCGGCTCCGTAGATTATCGGCTTGAATGCAGAACCGGGGTTTCGTTTTGCCTGGGTGGCCCTGTTGAACTGGCTCTTCTTGAAGTCATAGCCGCCGACCATTGCCTTGACACCGCCGGTTCGCGGGTCCATGGCAAACAGCGCAGCCTGTGCCTCGGGGGTCTGGTCAAGAGCAAAAAAGGCACCCTTCTTGTCACTGTCAGGGGCTATGACCTGGACCTCTACGACACTCCCCAGCGAAAGCCCCTTCCCTTTATCAGGGATCTTTCCGAAGCTGTTCTGGAGCACGAGCTTGCCGGCCCAGGACATATCCTTCTTGTGAAGGGTGCCGAGCCTGTCGCCAACCCTTATGGTAACGTCTCCGTGAGCAGGATCGACAGCGGTAACAACGCCCTGATACGAGCCTCCCTGCTTCAATGAGGCAATGTCTATCCCGTCTTCGATCTTCTTGCAGAAGGCATCGATCTCTGCCTCATCAATGAGCAACTTTACCGGTCCCCTGAAACCCTGCCGCTTGTCCAGAGCCTTGAGCCCGTTTACCACAGCGTCATAAGCACCTTTCTGCATCTCGGCGTTCATGGTCGTGTAGATCTTGAGCCCCTGCTTGTACAGCATCTCTTCCCCGTATTTCTCTTCGAGCTGGATCCTGATATGTTCCAGGAAATAAGCAGACTGGTCATTATTGACCTTCTTCATGGAGGTGATGACTATGGGGGTGCTCCTGGCGTGGTCGGCTTCAGCCTGGGTTATGTAACCCTCCTTGACCATCCGCTCAAGTACGTAGGCTTGACGCTCTTTTGCCTTCGCCATATTCTTGATCGGCGAGTAAGTATTCGGTGCTTTCGGAAGCCCGGCAAGCATGGCCATCTCGGCAAGATTCAGCTGCTCCACGTTCTTGGCGAAATACGTTTCGGCAGCCAGCTGCACACCGTATGAACCGGCACCCATATAGATCTGGTTAAGATAGATGTAGAGGATCTCGTCTTTCGAGAGCTGCTTCTCCATCTTGGTCGCGAGGATTGCTTCCTTCAGCTTGCGGGAGAACTTCTTTTCCGGGGTGAGGAGCATCGACTTGGCTACCTGCTGGGTAATGGTCGAAGCCCCTTCCTTTTTCCTGAGGTGGATTACGTTCTTGACCATTGCCCTCAGGATGCCCAGGTAGTCGAGACCTTTGTGCTGGTAGAAATTCGAGTCCTCTGCCGCGACAAAAGCCTGAATCAGTCTGCGCGGCAGCTTGTTGACCTCGATCACCTTTCTCCGTTCGAGGTAGAACTCGCCCACCAGAATACCGTCGTCCCCGAAAACCTGGGTTACTATGGGAGGTTTGTAGTCGGCAAGCCGATCGACCTTAGGCAGGGTAATCGAAAGGTAATAGGTGTAGGCTATAAGGGAGAGGAGGAGCAGCCCTCCCACGGTCAAAATTGCAAACAGAATATTCTTGCGGATGTTTCCTCCTCCCGGCCGGTGTGGTAACTTTCTATTCACATGCTGCTGTCCCTGATAAAGCTGCATCCTGATGAACCCCTTGGTAATAAACTTTGAATATGTGGCGTCGGGAACCGGTTCGAACGGAAACAGCCGGAGCTCATGGCCAGATGTTGCCAAAATCGACACTGCCGCTGATCTTCGCCGCGGCTGATCAAAACACTGTCGGTGCAGAAGCAGAGGCGTTGTAGTGAGAAACGGCTCCCGATGTCACATATCCAGACATAAATTCCATGCATTATCGCAGATTGACTCACGAATACCAAGCAGAATCAGGAAAGCGCTTCTCCTTAAAAACCTTGTCTGGGAGGCGCCGTAGTGGTAGAAAAGTGCTTATGATCTGCCGCGATATGAGAGACCTGCTTTGCCTGCTGGAAACTGATGGAGAGCTTCATTCCGTACGGGTAACGGTCGATCCTCTGCTGGAGATCGCAGCGCTCACCGATAGAGTCTGCAAGAGTGAGAACACCAATAAAGCTCTTCTGTTCGAGGATGTCCGGGGAAGCAGCTTCAGGGTGGCGACAAACCTTTTCGGGTCGGAGCGGCGGATGGCGCTTGCACTCGGGCTCAATGAGCTTTCGGGCCTTGCGTGCCGGTTTGATGAAATATTCGCGGAGCTGCCAGGTGAAAGTTCCGGTGAAAAGATTTCGGGTCTGACAGAATCGGAACTCTGGAGAAGTTCGGGAGCCGAGCTTTGCGGAGAGAGTCCGGAGTGCCTGTTGGACGCTCCTTCTGACCTTGAAGCCTTGCCTCTCATCAAGGGGAGCCCGCTGGACGGTCACCCTGACCATGAAGGCCGGTTTCTAACCCTGCCGCTGGTCATAACCGCTGATCCGGACTTTTCAGAATTCAACTGCGGAATGTACCGCGCCGGCCAGACAGGGACGGACAGGCTTGCAGTCAGCTGGTCGGGCAACAGCGGGGCTGCGGAGCATGCAGCGTTGTGGGCGGCGGCAGGCAAGCCGATGCCGGTTGTCATTGCCCTCGGCGGCCCGCCGGCATTGACATTCGCCGCAATGTTCCCGCTGCCCGGGCATGTCGATGAATTCTGCTTCGCCGGGCTTCTCCAAGGGGAGCCGGTCAAGACATACCGATGTCAGAACGGGCTCATGGCCCCTGTTGGCGCCGAAATGGTCATGGAAGGTTATCTTGCCCCGGGCGAAAGCGCCGGTTCGGGGGCTTTCGGGAATCATACCGGCTTCTATACCCCTTCCGCGCCTGCTGCACTTGTAAAGGTTTCATCCATAAGGCATCGCACGGATATGATTCTCCCTGCAACAGTTGTCGGCAAGCCCCCCATGGAAGACTGCTGGCTTGCCCGGGCGGGCGGATACCTGATGCTCTCCCTGCTGAAGATAGACGTGCCGGAAGTGACAAACCTCCACTATCCCTTTGCCGGGATCTTTCACGGCGGGGTCATTATTTCGGCCCGGAATGCTTCCGGAAGGGGTGCAGAAATCATTTGTTCCATTCGCAAGAGCCGCTGGTTTGCCGGATCAAGGCTGCTAGTGCTCGTCGATGAAGGGCAGAACCCGTCCGATGAGGCGGGGGTCTGCTGGCGGGTCATGAATCTGGTGGACTGGGAGCGGGATCTGATGGTCTCGGAGGGAAGGCTTTCCGTGGATGCGACCCTGAAGTCGCAAATGACAAAAAAACCGGTAACTGCAGATGCCGATACGCTTGCATTGATCGGACGTCGCTGGAAGGAGTACGGTTTTACGGACGATTAATGCCCCGTTGTGGATGCAGCAGGCCGGCATCAAGCGC
>JBGQLM010000066.1:0-23183 GCA_041500085.1 Geobacteraceae bacterium
CCTGCTGAATGAAGGGGTCGATGCCAAGGTCTGCACCATGCTCAACCATCCGACTACCTGTCCCCATGGCAAGCGGATTCCGCCGGGGGATTGCTGCGAGGAGGCGGCCAGCAGCGGCGACCTTGGTGTGGTGCCGCTCACCGAACTCAAATCCGGGGAACAGGGCGAGATCGCCTACATCCTTACCGAGGACAACAAGAAGATGCAGAAGCTGATGGCCATGGGAGTCCTTCCCGGCAACCGGATCGTGCTGATGCAGTCTTTCCCTTCTTACATCTTCCGGGTCGGTTATTCGGAGTTTGCCATTGATACGGCCATGGCGCGGGAGATTTTTGTCAGAAAAGCCTAGGCAGCAAGTTAAATAAAGGCAGACACCCTCTGCCTTTATTTAACCACGGAAAATGAAAATCACTTTTGGTGTGGTGCCCTGAGGTCAACAAGGAAGGGTTGTGCGGAATTGTTTGAAAAGATCAACTATAATACCTAGAGGTCATATTTATCATGAAAAAGTTGCTATTTCTTATCCAAGCACTCCTTTTTACCCTGCTGGTGTGTGGCGCTGCCCTGGCCCATGAAGGGCACGGCGAAATTCCGGCAAAGGTCTCGATGGAGCACTGGTCCTGCAAGGAGATCGCTGAGCTGGCCGCGAAGTACGGAGCGCTGAATAGGCTTCCCGTTGATGAAGTTCTGGAAAAACGGGCGTTGGTGGCGCCTCTCCTTGCAATCATTGACAAAGTGCTGGAAAAGTGCGGCAAGGATGGCACTGGAGCGGTTCCGGCAGAGGATCTGGCGCAGATTGCTGTTCTGTATGAGGCGCTCAAGGAAGAGCTTGCTCAGTATGAGGGGTACCAGACGCGGCGGGAGACGATCGAAAAGATGCTGGTCAAGCCGGAGACGCCTGACTTTGTCTACAAGGTGGGTGTCGGCGGCTTTCTCCGCGGCGAGGGTGCCGGCAACTTCCGCTTGACCGATTCCAGCGCTACCACCGATCACGGCGAGGGGCGCTTTCTTTATCGGGTCAAACCTTATGCCTACTGGCACCCGACCGATCATCTGGATATCCACGCGGAGGGGCAGGGTTACGGCTTTGCCGGCGGCAATCATCAGGAGTACAACAGGATTTCCCTCTATCAGGGATTCGTTGAGACAATAATACCGGTCAGCGATCTGATTGCTTTGAAGCTGGGACGTCAGGAGTTCAGTTACGGCAGCACCTTTATCCTCGGTCCCGACTCCTTCTACGACGGCCTCTCCTTCGACGCTGCGCGGCTTCGGGTCAAGCCGGTCGAACCGCTCACGGTCGATGTTCTTGCAGGCGCCTATGCCATCCCTTTTTCCGGAGGGGTGAAGGGAAATCTGGCAGGTGCCTATGCGGCGTATGCCATTTCCGAGGGGAACGCCGTCGAGGCTTACGCCTTCCGCGATTCCGGTTCGACGGATCACCATGGCGGTGAGTACCTGGCCATCTGGGGACTCAGGGGGATGGCCAAGCTCGGGCCCGTATCACTCGAGTTCGAGCCGGTTTACGAGTCGGGGCGGACTTTCAACTCCGCACGGAGCGCCAATGACCGGATAGACGCGTTCGGTGGCCATCTCGACGCCACCGTCGAGTCGGTCCTGGTTGGTTACAACAACAAGTTCTTCGCGAGCTATGCTTACGGCTCGGGGAGCCGGGCCGCGGCCAACGGAGTTTCAGCCGGCGGGGAGTTCCGTAACCCGAACAACGACAATCCTCTGCTCGGCGACATGAGTGTCATCGGGGACATGTCGGGGGGCAACGTGAACGACCACCACGCCAGCGGCCTGCAGATCTACACTCTCGGCTGGGGCATCGACATGCTGAAAGAAGTCAACTTCTCCGCCACTGGCCGCTATTTTCTTGCTAACAACGTCGAAACCGGTTTCAGCAAGAACCTCGGTCTGGAGACCGACTTTACCCTGACCTACAACATGAGCGACGGCCTCTCTTTTATTGCCGGTTACGATCGGTTCTTCACCGGCAGTTTCTTTCGTGATGCGTCAGGGAGCGGCAAGGACATTGACTACGGCTATGTCATGGTGCAGTTCGACCTCTTCAAGAGCAAACCGCGGTTGAAGCCGGTGAAGGGGTAGTCACACCCGGACTTCTGCCAGCGGCAGGCGGCAGATGGCGGTGGTTCCCGTGCCCGGTTCCGACTGGAATTCCAGGGTCCCTTCATGTTCTTTCAGGATGGATTCGGAGATGTACAGACCGAGGCCTGTGCCGCCATCAGCGGTACGGGTCGTAAAAAAAGGCTCGGTAAGACGGGCAAGGGTCGTTTCGTCCATCCCTTTTCCTTCATCCCTGACCTTGATGATGATGTTCTCTCCGTTTTCGATGCCGGTAGTGACATGAACCCCGGATCCTTTGTCTGTAAGCGCCTGAAGGGCGTTGGTGATCAGGTTGATGAGCACCTGCTCAAGCTGCTGTCCGTTCCCCCGGGCTGGCGGCAGACTCTCATCCAGCTCCGTGGTAAAGTTATCGGTATATATATGGATATTATGCCAGAGTATCGCAATGGCGTTCTGCAGTAGCTGGTTGATATCGATCGACCCGTGGCAGCCGCTCTTATCCTCCCGCACGTAATCCTTCATGTTCTGCACGATGGCGGTAATCCTGCGGGACCCCTCCCTGATGCCGTCCAGAAGCCTGGGCGCAAATTCCTGCATTCTTGTAAACGGAATCCCCCGCAACATGAATTCGCCCTGTTCCTCATGGAGGGTTTTCAGCAGCGGTTCGGCATCCTTCCAGACATCGACAAGCATTGCGGCATTGACGGAGATGCAGTTGTTCGGGTTGTTGATCTCATGGGCGACGCTCGACGCGAGCATGCCGATGGAGGTCATTTTGTTGGCGTGGATCAGCTTCGCCTGGGCGTTTCGAATATCCTCCTCCAACTGCACCTTCTCGGTAATGTCCCTGATGGAGCAGTGAATGATGTACTCCTCTCGGAGCCGGAGAATCTTGCAGCGGATGGCAATTGTAACCCTCGTTCCGTTGCTCTGTATCCCTTCGGCCCGATCGAACTGGAAAACGGCAGCAGAGTCGCTCTGCGGAATGGCGTTGATCAGCGCTGCAAAACCCTTTTGTCCGATCAGCTCAGATGGCAAAAGGGAAACAAGTTCGGCGTGCCCGTATTGGAACAGTTCCTGGGCCGCCGGATTGGCGTCGATGATGCTGAAGTTGTCAAGCCGAATGAGGATGATGGCGTCACCGCTCTGAACAAAGAGCTGGTGGAAACGCTCCTCGCTTTCCCGAAGCGCTTCCTGCGCAAGACTGCGGGCGGTAACGTCAAGCAGCGTGCCGATGATCGCCGGCTTTCCCTCATATTCGATGCTGGTCCCGTATACCTCGATATGATTTTTCGTCCCGTCCTTGCGCAACCCCTGGAACTCGTACTGCACACTCTGTATTTCTCCGGCATTGCGTCTCCGGACATTTTCCGCGGCAAGAGGCTTGTCCTGCACCGCCGTCAGATCGAGGTGACTCATCCCGGCGGTCAGCTCCTCCCGGGTGTAACCGAAGATTTCAGCCATTTTCGGGTTGACGTAGACGAAGTTGCCGTCCTGGATGATGTATGTTCCTACAAGTGATTGCTCCACAAGGCTGCGGAACTTTTCTTCTGCAGCGATGACCGCGTCTTCTGCCCATTTCCGTTCGGTGACATCGCGGATGTTTTCGATTACACCTGCGATATGTGACGTCTGCGGGTCGTAAAGAGGGTAAGTGTAGATCTCCAGCCAACGAACAGAGTTGTTTAGCGGCTTGGAATAAATTTTGAAACCGGGTTTCCCTGTCTTGAGGGTTTCCAGAGCGGGGCAGGGCTCGCACGGCTCTGACCGCCCGTTATAAGCCTCATGGCATATCCGTCCCACGAGTGGGCCCCTGTTAGAGAGCCATCTCTCCATGACCGGATTCACCCTGATGACCCGCAGCTCTTCATCGAGGATGCTGATCCCGTCCTGAATGCTGTCGATGATGTTGGAGAGGAATGCCTCTCTCTCGGCAAGCATGCTTTCGGCTTTCTTCCGCTCGGTAAGATCGATAATCACCCCTACAAGCCCGTCAATCTGGCCATTTGTGGAAGAGAAGGTGGCTTTGTTGAGCGTAACTTCATGCCGGCTGCCGTCGGCATAGATGACCGAGGCGTCATACACCTGGACGCCCGGATTGGTGAAGAGCTCCTCGTCCATTTCGGAATAGCGGTCGGCCAGATCCTTTGGTGCCAGATCGTAGACCGTTTTTCCTACCAACTCCTCGCGATTTCTTCCCAGATACTTGCTGAAGGCGAGATTGCATCCGGTGAAGTGTCCCGCCCGGTCTTTGTAAAATACCGGGCTCGGTATGGTGTCTATCAAGGTCTGGAGAAATGCCAGCTGTCTCTGGAGGCCGGCTTCCAGTTTCTTGTGACCGGTGATGTCGAGAAAGGAGATGATGCTTTGGCCGGTGCCGGGGATGACGTTCACATGGGCCATCATGTTGCGGAGCGAGCCGTCACGCCAGACGGCTTCGCATTCATACGCGTGCGGGGCAGATGCCGGGTCAAGCCGGCGGGCATGGTGGTAGCCGAGCATCTTTTCGCTGCTCTCCGGGGTTACGAATGCCGTCCAGCTAAGCAACCCTTCCACCTCTTTCCGTGTGTAACCGGAAAGCCTGATGAACTCTTCGTTCACCAGCGACACAGTGGTATCTTCATCGCTGATAAAAGTAGCTGCACCGGTAGTGTTGAACACCGTACGGTAGCGCTCTTCGGAAGCGCGAATCGACTCTTCTGCCTTCCTGCTCGCCGTTATGTCGTTGACCAGGACAAAGAAGCCGACAACACGATCTTCCACCAGATGGGGGACATAGCTGGCAAGGAGAAAGGCAATACTGCCGTCCCGTCTGACATGTTCGTTGACAAAAGTGACCCGTTCACCTGCCAATGCCTTTTCGGCCTGGCCCCGGATCCGGGCAAAATCCGCCGGGCTTCGCATCTCCTCGATCGACCTGCCGACTATCTCCTTACGGGGGAGGTCAAACCACTCTTCATATCCCCTGTTCACGAACTGGTAACGCAGCTCTTCGTCCACATAGGCGATATTGACCGGCACAGAGTCGGTGATGAGCCTGATCCGGTCAGCCATCTCCCGGCGGCTGATATCGTTTCGGAGATGTTCAAGTTCAGCGGCGGCCCGGACGGCAAAGAGGCGGAAAATAGGCTCGGTGTCGTGCTGGGTGCGCAAGGGTTTGCTGTCAAGGACCACCAGAATCCCGACGACACGGCCATCGGCGAGTTTCAGCGGCATCCCCAGGAAACCTTCCGCACTGATTTCGTCCAGCAGCCTGTTGTTCGGATAGCGCCTGGCAACTCCCTCGGGGTAGAAACGGAGTTCGCCCGTGACCACTTCGGCGCAGGGGGTGCCGGCCAGCCGGTAGCTGAAGGGTTCGACCGGCTTTCCCTTTCCAAAAGCGGCGATGACCCGGATCGTATCCTGATTTTCTCCGGCAAGTTCGCCGATGAAGGCGAATTCAGCCTGCAGCAGCCTGGAAAGGTTCTCTACGAGGGAGGGGAAGTAACTGTCGCCGGTGGTCTCCGATAGAATGCGGGCTACATCTTTCAGTCTCGCTTCTTCCTGAAGACGCCCCTGCAGAATTTTCCAGACAAAGGCGATCAAAAAAATTCCCAGAAGCGATGTCGCCTGTTGCAGTACCTCGGAACGCATCTGTGATAGAAACATGAGGGTGCTGAAAAGGATGGCGAGAGTGACGATCAGGCTGTTGACCAGGAACGAATTGAATCTGATTTTCAAGGGGATTCCTCCCTAAACAAGCAATAAGATATGTTCCGGTTTTTTGGCAAAAAATACCTTCGATAAGGCAGGACGGCTCGCGATTTTAATGAGAATCATACTGTTTCTGCTAAGCGGAAGAGAAGAGTTTTTTACCGGATTAGTCGTAAATAATTGTTGACAGGCAGGCGGTGCGGACAGCCTGCCAGCCTCCGGGAACGCCAGGTGAGCAGCGATTTTCAATGAGTTTTGGGCTTGTGGCGAGAACGATATTTGGCTACAATCCGCACCCAAGGAGCCGCATGATGGGAACAGCCCCAGTCTCGCCTGCCGTGGTCCTCGTTGATGACGAGCAGGAGATTTTATTCAGTTACGAAGTCATGTTGCAAGGGGCCGGCATCGATAATATCGTCACCTGCTCCGACAGCCGCGCTCTTCTGCCTATGCTTGCCGAACATGATGCAGGGGTTGTGGTCCTGGATCTGCAGATGCCTCATCTTTCAGGAACCGATCTTCTCGGGGAGATTACCGCCAATTACCCGCATCTGCCGGTCATCATCGTTACGGCTGCCAACCAGCTCGATACTGCCGTGTCCTGCATAAAGGCCGGCGCCTTCGATTACCAGGTGAAGCCGGTGGAGATCAGCAGGCTGGTAGCAACGGTGCGCAAGGCGCTGGAGATGAATACTCTGCGCCGCGAAATATCTTACCTCAGGGAATCTCTGCTTACCGGTCAGGTGCGCAATCGGGAAGCCTTTGCCGCGATTATCACCCGCAGTCCCCGGATGCATGCTCTGTTCGGTTATCTCGAAGCAGCCGCTGTCACGAATCAGCCGGTCCTGATTACCGGTGAAACCGGTGTCGGCAAGGAACTGGTGGCCAGGGCCGTCCATACTCTCAGCGGCGCTGGCGGTGACTTTGTAGGGATTAATTCGGCCGGGCTCGACGATCTGATGTTTGCCGACACCCTTTTCGGCCACCGCAGAGGTGCTTATACCGGGGCCGGCGATGCACGGGAAGGGATGATCGCGAGAGCTGCCGGCGGCACCCTGTTTCTTGATGAGATTGGCGACTTAAGTTCTGCTTCCCAGGTGAAACTGCTCCGTCTCCTCCAGGAAGGCGAGTATTTTCCGATCGGTTCGGACCGTGGTGTACAGAGCAGTGCCCGTATTGTCGTCGCCACCAACCAGAATCTGGATCGTCTCATGGTTGAAGGGGTGTTTCGCAGAGACCTCTACTACCGTCTCTGTGCCCATCGGGTGGAGATTCCGCCGCTCAGGGACAGGCGGGAGGACATCCCGCTCCTCCTGGAAGCATTTCTGGAAGAAGCCTCCCTGGCCTTGCACAAGGCTAAACCCGTGTACCGTCCCGAGCTTCTTACCCACCTCTCTGCATATCATTACCCCGGAAATGTCCGCGAATTGAAGGCCATGGTCTTCGATTCCCTGACACGGCATCAGGGGAAGAATCTGTCTGCTGCATCGTTCGACAAGTTGGCAGCCGACAGAACAACGGACTCTCTCTTCCCAAACCTGTCTGCAAAGACCGGAGAAACGGATTTCAGAGTTACCGGCCGCTTTCCGACCCTCAAGGAGATGGAGCAGTATCTCATTGACGAAGCGCTGCAGAGTGCCAAAGGAAACCAGGGTGCTGCCGCAGCCATGCTGGGACTCACCCGTCAGGCATTGAACAAAAGGCTCTGCCGAAAGTAACTCTCTCGCCATTCGTCTCAATCGCAACAACTCCCCAATATATCGAAATCAAGGCAGTTTCGTACAAAGCTCGCAACCAAAAGTCCTGTCGAATCCACCACCACAAAACTGCGACATTTGTTGCAGGTGCAAATTGTGTCGCAGCCTGAACATTTCCTTTAACAATCCGCCTGTTACGTCTGTATCTGTTTTCGGACAATTACTTTTGTCTCAACCCCTCCCTTTGTCTGTTATCTGCTAACATGCTAACAATTAAGGCTAATTGCACATGATCGCTGTTGGCATGCCCCATGCTCTAATGAAAAGAGCTTCGCTTGAATGCATTGGTTTGAATTTAAAGGTGGAGGAAGGGATGAGGCAGAGGAGTGCAGGCAGCGTAATGGTGGTGGACGATGACCCTTTGACCCTTGAATCTATTTCATTGCTTCTCTGCAGTAACGGTTTTGAGGTGTCGGCACATACGGACGCGCTCCATGCTCTGACCAGGTTCCGGGAAGCTCCCACCGACGTGGTGCTTACCGATATCAGTATGCCTGTTACCAACGGGTTCAGGTTTATGGAGCAGATTCGCAACTTTGACACCGAAACACCGGTTATTTTCATTTCCGGTAACGCCGAGCTGGATGTTGCACTCTCGGCAATCAGGCTTAAGGTCTTCGAATTCATAGTCAAGCCGGTTTCCGAGTGGGGATTGGTGGACGCCGTCGAGCGGGGTATCCGTAGCAAACGTGCTGCTCAGACGGATAATAGACGCCGGAATGACCTGGAGAGGATCGTCACCCAGAGTATCGAAGAGCTGGCTGAAGCCCTGCGGAATCAGATGCACGTAAGCAGGGAGATTATCGAGCGGTTGACTATGGCAGCCGTGTTGCGGGATGAGGATGCCGGCAAGCATATCAGGCGCATAGGTCTGTTTGCCGGTGAACTTGCCGGCAGCCTCGGGATGGCGGCAGATTTCAACGAGAACATTGCCTGTGCAAGCGCTATGCACGATATCGGCAAGATCGGCATTCCCGACACCATCCTCTTCAAGAAGGGGAGCCTTACTTCTGAAGAGTTCGAGATCATTAAGATGCATACTGTCATAGGCGGGAATATTCTGCGAGAGGCTTCCCACCCGCTCATGGAGATGGCGGCCTCCATTGCCATGACACATCACGAACGTTGGGACGGCAGCGGTTATCCAAATTCGCTCAAGGGTATAGATATCCCGCTGGAAGGGAGAATCGTCATGCTGGCGGATCAGTATGATGCCCTGCGGAGTCAACGGGTATACAAACCGGCGCTGGACCATGAAGTCGTTTGCCGGATCATTCTCCATGGCGATGCCCAGACCAGGCCGGAGCATTTTGACCCGGAAATTATCCGTGCATTTCGGTCAACTGCCGGCCGGTTGGCTGAAATTTACGAAGCCAATCATGACGATGACTTTCAGGATGATGCCGGAGAATTCAAAAATCTGAAGCAGTTTTACGCATGATGAATACAAATTCAGGAACAATTGTGCAAAACAGGCCATTTTCTTTCGTATGTCCGGAAAAAATACCTGGCTCCGAACCGACATCCCCCTTGTTTGCCGGTTGCCGGATCACTCCCCAGTGGCGTCTCTCCCTTGATGCATTGATCGAGGAACTTGAGAGATTGCCGCGTTTGACAGAGCTTCGTTTTCTCAAGGTCGGGACAATGTTGCAGGAGATTTCCGTTCAGTTGCTGACTATCGGCGAAGGAGCCGATCAGGCAGCAAGGATGATGTCCGGTGAGGAAGCGCTGTCGATTATCAGGGATATGGAGCTGCTCCTTGACAGGCTGGAGGAGGACTTTACCGCCGCGGACCGGACGGCCGTCCAGGTCGGCACCCTGCTTGCCGGGATCTTTGACGAGTTCCGTGAAATGGAACGCCTGATGGAGAGCTTCAAGGGGCATGTCGGCAACCTGCGCATGCTGAAGCTGCTCACCAATATTCAAGGCGCATCCCTGGCGGAGAGAGGAACGGGCTTCCGGAACGTGGCCACCGACATCGGAACTCTTTCCCAGAACATAAACGGCAAATCGATTGCCATCCTGTCCAGGATAAAAACCCTGAATGCCGATCTGGTGAAGGGGAGAGCCATGGTCGCCGATCTTGGCATGACCCGGCAGCAGCTCAACCGGAGAATGGTGGACACTGTGCGGACCAGGATTGCCATCATGGTCGAGATGCACGGCAAGTGTTCGGTTGCGGCAAGGGATATTTCCAGCCGCTCAGGCGAAATTTCGCGGGATGTCGGTTCGATAGTGGTTGCACTGCAGTTTCAGGATATTACCAGACAGCAGATGGAGCATGCCCGTGAAGCTCTTGTCGGGGTGAGGCGGCTTGTTGCTTCTGAAAACGGGTCCGTTGCCGGAATAATTTCAGATGAATTGGCAGGTATCTGCGCATTGCAGTCGGCACAGCTTGCCAACAGTGCTGATGAGCTGGTGAATGCCGTGACCAGGATCGCTGCGAGCCTGCATGGAGTTTCAGCCGGAGCAGCCAGCTCTGCGGCGATGGTCCATGGCCTTTTTCAGCAAGCAGACGGGGTAGGGAAATCATCCCTTGCCGATATCGAACTGGGCTTGAATTCACTGGTAGGTGCATTTGCCGAAAATATGACCGCCAAGGAGAGCCTTGCCGGCATTGTCCACTCCACGACTGAGGCCATGGGAGAGATTACCGGTTTTGCCGGAGAGATCGATTTCCTTGGTTCCGAAATTCGCCTGATCGCCCTGAATGCCATTATCAAGGCAGCTCAAGCGGGCAAGGATGGGGCAGCTTTCAGCGTGATCGCGGAAAACGTCAAGAATCAATCCGATGATATCTGCCGCCAGGCTGCCACAATCAATTCCACCATCCAGACAATCACCCGGCGCGTTATTGGACTGCGTGAGGAGATGCATGGAGAGAGTGAACGGACCTCCATGCTACTGACAGAAGAACTTGCCGCGACGGTCGAGCGCCTTAAGGGGCTCATTGATGAAGCCGGCGAGCTGCTGCTCCGTACGGATTTGGCGGCTGATTCCCTTGCAGGCACAATTGCAGGAACAACGGCGGCGTTGGCAAGCCGGGAAATCATCGCTGTGGTGCAAAACAACCTGCTCCCAAGGCTTGAACAGTCTGTTGCAGGACAAGCCCGGAACGGAAACAGGTCTGATGCTGTTCAGGCTGCGGAGCTGCGCTATACGATGGGGAGCGAACGTGCCGTTCATCGGAAGTTTTTGGACGGATTTGACTCCTGCGGCTGGAACGGTGAGTCCGCTTCGGCCGGTGCCGGTCATTTCGACAATAATGTCGAACTTTTCTGACTAACCCCGTTCATCCGGGAAACGGAGAAAACATGGAGTTAACAAAAACGCAGGATTCTGAGTCATGCGAAGGCAGCAGGGTCATCATCACTCCGGCAGGTGGAGTTACCGTTAACGAGGTCGAGGAGCTGAAGGCGGCTCTGGTTTCAGCCCTGGGTGCCTGCGGGGATCTGCTGTTGAATGTCGGAGCGATCACTGCTACAGATCCGACTGTGCTCCAAATGATCCTTTCAACCCGCCTCACTGCGGAACGCATGGGGAAAAAGTTCGCGCTGAGCGGGTTTTCAGCCGCTCTTGAAAGAACGGCTGAAGCGGCAGGCTTCCTGCCCGAAGATGGCGGTAAAAACAAGGGTGTTCATGCCCTCTGGAAGGAGTAAAAAAATGCATAAAACCATTCTGGCGGTTGATGACTCTGCAAGTATGAGGATGATGCTCTCCTTTACGCTGCAGGAGAGCGGTTACCGGGTGATTGAAGCCAAGGACGGCCGGGACGGACTTGCCAAACTGCAAAGCGAGAAGGTGGATATGGTCATTACCGACCTCAATATGCCCCATATGGACGGTATCAGCCTGATTCACAGTGTGCGCCAACATCCGGCTTCAAAGTTTACCCCGGTTATCATGCTGACTACCGAATCCCACGACCTCAGAAAAAAAGAGGCGCGGGCGGCAGGAGCAACCGGTTGGATTACCAAGCCTTTTCTGCCGGAACAGCTTCTTGCGGTGGTACGCAAGGTACTCGGATGATCGAACACTGCCGACAAGTATTCCTGGAGGAATCGGACGAACTCCTTGCCGAGCTTGAAATCGCTCTCCTGGAGCTGGAAAAGAGCCCTGCTGAAAGTAGCCTGGTCGACCGGATTTTCCGGGCGCTGCACACCATCAAAGGGTCGAGCTCCATGTTCGGGTATGACGGAGTGGCCTCGTTCAGTCACGAAATGGAGACCGTCTTCGATCTTGTCCGCGATGGCGGCATCAGCGTGAGCCGGGACCTTGTCGCCCTTACCCTGCAGGCTCGTGATCTGCTCAAGGAGATGTTATTGCTCCCGGTCGGGAGCAGTGCCGGGCTGGAAGGGCGGGTCAGGCATATAATCGACTCTTTCCGGATGATGGTGCCGGCCGAAGCAGGGGTGGCCCTTCCGGAACCCGACACCGGCGCGTCTGTCCCGGCCGCTCTTACATCTTTTCGGATCCGTTACAGTCCGGGAAGGGATACCTTCCGCATGGGCGCCAACCCCGTGCATCTTTTCAGTGAGCTCCGCATGCTTGGCAATTGCCGGGTCAGGGCGCTGACAGAGGCTATTCCCGCACTGGAGGAGCTTGAACCAACGTGCTGCTACCTTTCCTGGGAGATAGAGCTTGCCACGGAGTGTGGCCTGGATGCCATCCGGGACGTTTTTATCTTCTCCGATGATGATGAGGTGGAGATTGAGTTGCTCGAAACCGTTGCTAATGAGGAAGGTGCGGCAGCAGGTCTCGCAGCTTTCGACGTTTCTGTCGCTGCCTCTGGAGAAGCCGTGACCGAAGGGCCGGTTTACGAAGCTATCTCCAGTATCCGGGTGTCTGCAGGCAAGCTCGATAGCCTCGTCAACCTGGTAGGAGAGCTGGTGACCGTGCAGGCAAGGCTGACCCGTACAGCTGCCGGCCGCGATGACCATAACCTGCTTGCCCTTGCCGAGGAGTTGGAGAGGCTTACCGGAGATTTACGGGACAACACTCTCAGCATCAGGATGCTCCCTATCGGCAGTACCTTCAGCCGCCTGCGCCGGCTGGTTCATGACCTGGCCGGAGAACTCGGCAAGGAGATCGAACTGGTTGCCGAAGGGGGCGAGACGGAGCTGGACAAGACGGTTATCGAAAAACTGGCTGATCCGCTGGTGCACCTGATCAGGAACTGCATCGACCACGGCATTGAAACGCCCGCTGTCCGCGAGGCTGCCGGCAAATCCGGCCCTGGCAGGCTGCGCCTGACAGCAATTCACTCCGGTGACTGCGTTCAGATATCCATCAGCGACGATGGCAAAGGCATTGACCGCGAAGTTCTCAGAAAACGGGCAATGGAGCGGGGGGTGATCCCGGCGGGGGCGGAACTCTCCGATACGGAGCTGCTAAACCTCATTTTTACCCCCGGGTTATCCACTGCCGACCTGATTACCAGTGTTTCCGGCCGTGGCGTGGGGATGGACGTAGTCCGCAAGGGGGTGGACCTGCTTCGTGGTTCTGCGACGGTTGCCAGCACGAAGGGGGCGGGAACCACCTTTACGCTCCGCATTCCTCTTACCCTGGCGATCATTGAAAGCCTCCTGGTGCGCGTCGGAAGTGATTGTTACGTGCTCCCCCTGTCTCTGGTCGAAGAGTGTATCGAACTGAGCCGGGAGGATATCGCCCGCTCCAATGGCCGTCACCTGGTGAATGTCAGGGGGATGATCGTTCCCTATATCCCGCTGCGGCAGCGCTTTGGTGTCAAAGACCGGGCACCGGACAGAGAGCAGGTGGTCATCACCGAAGTCGAGGGGAAGAGGGTCGGACTCGTTGTGGATCAGGTCATCGGCGAGCATCAGACGGTCATCAAGTCGCTCGGCAGGGTGTTCCGGGACGTGGCAGGGCTGTCCGGCGCCACCATTCTTGGGGACGGCACGGTTGCCCTGATCCTGGATGTACCGCAGATTGTTCATGCGGAGGAGCTGGTTGAGTGTGCGGCGTGAAAAATGCCGGGAATTCAGGGCGCATGCCATGCGCCCCTACGAAACGGATCGTTCAATAAAAGGGGAAAGATTATGCAAGACGGAACAGCTGCGGAAACCACCCAATACCTGACGTTCAAGCTGGCAAACGAGGTGTTTGCCCTGGATATCGGCAAGGTCCGGGAAGTCCTGGATTTTACGGCGGTTACCGGAATCCCCGGCACGCCTGATTTCATGCGGGGGGTCATCAACCTGCGCGGCAGTGTCGTGCCGGTGGTTGATATGCGCCTCAAGTTCGGCATGCCGGCCACCTGTCAGGGTGTCAACACCTGTATCATCATTGTCGAGATAACCGTGGACGGGGAAACAACGGTGGTCGGGGCCATGGCCGATGCGGTGCAGGAGGTGCTGGATCTGGATACGGATCGCATCGAACCGCCGCCGCGCATCGGCACCAGGTTGAATATCAACTTTATCCGAGGGATGGGAAAATATGACGACCAGTTCATCATCATCCTCGACATAGACAAGATCTTTTCCCTCTCCGAATTGACAGCCGTCATGGATATGGAGGAAGAGGACAAGGCGGCAGTCAATTCCTGAAATTCAATAAATCATATGTGCACGACAAAGGAGAATAAACAAGATGAAGCTTAATAATCTGAAAATCGGAATGCGGCTTGGGCTGGGATTCGGTCTGGTGCTGTTGTTTCTGACTCTGGTTACCATCATGTCCATCAGCGGTCTGCGCAGGATGGACGACAATCTGGAGCATATAGTCCAGTTCAGCTACGCCAAGATCAAACACGCCAATGATGCGCAAAAGGTGATTACCCAGGTGGTAGATGGTGTGCAGATGATGATGCTCAAGGATATGTCTGCCCGTCGCGAGGTTTATACCGAAATCGAGAAGCTGCGCGCCGAGTACCGGGAGATCATGACGAAGCTGGAGAAAGAGGAAACTTCGGAAAAGGGGAAGGTGCTGATGGCGGCGGTCAATGCCAGTATTGCCAACGCCAAGGCGGCCAACCTGAAGGTGGAGGAGCTCACCCTGGCAGACAAGGCAGGAGAGGCGATGGCCATCTTCAACAAGGAGGCAGCGCCCCTTGACGACAAGATCTTCAGCTCTTTCCGGGAACTGGTCAAATTCGAGGAAGAGCAGATCATGACCAGCTACGGGGATGCTGGCAAGGTCTACCACTCCACCCGCATGGTGAACATCGTTGCTGCTGTTTTCGCCCTGTTGGCCGGTATCCTGGTCAGCTTTCTGATCACCCGCAGCATAACCGGTCCATTACAGGAAGCAGTCAAGGTTTCCAACCTGCTCGCCGAAGGAGACCTGACCGTCACCCTTGCCCCGTACGGCAGAGATGAGGCGAGCCAGCTCCTGACCGCCATGCAGAACATGGTAGGGAAGCTGCGGGAAATAGTAGGCGAAGTCAAGAGTGCGGCCGACAATGTGGCTTCCGGAAGCCAGCAGCTCTCCTCCAGTGCCGAAGAGATGTCCCAGGGGGCCAGCGAGCAGGCTGCTGCGGCAGAAGAGGCATCTTCATCCATGGAAGAGATGACCTCCAATATCCGCCAGAACGCCGACAATGCCATGCAGACGGAGAGAATTGCCGTGCAGTCCGCCCAGGCTGCCAGAGAAGGTGGCAAAGCCGTGGCAGAGACGGTCGGCGCCATGAAGCAGATTGCCAACAAGATTTCCATCATTGAAGAGATTGCCAGGCAGACGAACCTGCTTGCCCTGAATGCCGCCATAGAAGCGGCGCGGGCCGGTGAACACGGCAAAGGGTTTGCCGTCGTGGCCAGTGAAGTGAGAAAGCTTGCCGAACGGAGCCAGAAGGCGGCGGCAGAGATCAGTGAACTGTCCGGGACGAGTGTCGACGTGGCGGAAAAAGCCGGTAATCTGCTCGACAAAATGGTGCCGGACATTCAGCGTACTGCCGAACTGGTGCAGGAGATCAATGCCGCTAGCCGCGAGCAGGATCTGGGAGCTGAACAGATCAACAAGGCGATTCAGCAGCTGGACCAGGTAATTCAGCAGAATGCTTCCGCTTCGGAAGAGATGGCCTCTACGGCCGAAGAGCTCTCTTCCCAGTCGGAGCAGCTGCAGCATACTATCTCTTTCTTCCGGGTGGATGACAGAGCGGACCACCGGTCCGCACCGGTGCAGCAGATGCGCCCGAATACCGTTTTCCGTGAAAAGCGGCCCAGTCGTGGCAAATTGTATAATCTGGCCGCCATGGGTAAAGCAAACGGCTATGCTCGACATATTGCCGGGGGCGTTGACCTGGACATGGGGAGCGTGGTCGGCGACAAGCTGGATGCTTCCTTTGAGAAGTTCTGATCTGCCGAGGCTTTCCCACGGGGATTATACCCGGCTCAGCCGGTTCATCCATGAAGAGTGCGGCATCAAAATGACGCACTCCAAAAAGAGCATGCTGGAGGCGCGGCTGGGCAAGCGACTGCGGGAGTTGAACTTCCGCTCCTTTGCCGATTACTGTGGCTATCTTTTCGGCCTTTCCGGAGCAGAAGAGCAGGTCAGAA
This sequence comes from Geobacteraceae bacterium, assembly GCA_041500085.1. GTDB lineage: Bacteria > Desulfobacterota > Desulfuromonadia > Geobacterales > DSM-12255 > VEOV01. The sequence goes on from JBGQLM010000066.1 coordinate 16,058, forward strand.
TGATCGATCTGGCGACTACCAACAAAACCGATTTTTTTCGCGAGGCCGATCATTTTGACATCCTCACCCAGAGGCTGCTGCCGGAGTGGCGTCTGAACTGCTCCAGGGGCGGGGCTCGCAGGCTGATGGTCTGGAGTGCCGGCTGCTCGACCGGCGAGGAGCCCTATACCCTGGCCATGATGCTGCACGAGTTCAAAGCCGGATATGACGATTTCGACTACCAGATCCTGGCATCCGACATCTCAACCAAAGTTCTGGAAAAAGCCGAGCAGGCTGTTTATTGCGAAGATCGGGTAGCTCCTGTGCCGCTGCAGCTGAAAAGGAAATATCTGCTCCGGAGCAAGGACCGGGAAAGCGGTCTCTACCGGATAGTCCCGGAACTAAGGGCAAAAGTCCGCTTTCGCCGGATCAACTTCATGGAGAGTAATTTCGGCATGGTGGAAAAGATGGATATCATTTTCTGCCGCAATGTCATCATCTATTTCGATCGGCCTACCCAGGAGAAGCTGCTCAAGCGCTTTTGCACCCATATTGCGGCGGGAGGTTTTCTCTTTATGGGGCATTCCGAGACCCTCAGCGGGTTCGAGCTCCCCCTGGTGCAGGTCTGTCCAACCGTTTACCGGAAAGTTGCATGAATGTTGTACCGACAACGCTGCCCTATTTTTTTCTCAAGCCGGGCGATATGGCGATTACCGATGAGCCGGGCATCATCGCCACTCTGCTCGGTTCATGCGTAGCCGTCACCATGACCAGCCGTCGCTTTGGCATCGGAGCCGTCTGTCATGCGCTACTGCCGTCATGCAAGGAGAAGGACCAATGTGACAGCTGTCCGGAGAGGTTCCGCCATGTGGATTGCGCCATTCATGGCATGATCGAGGCGTTCAGGGCGCGGGGGGTGCCGCTTGGGAGCATCGAAGCCAAACTGTTCGGCGGCGCCGACATGTTTCGCATTGCTGCCGAAGCAGATGGCAGGAATTCCGTCGGCCGGCAGAATGTCGACCGGGCAAAAGAGCTCCTGGAAGGCAAAGGGATCAAAGTGGTTGCCGCCGATGTCGGTGGGGTCTGCGGGAGAAAGATTCTCTTCAGCACCGAAACCGGCGAGGTCTTCTTGCGGCGGCTTAACAGCATTGCAAGCCGTGGGGGGCGGGGTGAAAAAGAAGCTTAAGGTGTTGATCGTCGATGACTCTGCCGTGGTCCGCCAGGTGCTGGCAGAGATCATCGCAGCGGATCCGGAGCTTGAAGTGATGGCGACTGCCGCCGATCCGTTTATGGCGGCCGAGCGGATGAAAACTGCTGTTCCCGACGTGATCACTCTGGATGTGGAGATGCCGCGGATGGATGGGATCTCTTTTTTACAGAAGATCATGCGGCAGCATCCGCTGCCGGTGGTAATCTGCTCAAGCGTTACTGAAAAGGGTTCGGAAGTCGCTCTGAAGGCTCTTGAAGCCGGAGCCGTCGAGATCATCGAAAAGCCGCGTCTGGATAGCCGCCGGTTTTTCGAAGAGTCGTCACTGCGCATCTGCGATGCAATCAAGGCTGCAGGACAGGTGCGTGTGAAAAAGATTGCCGGACAGAGACGGGAGATTGCCCCGAAGCTGACCGCCGATGCCGTTATACCCAGAGCCAAGCCCCTGCCATTTGATATGACAACGGACAAGGTGGTGGTAGTGGGGGCGTCAACCGGAGGGACGGAGGCGCTGCGAGTCTTTCTTGAGGCACTTCCGGCAGGCAGCCCCGGTGTCGTTATCGTGCAGCATATGCCGGAACATTTCACCTCGGCCTTTGCCAGGCGCCTTGACGGGATCTGCCGTGTAAGTGTCAAGGAGGCTGAGAACAACGACCCGGTCATTCCCGGACGGGCCCTCATCGCTCCGGGAAACAGTCATATCCTCCTTAAAAGAAGCGGTGCCCGGTATTTTGTAGAGGTCAAGGACGGTCCACTTGTCTGCCGTCACCGGCCCTCGGTGGATGTCCTGTTCCGCTCCGCTGCCCGCTATGCCGGGAAAAATGCCGTAGGTGTTATCATGACCGGAATGGGTGACGACGGCGCCCGGGGGATGCTGGAGCTGAAGGAGTCCGGGGCGAAAACCATTGCCCAGGACGAAGCGTCTTCCGTTGTCTTCGGCATGCCCTGCGAAGCCATCAAGCTTGGCGGAGTGGACCAGGTGCTCTCTCTCAGGGCGATAGCACCTGAAGTAATCAGACTCGTAGAGTAACTCCCACGTAATCAATCTTCCTCCTTGCATCCCTTTGGCCATCCAACGTCCACCCGCATGCTGGCAATAGCCGATGCTATGCTGCTGCAGAAACGCAACTCCGGATGCTTCTTTTAGCCGTTGTTTGCCTATCGCGATAAAAAAGAGAGACCAAACTGCAGTCCCTCTCAACTCATGCCGGTTTCCAGGTGCGAGCGTTAAGCACCTTCTTCACGGATCAAAAACTCCAGTGCCTTGTTTGCGTCATTGAGTTTTTGCCTGAGTATGTTCAGTTCATCATGGGTATATACCGTAGTCCCTTTGAATATTTCCCCCTGCAATCGATCTATCCGCTGCTGGATAACATAGGCATGATCCTGACAGTTCCTGGCGAACAGCAGGCATGTGTCTTTTTTGGGTAACAGCGACTCATCCACTATTCTGTTCTCGGCAGAGAGTACCGGTACGACTGATATCAGCAGGGATACCAATATTGCCGGGACGAAGATTGTTAGCCTTCTCATGGTAGACCTCCTTTCTATACAGGTTATCTTGTCCATACTGATATTATATACCATTTGCCGCCGGAGGGTGAATCCTTGCGGAATCCAAGGCTGTGGTATTGCTTCGAAAGCTGACTCAGCCAATCAATAACGGTCTGTCGCACAAACCCGATACTGCTTCAGATACCACCTTGACACCTCCTCCCGTTTGATGTAGCGTTATACGTCCCGCCGTACTAAAGGGACTGACACTACTGGAACGGTCCTTATATCCCATGAAAATTACAGCAATTATTCCTGCCAGGTACGGTTCCACCCGCTTCGAGGGGAAGGCTCTGGCAGACATCTGTGGCAAGCCGATGATCCAGCATGTGTATGAGCGGACGATCCGTTCGTCCCTTGTCTCCGATGTCGTGGTGGCTACTGATGACGAGCGGATTGCCTCTGTTGTCCGTAAATTCGGCGGCAGGGTCGAGATGACCTCGACCGGTCATGAAACAGGGACCGACCGGCTGGCCGAAGTTGCGGGCCGGATCGACAGCGATATCATCGTCAATGTCCAGGGTGACGAACCCTTGATCGAACCGGCCATGATCGATGAAGCGATCGAACCTTTGGTGGGTGACGGTTCGATAATGATGTCGACGCTTAAATCGAGGATCAAGACGCTCCACGATTTCCTGAGCCCGAACGTGGTGAAGGTCGTAACCGACTGGGAGGGGTTTGCGCTTTATTTCTCCCGTTCACCCGTTCCCAACTTCCGCGATAAATGGAACGACCTGAAAGATGAAAAGTTCTCGACAGGAAAGCTTCTCTGTTACAAGCATGTCGGGCTTTACGTCTACCGGCGGGAGTTTCTGCTCCAGTTTTCGCAGATGTCGCCGACCTATCTGGAACTTTCCGAAAAGCTTGAGCAGCTCCGCGTTCTCGAGAACGGCTACCGGATCAAGGTTATTGAGACCTCTCATGATTCGATAGGAGTAGATACCCCGGCGGATCTTGCCGCTGTCGTCGATAAACTCAGAAAACTTCAATGAAAACGGGTGAAAATGATATGAAGACAAAATTTATATTCGTAACCGGCGGCGTTGTTTCATCTATAGGAAAAGGGCTGGCATCAGCATCTCTCGGCGCTCTTCTGGAGGCCCGGGGCCTGAAGGTAACGCTGCAGAAGCTCGACCCGTACATCAATGTCGATCCAGGCACCATGTCGCCTTTTCAGCATGGCGAGGTCTTTGTAACGGACGACGGCGCCGAGACCGATCTGGATCTCGGGCATTACGAGCGTTATACGACTGCGAGGCTCTCAAAGAAAAGCAACTTCACCACCGGTCAGGTCTACTTCTCGGTTATCGAGAAGGAGCGTCGGGGCGATTATCTGGGCGGTACAGTGCAGGTCATCCCGCATATAACCGATGAGATAAAACAGAAGATCCTCGAAAATGCCAAGGGGAACGATGTCGCTATTGTCGAAATCGGGGGCACAGTAGGGGATATCGAGTCCCTCCCGTTCCTGGAAGCGATACGGCAGTTCCGGAGCGACCGCGGACACGGGAACGTCCTCTACATCCATCTGACGCTCGTTCCGTACATCAAGACCGCCGGCGAGCTGAAGAGCAAGCCGACTCAGCACTCCGTGAAGGAGCTTCAGCAGATAGGTATCCAGCCCGATATCCTCCTTTGCCGCTGCGAACAGGAGGTGCCGAGGGAGCTTAAACGCAAGATCGCGCTCTTCTGTAATGTTGACGAGAAAGCGGTTATCACTTCACCTGACGCAGATCATATCTATGCCGTCCCTCAGGCGCTGCACAAGGAGGGTCTGGACGATCAGGTCGTGGAGAAGCTCAATATCTGGACAAAAGCACCTGACCTCTCCGCCTGGCAGAGCGTGGTTGAGAAACTCAGGGAGCCTTCCCACGGGGAAGTGAAGATTGCCATAGTCGGCAAATATGTCCATTTGGCGGATTCATACAAATCTCTTGCCGAAGCGCTCACTCATGGCGGAATTGCCAATGACTGCCGGGTTGTTCTCAAGTATGTAGACTCGGAAAAAATCGAGCAGGAGGGCGTTGACGGAGCTTTTACCGATGTTGACGGGATCCTGGTCCCGGGCGGATTCGGCGAACGGGGCACAGAAGGGAAGATTAGCGCGATCGAGTTTGCCCGTACCAGAAAAGTCCCCTTCTTCGGGATTTGTCTCGGTATGCAGATGGCGGTTGTCGAGTACGGCAGGAATGTCTGCGGGCTCAAGGATGCTTTTTCCAGCGAGTTCAGGGCTGACTGCGAAAATCCCCTGATCCACCTGATGGAAGAGCAGAAGGGTGTGATGAAAAAAGGGGGAACCATGCGATTGGGAGCCTACCCCTGCACACTGAAAAAAGGGACCTATGCCCAGAAGGCATATGGTGGCGCAGAGATTTCGGAGCGTCATCGCCACAGGTTCGAATTCAACAACGCTTATCGTGACATCCTGACTGCCAACGGCCTGATCCTTTCCGGGACATATAAGGAGGTCGATCTTGTGGAGATAGTGGAGATAGCCGATCACCCCTGGTTCCTGGGTTGCCAGTTCCATCCCGAGTTCAAGTCGCGCCCTCTGAATCCTCATCCGCTCTTCAAGGCATTCATCGCTTCGTCGCTGGCAAACAGGGGGTAGTCAAGTGTCTTTGGATATTCAGGTGAGAGAGATAAAGATAGGAAATGTCTCGATAGGCGGGAGCAATCCGCTGCTTCTGATTGCCGGGCCATGCGTAATCGAGAATGAAGATGCGACCCTGCGGGTGGCGGAGAAACTGATCGGGATCACCTCCAGGGTCGGGATGCAGCTGGTTTTCAAGGCTTCGTATGACAAGGCCAACAGGACTTCGGTGACTGCCTTCCGCGGACCGGGTATGAAGGAGGGGCTTCGGATCCTTGCCAAGGTCAAGGAGACTTTCGGGCTTCCACTCCTTTCCGATATCCACGGTATCGATCAGATAGCTGAAGCTGCTTCTGTTCTGGATATCCTTCAGATCCCGGCATTCCTCTGCCGCCAGACCGATCTGGTAGTTGCTGCGGCAAAATCGGGGAAAGTTCTCAATATCAAGAAGGGTCAGTTTCTTGCTCCCTGGGATATGGCTAATGTCGTCGGCAAGGCGGTCGATTCGGGAAACAGCAGTCTCATCCTCACCGAAAGAGGCGTCTCCTTCGGCTACAATAATCTGGTTTCCGATATGCGCAGTCTCCCGATCATGAGGCGCCTGGGTTACCCTGTCGTCTTTGACGCGACCCACAGTGTCCAGCTCCCGGGAGGCCAGGGGGGCTCATCAGGCGGTCAGCGGGAGTTTGTCGAGTATCTTGGCCGCGCAGCCGTGGCAACAGGCATTGACGGGATATTTATGGAGGTTCATGAGGATCCTGACAAGGCACTTTGCGATGGGCCTAATTCGGTGAAGCTGGATGACCTGGCCGGACTCCTGGAAAAACTGCTGGCGATCGACGCTATTGTGAAACAGCCATGATTATCGAGGAAGCAAAAAGAGTAATACGGCTTGAGGCAGAAGCGCTTTCTGCTCTGGCAGAGTCGGTGGACGCCAGTTTTGAAAAAGCTGTCCGGATGATACTTGCCTCAAAGGGGAGGGTCATTGTAACCGGAATGGGTAAATCCGGACTGATAGGTCAGAAGATCGCCTCTACAATGTCATCAACCGGGACGCCGTCTTTTTTCCTTCACCCCGGGGAGGCGCTGCATGGCGATCTCGGGATGATCATCAGGGGTGATGTTGTTATCGCTATCTCCAACAGCGGCGAGACCGAAGAGGTTTTACGGATACTTCCGATTGTGAAGCGTATTGGCGCCGAACTCGTTTCCATGACCGGAAAACCCTCGTCAACCCTGGCAAAGGCAGGCGATATCCATCTGAACGTCGCAATAAAGGAGGAGGCCTGTCCGCTTGGTCTTGCGCCCACCGCTTCTACTACTGCCACCTTGGCCATGGGCGATGCGCTTGCCGTTGCGCTTCTGGTTGAGCGGGGCTTCAAGGAGGAGGATTTTGCTCTTTTCCACCCTGGTGGTGCACTCGGGAAGAAACTGCTCCTTTCGGTAAGCGATATGATGCATTCCGGGAATTCCGTGCCGCTGGTCAAGGCAGATAAACTCATGAGAGAGGCGATTTTCGAGATCACTTCCAAAGGACTGGGGTGTACCGGGGTCGTTGATGACGAAGGAGCGCTCCTGGGAGTGATTACTGATGGAGACCTCAGAAGGGCACTGGAAAAGGGGACAGATTTCCTTGATCACCCTGCCAGTGAGTTGATGATCCGTAATCCGAAACGGATACTGAACAGCGAGCTTGCTGCCAAGGGTCTGCAGAAGATGGAACAGTATTCGATCACCTCGCTCTTTGTCTTTGAAGATGAGAGTACGAACAGGCCGATCGGAATACTTCA
>JBGQLM010000067.1:0-23135 GCA_041500085.1 Geobacteraceae bacterium
CTCCATGATCTTCTCAAAGCGGGGATAGCCTGATGAAAGAGCGCCTGAAGAAGATCAGACTTTTGCTGCTTGATGTTGACGGTGTCATGACCGACGGCAGGATCATATTCGACTCGAACGGGGTTGAAAGCAAATTCTTCAATGTCAAGGACGGCCACGGAATCAAGATGCTCCAGCGGGCAGGAATCGAAGTCGGGATCATCTCCGGCCGGGAATCAAAAGTTGTCGCAAATCGTGCAACCGAATTGGGTATCGAGCGGGTGTTTCAGAAAGCGACAGACAAGCTGTCGCCATACCTCAGGATACTTGCTGACACCGGGTTTTCGGATGACGAAGCAGCTTTTATCGGTGACGATCTGATCGATATACCGGTGCTGAAGCGGGTCGGGTTTGCTGCTGCTCCTGCAGATGCAGTTGCTGAAGTGCTACCTTTTGCTCATTTTGTAACAAGGAACCCCGGCGGGTGGGGCGCGGTACGGGAAATCTCCGACATGCTTCTGAAAGCTCAGGGGAAGTGGGAGGAGTTGACAGCAAGATACTTCTGATTTTTAGTTTGAAAATTCGATAGTTATTCAAGACATTTGATGATGACGCTATAAAAGCGGCTGCCAGTGGGACTCCACAAGAAGCCGCTTTTTTAATACAAGCTTTGTGCCAAAGCTGCAAAACATCATTATCTAACACTTTACTGTAAACCGTTTTGGTGTTATAGTTTAACGACTTTATGGCCAATTCTTTTTTGCTCAGACGATTGCTCGGCGGGATTCTGATTGTTGCCCTTCTTGTTGTTGCTGCGATAACGGTCAGGTTCTTTATTGAAAGCTCCAGGAGGGATAAGCACTCCCTTCCCAAGCAGTTTGCCGCGGATGTTGCACTTAAGGCGATTCATTTTACAGAAAATGATGCAGGTAGAAAAAAATGGGAACTTTTTGCCGAGAGCGGAGAGTATGACAAGACGGCGGAAAAGAGCACCCTTTCAGGTATCCGTTTTATCGTTGAGAGTGATCAGAAAGGTCCTGTGACTGTAACTGCAAGGCACGGTGAATATTTTCATACCTCCAGAAATCTGATTCTCAGGGGAGAGGTCATGGCCAGGGCTGAAGATGGCGCATTCTTTAAGAGTCCTGGATTGTCATATAACTCCAAATCCAGAATTTTCAGCACCAAAGAACATGTCACATTTGCGGATAAAGGTCTTTCAGTCGAAGGGGTTGGGATGGATTTCACGATTGACGGTTTTGCGGGAAAAATCCACAGCAGGGTTTCAGCTACTCTTTACCCGGGTATGAGGGAGAAATGATCCGGAGTATTTGTTCTGTTCTTCTGGTTTTCTTTGCGTTCTCTTTCCAGGTTTTTGCTGAGGGGAATCTTTCATTTTCCAAGCGAAGTAGTGAACCTATCACGATTAAATCCGATACGCTTGTGACCGATAATGAACGGAAGCTAGCAACATTTTCCGGAAATGTCGCTGCCAGGCAGGGTGACCTTACAATCTACTCGGACAAGTTTGTTGTAGTATATTCCGTGGCTGGCAACGAGATCAGCACTGCCGAGGTTTTCGGAAATGTTCGTATAGTCCAGGGTCCCAGGCGCGCCCAGGCTGATCATGGAGTCTATGATGCAAAAAGTTCAAAGATCGTCCTGGATGGTAATCCGAAGGTTTTTCAGAACAATGACACTATCTCCGGCAAGGTCATAACATACTATCTCGACCAGGACCGGAGTGAAGTTACTTCCGGTTCAGGGAAAAGGGTAGAAGCAGTTATTTATCCACAGGGCAAGGGTTCTGATGGTAGTTCAAAAAAGCCATAACACTCTTAGCGCAAGGGGCCTGAAGAAATCTTTCGGCGGCAGGCTGGTTGTTAATGGCATCGATATCGACCTTGAGGCAGGAGAGGTTGCAGGTCTGCTCGGACCCAACGGAGCCGGCAAGACCACTACGTTCTATATGGTGGTAGGTTTGTGCAAGCCGGACAGCGGCGAGATTATGATGGGGGGCGTGTCGATAACCGGGATGCCGGTTTTCATGAGAGCAAGGTCCGGGCTCAGTTATCTCCCTCAAGAGCCATCTGTTTTCAGACGTCTTACTGTCGAAGAAAACCTGCTTGCTATCCTTGAGACCGTAGAGCCGACAAGTCAGATGCAGAGACAGAGGGCTGACGAGCTGTTAAACGAGTTCAGGATAACCCATATTGCAAAGAGTAAGGGGTATGCCCTTTCCGGCGGCGAGCGGAGAAGGGTTGAAATTGCCAGAGCCCTGACGACAAGACCAAAATTTATACTTCTGGATGAGCCTTTTGCGGGCATCGACCCGATTGCGGTCATTGATATCCAGAACATAATAGCTGAGCTGAAGGCAAAAAATATCGGTGTACTTATATCAGACCATAATGTGCGCGAGACGCTCGGTGTCTGTGATAAGGCTTATATTGTGAATGCCGGAGAGATTCTGGAGTGTGGCACTCCGGAGCAGATTGCAAACAGCAGAAAAGCAAAGGAAATCTATCTCGGTGACAAGTTCCGGCTTTAGTGCTTACAGGATAAAGATTTTTTGTGGGGATGAATGATGGCAATTGAAATGCGCCAACAGATGAAGCTTACGCAACAGCTGGTAATGACTCCTCAGCTGCAGCAGGCAATCAAGCTACTTCAGCTGTCCCGTCTTGAACTTCAGGATCTTGTACAACAGGAGCTTGAAGAAAATCCGATTCTTGAGGAGACCATTGAGCAGGAGAGCCTCAAGGAGGTTGAACAGGTCGAGATACAGGAGCGGGAGCCTGAAACGCTGAAAGAGGGGGATAGTTTCAAGGAGGTTACTGCCGGAAGCGATACCATCAAGGAGATGGATTGGGACTCCTATCTTGATGGATATAACTACAGTTCAGGGGAGCAGTACAGTGATGATGAGGATCGCCCCTCTTTCGAAAACCTGCTGACCAAAAAGGGAACTCTCGCAGATCACCTTATGTGGCAGCTGAATCTTTCAAAATTTGAAGAGGAAGATATCGGTATAGCTGTCGAGATCATCGGGAATATTGACGAAGATGGTTATCTGAGAACCACGGTAGAAGATATTGCCAGATCTTATGAATCGTCGGACGAGACTGTAGAAAGGGTTCTTAAAAGGGTCCAGGATTTCGATCCTCCCGGAGTCGCAGCAAGAGACCTTAGAGAGTGCCTGCTTATACAGGTTCAGCAACTCGGGATGCAGGGAGGGGTTGTAGACCAGATTCTGCGTGACCACCTCAAAGATCTGGAGACAAGACGGTACAAACAGATTTCGAAGGCTCTCGGAATAAGTCTGCAGGATATCCTGGACGCTGCGAAAGTTATCTCAGGCTTTGATCCCAAACCCGGACATATGTTTGCTCATGATGATGTCCAGTATATCTCACCTGATATATTCGTGTTCAAGGTAGGCGACGATTATGTCGTTACGCTCAACGATGAAGGTCTGCCGGCTCTCAGGATCAATCCATACTACACTGATGTCAAATTCAAGGAGCTGAATTCCGGTACTGAAGAGTATGTAAGCGATAAGATGCGTGCTGCCATCTGGCTTATCAAGAGCATTCATCAACGCCAGCGGACTATCTTCAAGGCTGCAAAAAGTATAGTAAAATTTCAGAGGGAGTTTTTCGAAAAGGGAATAGAGTATCTTCGTCCGCTTGTTCTCAGGGATGTTGCAGAGGATATCGGGATGCACGAGTCCACTATAAGCCGTGTGACTACTAACAAGTATATGCATACCCCCCAGGGTATATTCGAGATGAAGTATTTCTTCAACAGTGCCATCTCGATTACAGGGGGCGATTTCATTGCATCAGAGAGTGTCAAGAGGAAGATCAAGGAGTTGATCGAAGCCGAAGATCAGAAGAAACCTTTAAGTGACCAGACTCTGGCAGAGATGCTGGCAGCCGGAAATATCAATATTGCCAGGAGAACTGTCACAAAATACCGGGAGATGCTAAGACTAGGGTCATCTTCTGAACGTAAAAGGATGTTTTAGGAAGAAGCGGCAGAAACTACTACCAGACAGGAGGATTTTATGCAGATTACCACTACATTCAGGCACATGGAGCAGAGTGATGCGTTGAAAAGTTATGTGGAAGAGAAACTTGAGAGGGTTAAAAAGTACATCGACGAGCCTGTTATCGCGCAGTCATACCTGACCGTTGAGAAAATTCGTCATATCGTGGAGATAACTCTCACTGCCAAAGGAGTTACAATCAAGGCATCTGAGGCGACAAATGATATGTATGCATCCATTGATGCAGTAGTTGACAAGATAGAGCGTCAACTACGCCGTTATAAAGAGCGTCTTAAGGGGCACAAGCCTTCAGTTGACGTTCGTGCCAAAGAGGGCCGTAGAACTATCGTCCAGGCCGAAAGCCTCGAACAACAGCAGACGCCGGTAGTTATCCGTTCCGAGCCGATCTCCATCAAGCCAATGTCAGTTGATGAGGCTGTCATGCAGATGGATCTTATGCACAAGGATTTTCTTGTATTTACCGATTCTTCATCGGAGAATCTTAGTGTGATCTATCGCCGGAAGGACGGCAACTATGGACTTATCGAGCCTGCAAGAGCTTAAATCGGGTAAGGCCTGATGGTGACAGGATGATATTGGATCTGCCGGTGGAAGCGATTATTGCCGAACTTGTCTCTAAAACCAGAGATGATGTTCTTGCAGAGCTTTCAGCCAATGTTGTTTCGCGGTTTCCCGGAGTGTCTCTAGATGTGATTCTGGAGGCTCTTCTGGAACGGGAAATGCTTGGCAGCACAGGCATTGGTGACGGTATAGCGATACCTCATGCAAAACTGCATGGTATTACCAAAGATCCTCTTCTTGTGTTCGGGCGCAGTCGTGAAGGGGTTGATTTTAACTCTCTTGATGACCGGATTGCACATCTGTTTTTTCTCCTTGTATCATCTGATGCTGATGTCGGAGCCCATCTCCAGACGCTTGCCAGGATTTCCAGGATACTTAAGGATCCCGAGATCAGGAATGAACTGCTGAAAGCTCCGGATTCGGGCTCGATTCACAGAATTATCCACGAGAACAGAGAGAGGCGAATTTGAACAGGGCAAGCCTCACGATTCATGACCTTTTGCAAGATAATGAGTACGGTCTTGACCTTACACTGTTTGCGGGTGAAGCCGGGTTGACACACCGTTTGTACAGTGCAAGGATTCAAAAACCGGGTCTTGCACTTACCGGTTACACAGAGCATCTCCATCCTGACCGGCTTCAGGTGCTGGGCAACACGGAAATTTCATATCTTGAACAGATGCCGACCGGTCTGGCGTCAGCCAATGTCGCACGATTCTGCTCTTTCCCCATATCATGCCTCATAGTAACTAAAGGGCTTACCCCCCCTGATTACCTGAAAAGTGCAGCAGAAAAAGCAGGTATTCCTCTCCTGGGCACATCTCTCCAGTCATCGCTCTTCATCTCACTGATAACAAAATTCCTTGAGGAAAAACTTCTCCCGACGACCCACATTCACGGTGTTCTGGTGGATGTCCTCGGTGTCGGGCTTCTTCTTCTGGGAAAAAGCGGGATAGGGAAGAGTGAATGCGCTCTGGACCTCGTCATACGCGGCCACCGGCTTGTAGGCGATGACATAATTCACGTCAAGAAGAAAGTCCCTGCGTCTCTGGTAGGTCAGGCAGGAGAGCTCATTCAGTACCATCTTGAGATAAGGGGACTGGGGATCATCAATATAAAGGACCTTTACGGAGTCTCTTCCATCCGGGAAAAAAAGATCATTGATATGGTGATAGAGCTCGTAGAATGGGATCCGGATCATGAATATGATCGCCTTGGTGTGGATGATCAGGTATACGCCATCCTTGGGGTAGATCTCCCTTATATCTGCATCCCGGTCAGGCCGGGCAGAAACCTTACATCAATAATCGAGGTAGCTGCCCGGAACTTCCTCCTGAAAGGCATGGGATATCATTCAGCCAAAGAGTTTCAGGAGAAGCTGCTTTCAAGACTTGATGTCCGGCCTTTGGGAGATGAGGTTGAGTAAGCTCAGGATATGTGTAATTACCGGTCTGTCAGGGTCGGGCAAGTCATCTGCAGTTCATGCCCTGGAAGATGAGGGTTTCTTCTGTCTTGACAATCTTCCGCTGGCACTCCTGAATGTCTTCATTGATCTGGTGGAGAAATCTTCCGAACGCATTAATGATGTGGCAATTGTAATTGACATCCGCGCAAGGGACTTTTTCAAGGGCCATGAGATCCTTTTCAGGGAACTTCGTGAGGCCGGGCACAAAGTCGAGGTGCTATTCCTCGACTCAACAGACGAAGTCCTTGTAAGACGGTTTTCTGAAACCAGACGCAGACATCCTGCTCTTGAAAACGGGTCAGTACTTGAAGGCATTGCTTTTGAGCGGGAGCATCTTGCCGGACTTAAACAGATTGCAACATCAGTCATAGAAACATCTGAATTGAATGTACATCAACTGAAAGATTTGATCGTCAGTATCGTTTCCGGTGAGAATGCACCCAAAATTTTCAACATTCATATTCAGTCTTTTGGATTCAGGTATGGTGTACCGCTTGAATCGGATATCGTCATGGACGTACGTTTTTTGACCAATCCTTACTTTGACCCAAAACTTAAATCTTTGTCAGGGCTTGACAGCGGTGTCAAAGAGTTTATTTTTGAGCAGCCAGATGCTGCCGTATTCCTTGATAAATTTTTCAGCATTACAGATTTTCTTATTCCTCTGTACCAGAAAGAAGGGAAGTCTTATCTGACGGTTTCTGTGGGGTGCACAGGAGGGCGTCATCGTTCTGTAGTTATTGTTGAAGCTTTACGGGATTTTCTTCAAGGCAGGAACATTTCCTTGAAAGTTACTCATCGAGACATCGGGAAAGGTTGAGATATGATAGGACTTGTAGTGGTAGGGCATGCCGGTTTGGCTGCAGAACTCATCAGGGCTGCAGAGATGATTGTAGGCCCTATGGAGGCATCTGCTTCTGTGGAGATCAATGCTGATGACTCTGTCGAAAAGATAAAGGCGGCGCTTGATTCGGCAATTGAATCAGTTTCTGCTGAAGGGATCATCATTATGACAGATATGTTTGGTGGAACCCCCTCAAACATGAGCCTCTCTTTTCTCCAGGAAAACAGGGTTGAAGTGCTTACAGGGGTGAATCTTCCGATGCTGATCCGCTTTGCAAGTGATCGGGAGAGGTTCGGTGTGGCGGAGCTGGCAGCACAGATCAGAGACTCGGGCAGAGAGGGTGTAGCTGTTGCAGGGGATTACTTGAAGAAATAGAGATTATTACAAGGAGTTGAGATATTTATCATGCTTGAACAGCAATTTGTGATTGTAAATAAGCTGGGGCTCCATGCTAGAGCCTCGGCTCTTTTTGTAAAAACTGCAAGTCAGTTTGATTCTGATATCAAAGTCCTCAGGGACGGTATCGAGGTCAATGGCAAGAGCATCATGGGGATAATGATGCTAGCTGCTGCAAAGGGGACACTGATTCACCTGAAAGTGGCAGGGGCTGACGAAGGTATGGCCTTCCAGAAACTCGGAGAATTGATAGAAAATGGTTTTGGAGAGGAGTGATAATTTCGTAATGCAAGGGATCGCCGCTTCCCCCGGTATTGCTATCGGCCGGGCATTGGTTGCAGACCGGGCAAAAGTGGCAGTCTCTGAAACAGGAATCCTTCCTGAAGACGTTCCAGGAGAAGTGAAGAGATTTCTCGATGCTATCGAAATGGTAAAAGATGACCTTCGTCTCATAAAATCCCAAATCGAGGCCGAGAGGGGGGCTGAGCATCTCTATGTACTCGATACTCATCTTCTTATTCTTGAAGACTCAATGCTTACAACGGAAACCGTGGCGAGGATCGAGTCTGCGCATATAAATGCCGAGGGCTCACTCAAAAGGACGCTCGTCAAATTCAGAGAGTTTTTTGATGCCATTGAGGATGAGTATTTTCGAGAGCGGGTAGGTGATGTTGAAATAGTCGGTGAGAGGATTCTGCGCCGGATGGCCGGCATTTCACAGGAACCGTTGCAGTATATTGATGGCAAAGTAATCATTGTCGCTCATGACCTCTCTCCTGCTGACGTGCTCCAGATTGATAAGAGTCGGATTATCGGGTTTGTAACCGACCTCGGAGGGAAAACCTCCCATACATCCATTCTCGCCCGTGCTCTCGGAATACCTGCGGTAGTTGGCCTGGATGGCGCCACATCTTCAGTCATGGCAGGCGATCATCTGGTGATCGACGGTTCTACCGGCATTGCCGTGGTCAATCCTGATAGTACGGCTTTCGGGGCTCTTCTGGCTCGCAAACAGTACTATGAATACTGTGACAGGGAGCTTTCAAAGCTTAAAGATTTATCTTCGGAGACTGTTGACGGGCATCGTATAACTCTGAAGGGGAATCTTGAGTTTTTGGAGGAAGTGGATTCCCTCAATGACCATGGCGGAGAGGGGGTCGGACTCTACAGGACTGAAATGCTTTTCATTAACCGTACTGACCTTCCGAATGAAGATGAACAGTTTGAAGCATATAAAATGATGCTCAAAAAAGTGGCTCCTTTCCCGGTCAGCATAAGGACACTTGATGTCGGAGGCGACAAGTTTGTTCCTGGCCTAAACCTGGAAGAAGAGCTTAACCCTGCACTGGGACTTCGCGCTATCAGGCTTTCACTACGCAACCCCGAGACATTCAGACCGCAACTGCGCGCAATTCTCAGGGCGAGCGCCTATGGAGAGGCGAGAATTTTCTTTCCGATGATTTCCGGTGTCGCCGAGATAAGGGAAGCAAAAGGGATCTTGCAAGAGATTAAGCACGAGCTTGAAGCTGAAGGTATCAGCTATGATAAAAACCTCAAGATAGGAATAATGATCGAAATACCTTCTGCCGTTTTGACGGCTGATCAGCTTGCCAAAGAGGTCGATTTTTTCAGTGTCGGCACAAACGATCTTATTCAGTACTCACTGGCAGTTGACAGGACCAATGAGCACTTGTCACCTCTTTATGAGCCTTTACATCCGGCCATATTGAGGTCATTGAAAATGGTCGTCGATGCTGCTCATGCTGCCGGAATTGAGGCCTGCATCTGCGGTGAAATGGCTGGTGACCCGGGTTTTCTTCCGATACTTCTGGGCCTCGGATTTGACGAACTTTCCATGTCCCCACCATCAATACTACGAGTGAAACAGATCTTAAGGAGATGTTCGCTTGCAAAGGCAGAGGATCTGGTATTGAAAGCTCTCGAATTTGCTACGGCAAAGGAAGTGGAAAGTTATCTGAAATCAGAAATAACAGCTCATTTCTCCGACAGTTTTGATTGATACCCGACAGATTTAATTTCTTGACAACAAAACAGGCAAAAAGCTATAAATCTCAATTTAAAATTGAATCCAGTACATCCGAACAAGGAGACCAACAGATGGAGAAAAAAGAATATATTTTCAGCTCCGAATCAGTTTCAGAGGGGCATCCTGATAAGGTTGCAGACCAGATTTCTGACGCGATACTAGATGCGATAATAGCGCAGGATCCAAGAGCAAGGGTTGCATGCGAAACGATGGTAACGACCGGCATGGCGGTCATTGCAGGCGAGATAACCACTTCGGCGGTTATCGACTATTCCAAGATCGTCCGCGAAACTATCCGGGAGATCGGATACAACGACTCACAGATGGGGTTTGACTGGGAGACCTGTGCTGTCCTGACCTCTATCGACAAGCAGTCTCCTGATATTTCAATGGGAGTTACCGAAGGGGAGGGGATGTTCAAGGACCAGGGCGCCGGCGACCAGGGGATAATGTTTGGCTATGCCTGTAACGAGACAGATGAGCTTATGCCTATGCCCATACTCCTTTCACATCAGTTGGTCAAACGTCTTGCGGATGTCCGCAAATCAGGGGAGCTTCACTTCCTTCGCCCGGATTCAAAATCACAGGTATCGATCCGATATGAGAATGACAAACCGGTATATGTCGATACTGTTGTCATATCGACTCAACACACGCCGGATGTTTCTCACGATACAATCAGAGAGGGAATCATCGATGCAGTTGTGAAGAAGGTTATCCCTGCAAATCTCATGGATGAAAAAACCCGTATTTTTATCAACCCGACCGGTCGCTTTGTAGTCGGCGGCCCAATGGGCGATTGCGGCCTTACTGGTCGCAAGATTATTGTTGATACTTACGGCGGCGCCGGAAGGCACGGCGGCGGGGCTTTCTCCGGAAAAGACCCGTCCAAGGTTGACCGTTCTGCGGCTTATATGGGACGTTACGTTGCAAAAAATCTTGTGGCATCAGGAGTATGCGAGAAATGTGAAGTCCAGGTGGCATATGCTATAGGTATAGCAGAGCCTGTTTCTATAATGGTAAATACATTCGGGACAGGAACTGTAGCAGAGTCGAGGATTGTGCAGATAATCCGCGAAGTGTTTGACATGCGTCCGAGAGCTATCATTGAGCAGCTGGATCTTCTTCGTCCTATCTACAAGCTGACTGCTGCATATGGTCATTTTGGGAGAGAGCTCCCTGAGTTCACTTGGGAGAAGACGGACAAGGCTGAAATTATCAGGAGCAAGGCAGGATTGTAGACATTGTTGCTGCCAATATCTGAAATTGAAAAGGCCGGGGGACAATCCCCGGCCTTTTCTTGTTTGAACTTTCAGGAGCAGTGAAATCAATCTGTCAGATCGCAGTCTCGGGCAAGGGGATAAAGTGGTTTAGCGGTTTTCCGGACCTTTTCTGCTGAACCTGTACCCAACGCCCCGCACTGTCTGGAAATAGGCCGGGTTTGCAGGGTCAGATTCAAAATATTTTCTGAAGCGAACAATAAAATTGTCCAGTGTCCTTGTCTCAACTTCGTTAGAATATCCCCAGACCCTTTCAAGAAGTTCGCTTCTGCTTACCGCGGTACCCTCTTTCTGAAAAAGAAGAGTAAGCATACGGACTTCAAGATCCGTCAGATCTATCTCCCCTTGTGCCGTTCTCGCTCTGTAGGAGAGCAGATAGACTTCATTTTCACCAAAGCGATATCCTTCTTCAACAGGTTCAGGCAGATACCAGGAAGAGCGGCGGAGCATCCCTTTGACCCGGAGCAGGAACTCATTCAGGCTGAAAGGCTTGGTCAGATAGTCATCGGCACCGCTGGCAAGTCCGGTAACCCTGTCTCCTTCCTCTGAACGTGCTGTAAGCATCAATATAGGGACTCTTGAGTCGAATTCCCTGACGTTTTTACATAAGGTAAATCCGTCCATTCCCGGCAGCATCACATCCAGGATGATAAGTGCAAATCTGTCGTAAAAAAGCCTTTCCAGAGCCGCTTCCCCGGTTTCGACATGACTTACACGGCAGCCCTCCTGCTCAAGGTTGAAGCAGATCCCTCGCGCCAGATTCATCTCATCCTCTACCAGCAGAATGTTCGGTTTGTCCATTAGTCTGCTCCGGCGACTGGAAGTGAGATGATAAAGCGACTGCCTCTCCCCGAATCTGCACTTTGAACCTTGATTTTACCGTTATGCAGTTTAACTATAGACTTCACAATATACAGCCCGAGTCCTGTCCCTCTAATATTTTCTCCGGTCTCTCTGACGCGATAGAACATCCTGAAGATATTTTTCGCTTCTTTCGGATCTATTCCTCTTCCGTTATCAGCTACAGAAATAGTGCAGTTCTTCCCGGTTCTATTCAATTCGACCTGAACCTCAGGGGAGCCCGGGCTGTAAAGAAAGGCATTCTCGAGCAGATTCCGAAGGACCATCTCCATCCCTTCGCTATCTATTTTGACAGATATTCCAGGTTCTATTTTGCAGGTAAGGCTACTGCCTTCAGGAAGATGCAGTCTAAACTGCTGAATGAACTTGTCTACAAAACTGCTGAAGTCAACTAACGTCAAAGCTGCCCCTAAAGGACGCTGCTCGAGCTTAGCAGCCATCAGAAAATTACTGATGAGGCTGTTTAGACGCTCGGTGTCACCGAGCATTGTATCAAGAAAGCGATCCATTTTTTCCGGTGTAGGTTTACGAAGCCTGATTGTTTCAAGGTGAAGTCTTATTGAAGCAAGAGGAGACTTTAGTTCGTGGGTTATCTGGGCGATGAAAGTTTTCTGCTCCGCATACAGGCGCGACTGGCGTCTCCAGTAGATGAAAATGATGTAAAAACCCACCAACACCAGTGCCAGCATGATTATGCCGCCGGCAAGCACTGGCCAGTTGATGTGTTGCGGAACAAGTTCCGGACGATATTTCTCGGCAATGGATCTCAGTTCATAATGCCGTCCCATGAACCAGAGAATCCACAGTACAAGTAAACCGATCCAGACAATCTGAACTGCAATCAGGGTTATTACCGGATTTAGCAGGTATTTTAATCGACGCATATTTAATGCTTAGCATTCGAAAATGGCGTTAGCAATCAATTTCGATCAAGAGTAGAATTAAATGAAAAAAATCTTGTCAATATTTAAGTTTAAGTATATTTTTTATTAATGTTTCAGGGCCAAATCCACTGTTCTGTATTGCAATACATTTACAGTAACAGAAAAACAACCATTTTCTTCCTGATTGTTCTGACCGTAAGTCTGACTTCACTTGGTATACGTCTGCCATGGCATGCCGGAATATCATCAAGTTCATGTAAGCCGAAGCCTCGTCCGAGAGCAGTAATCCAGTGCCAGAGTAAAACCTCAAAGCAGATTTTAAAAAGTTTTTCAGACTCTCCGGCTATCATCCCGGAACGACTTCTTGCAGTGGCTTCTTCAGAAGCTAGCGGTATAGTTCTCATCCCTTCTGGTGGCCAACTTCTTTCCATACCTCAATTCAACATATCCACCCGCGCACCTCCTTCATACTCATTTTCTGCCTGATTTCCTGTTTTTCTGTATGTGGGTGAAGCTATCTGAGATTCGGATTGGCTGTTATTTCACGTGAACGAAAAAACTCAGTTCATTTCTTTGGGGGAGTATCCGGGTTTTGTCTTTGATTATTATATTCTAATTAGAAAACTGTGAATATGAAAATGCTCTTGATAATTGTTCCGGTCTAGAATGCTGAAAAGAACATTGAAAGAAGTTTTCGTCCTTCAGAAAGGTTCAAATAAAATCAATTCAAAAGGCTCATAAATATAATGACAGAGAAAAAAGTAAAAGCTCGATTTCACAATGCATCAGCCGGTAACACCCTGACACGCTTTCTTCCCGGCCTGTCTCCGGAATACTGCCGTCTGGTTTTACGTTCACGTGCCATTAAGACCTCGCTTCACTCTGATCGCTACCTTGATAGATGGTTGAAAGCGCAGCTTCTTGCTCCAGGACTAAACGTAACTACTATCTCGCTGCAAGATATGGTGGGATGGAGTGTAAATCCTGAAACAGGGGATATTTCCCATGACTCCGGGAGATTTTTCTCAATTATCGGGGCCGATGTACGTCACAGGACAAAGAGCGGAGAGATCACCTGGGACCAGCCTGTTATTGATCAGCCTGAAGTCGGCATTCTCGGTATTCTTGCAAAGAGAATAAAGGGTGTCCTCCATTTTTGTCTTCAGGCAAAGGAGGAGCCGGGAAATATAAACTCGGTACAGCTCTCGCCGACCGTGCAGGCGACTTTCAGTAATTATACCAGGGTACATGGCGGCGCATTGCCGAAGTTCGTACAGTATTTTCTGGATTCATCAAGAGGCAGGGTCATTTATGCAAAGTTGCAGACTGAGGACGGTGGAAGATTCCTGTATAAATCCAACAGGAATATGATCGTAGAGGTTGATGATCCTGAACTTGAAGAACTGCCGGAAGGATTTATCTGGGTGACCTTGCGTCAGATCGGGCGGATGCTGAGAAGCGAAAATCTGATTCATGCCTGTACCCGGAGCATACTTTCAGCAATGATCGTTCCGGAGTGTATATCCGGCAGCATGAAGAGTCCTGCAGCCGGATATGGTCTGCAGAAAACAGAAAAAAGCAATATCGGAGAGATATTCCAATGGCTGGACGACCAGAAGTCTTCAAACCATTTTCTGGTCAAGCGGAGAAATCTTAACTCTCTGAAAGAGTGGGGCATGGATCGGGACGGCTCTTTTTCGCACGAAGAGGGGCGTTTTTTCAGGGTGGTAGGGATCAATGTGGAATCGAGCGAACGTGAGGTCTCCATCTGGAATCAACCGATACTTGACAACCCCGGGAGAGGGATTATCGGGCTTCTGGTCAAGATTGAAAATGGCAGGAGATATTTTCTCATGCAGGCAAAAGCCGAGTTCGGAAACAGAGGGGTAATTCAGATAGGGCCTACAGTTCAATTTACACCTGGTAACTACATAAGAAACAAGAAACTTCCCAAGCCTTTTCTGTTCGAAGAGTTCTGCAAACCGGAAAAGTATCTTTTGAGACACGACTCATTTCAGAGTGAAGAGGGGGCACGCTTTTACAAAGAGGCACACCTCCACAGAATTCTATTGTTGGGAGAAGGTGAAATGCTCCAGATACCGCAAGAGTATAAATGGATTTCCGAGTCGGATCTTCATGTTTTCATCAATATTGGTGAATTGGTAAATTCATGTGCCAGAAGTGTTTTCTCGCTCATGTTAAGCCATGAGTCCGTAAGATGAAGAAAAAAAGAGATAATCCCTTAAAAGATAAATGTGACTCGTCCTCTGCAGATAATCCCGAGTCGGTATTCGTTCAGCCTCAGGATGAGTCGTCGCTTCTGCCCCTGTCAGAATACTTGTCAAGGCATAAGGACTTGATCCTTATCGGCCTGTTTTTTTTAGCCGCTCTAGCCGTGCGTATATACTCCTTCAAGTTTTTTGATGTGATTCCGACTGATGGAACAAGCTATGTAGAAACGGCGCGCGCAATCTGGCGTGGAGAGATCAGCGGCATAGGGGTATATGGCTTTTACCCTGTACTGATCTGGGTAGCAACCTCCTTCATAAGTGATGGCGAACTTGCAGGCAGACTTGTTTCACTTCTGTTCGGTTCAATGCTGGTTATTCCGTTATATCTGCTCGGGAAAGACATATTTTCAAGAAGTGTAGCACTGTCAGCCTGTCTGGTAGCGATAGTCTGGCCTCCTCTTGTGAATTCATCATGCCAGGTGATTACACAGTCCACTCATACAACTCTCCAGCTTGCCGGCGTCTATTTTGTGTGGCGTGCCTTCAAAGGGTACAGGATTTCTGACGGCTGCCTTGCCGGTTTATTCTTCGGGCTAACTTTTCTCACCCGTCCTGAAGGGCTGCTCCTCTTCTTTGTGACACCGCTTGTATTCTTCTGCTACCGTTCAAGGGAGATTGCCAGGAAGCCGGCGTTTCTTTGGGCTTATTCAGGATCATTTTTTGCTCTTTTTGCCGTCAACCTGTTACTAGTTCATCATGTGACCGGAGAGTGGCAGCTCTCTGCAAAGACCAACAGCGCATTAAACGATGCTCTCAGCTACTATCTGAATACTCCGGATCTGAATTATATAGTTGGTTATAAACCTAAAGGGTATCTCGACATTATGAGGGAACACCCGGATTTTATCTGGCATAATTCGTTTCTAAATATTAAAAAAGCATGGCAGACGATAATTCCGGTTCCACTCTGGATTCTTTGCGCTGCAGGTTTTTTCTCGGGGGGGTATTCGAGAGAGAAAAACATTGTCAGGGTTTTTCTGGTTTCGACAGCTGCTCCTCTTGCGGTATTGATAGTTTTCTATTACATCTCTACCGGGTACATCGAGGCGTATCTGCCAGTGATATTCCTCTGGACGGCGTCAGGTTTTTTTGCAATCGAAACCTGGTTGAAGAGGAGAGTTGCCGGATTTTTAAGTTCTGAGCAGAACCTTGTCTTTGGCAGGATCCCGGTTCTCATTGTTGCTTCGCTAATCTATTCAGTGTCGGTTTTTGCCCCTCAAATAAGAAAGGATATTTCCGACTCCGAATACAGGCTGGAAATGGATAATGGTCGGCGGGGAGAAAAGTTCATCGGGCTTATCCTGAAAGAATCGCTTCCTCCAGGTAAGATAATGACACGATGGGCCAGGATAGCTTTCTATTCCGAGCGTGAGTGGATAAATATCCCGCTCGGGATCGACTATGACGGGATTATCAAGACTGCGTATGACAACGGTGTCCGGTTTCTTATCGCTGATTGCATGCTTTATGAGAACCGGCCCGCTTTAGGGCTGGAACTTTTCGAACCTTTTATGGACAAGAATATTCCTGCAGGAAAATTCTTTAATAGCGACCCTGAAGCCAGAGTTAAGAGTCTTCGTCCGTTCATGATATACAAGGATGAAAGAGACGTGGGTGTAATCGTCTATGAACTGCCATGAGTATTCAGGTGCGGAAAATCGTAAGAGCACTGTCCGGATCGGTGTTCTGGGCTGTTCGGAAATTGCACGGAGAAAATTCATTCCTGCACTTGAAAATTGCAGGAATGCCTGTCTTGCGGCTTTATCAAGCCGCGATAGAAAAAATGCTGCGGAACTGTTGCCGGGAATAAGTTGTCCGATCCTCACTCATGACGAACTCCTCCTGAGCGAATCTGTTGACCTGGTCTATCTCTCCTTGCCGAATCATCTTCACGAAGAGTGGTCGATACAGGTTCTGGATGCGGGCAAGCATCTTATCTGCGAAAAGCCTCTCTCCACATCTCTTGCCTCGGCTGAAAAGATCCTTGATTGTGCTGCAAGGAATGCCCGGCTCATCTATGAAAACCAGATGTTTCTGTTTCATCCCCAGCACGCAATTGTACAATCGCTGATAGAGGCCGGAAGAATAGGAAAGGTGGTAGCTCTTCGGGTATTTTTCGGTTTTCCGCTCCCCGGAAAAGATGACTTCAGGCTCGATCCGGAGCAGGGTGGAGGTGCTTTTCACGATCTCGCGCGGTATCCCCTCGGGATTGCAGTACAGCTTCTTAAAGGTGGTCTGCGGAATTTCAGGGGGCAGTCGCTCCGGCAAGGCGGCCTCAATACTGCTGTAAACGGGACGGCATTGACTGATAGCGATGAGCTGTTCAATTTTACGATACTCTTTGGCCAGCAGTATGAATCACTCTATGAAGTCATCGGTGATAAGGGAAAAATAAGGCTCGAACGGGCTTTCACCACCCCGGATGATCATTCGAACAGGATAATTCTCACAGAGGGCTCCACGGTAACGGAAATACCGGTGCCACCGGCAGATCATTTTCAGCTTATGATTGAGGATATCTCGGACATAATCCTGACCGGCAGGAATTTCTCGTTTCTCAACCGCAGGGCAGCCTTGATAGCGCGTCTTGCCGATGACATGGAGAGAGGTTGCTCATGAGTGTTAATTGCGATCAAGGAGTTGCTCCTGATCCTGAAACAGTCAGATATTGGGACTATCTCCCGGAGTACCGGCGCCATCGGACAGAGATCCTCCGGATAACTGACGAGGTCTTTTCTTCCGGCAGATTGATTCTTGGAAGCCGCGTCGAGGAGTTCGAGGGGAATTTTGCGGCCTTCTGCGGAGCAGCCTTCGGAATCGGTGTGAACTCCTGTACCGATGCGCTCTTTCTCGCTCTGAAAGCGCTCGATATAGCAGCAGGGGATGAAGTGATAACCGTATCGAACACGGCTGTTCCGACCGTGGCGGCCATCAGGGCAGCTGGGGCGCTTCCGGTTTTTGTCGATGTCGAAAGCGACACGTTCCTCATCGACCCGGCACTGATAGAGGATGCCGTAACAGGGAAGACGCGCTGCATTCTGCCGGTTCATCTATGCGGACAGGCTGCGTCCATGGAACCGATTCTGGAACTGGTTTCCAGAAAGGGCCTGTCGGTTGTGGAAGACTGTGCCCAGGCTGCCGGTGCCACATACAAAGGGCGCAGGGTCGGCAGCATCGGAGATGTCGGCGCTTTTTCGTTCTATCCGACAAAGGTCCTCGGAACCTTCGGGGATGCCGGGATGCTGACGACTTCCTCCTCAGATATTGCAAAAAGGCTGAAGCGTCTCAGGTTTTACGGGATGGAGGGGGAATATTATTCTGAAGAAGAGGGGTACAACTCCCGGATCGATGAACTCCATGCGGCTCTGCTCGATTACAGATTGCAGTGGCTGGAGGAGGAGGTCTCCTCCAGAAGAGCCATTGCCGACAGGTATGTCGAGGGTCTGAAGGGGGTTGGCGACATCATTCTCCCGGCAACCCGTTCTGACCGGGATCACCGCTATTATCTCTTTACCATCAGGAGTGCGTTCAGGGACGAACTGAAGCGGTATCTGGCCGAAAACGGGATCGAGACCAGGATTAACTATCCGTACCCGATCCACCTGATGCGGGGCTACTCTTTTCTGGGGTACACAAAAGGCAGCCTGCCGGTAACCGAGCAGCTCGCCGGCGAAATCCTCTCTCTCCCCATGTACGGGGCGCTCCCTCTCCCACATGTTGACCGGGTTATCGAGACGATACGGTCATTTTACCGGAGTATCTGAAAGCATGAATCCGCGGGAATACCGTCAGATGTACCGGGTGGAGGATTTCCACTGGTGGTACGTTGCGCTCCATGAACTGATAACGTCCGTTGTCGCAAGGGAGCAGGCAGGGGCCGACCAGCTGCGTATTCTCGATGCAGGGTGCGGAACCGGGAGACTCTGCCAGGTTCTCGAGCGGTTCGGCTCTGTCTCCGGCTGTGACATGTCGGATGAAGCACTGGAATGTTGCCGTGAACGCGGTCTGACGGAAGTGTTCAAGGCGGACCTCAACAGTGCGGTTTTTCCCTCTGCCCATTACGATATCATCACTTCCATCGATACCCTTTATCACAAGGCCATAGAGGATGAGAGCGCCATCCTGTCACGGTTTCATGATGCCCTGAAACCCGGCGGACTTTTGATAATAAACCTGGTCGCGCATGAATTCCTGCGGAGTACTCATGATATAGCGGTCCATACAAGAAGACGCTATACCCGGAAAGAGGTCGTAGCCCTTCTGGAGAGCTGCGGATTCACCGTCGAGATGGCGACCTACAGGCTCGGGTTCCTGTTCCCGCAGATCGCCTCGTACCGGCTCCTTCGCAGGTGGCTTAATTTTAAGTCTGACGCCGCAGAGGTCGCTTCGGATGTTCATGCTCCGGACCCGCTCATCAACCGGTTCCTGCTGGGTCTCGCGAGGCTTGAGAACCGGCTCATCCTCAAATCATCCATACCTTTCGGTACGTCAGTGTTTGCCGTTGGCAAGAAGCCATTCACTTCTCCTTTCTGATAGAGTCAATCCCTTGAGAACTTGCATCTGTCGGGCATTCGAATTTGTTGACAGCTTGCCGCAAGTTGTATTATCTTGTCCGTTCATCTAATTTAGCCCTAACATATTTGAAAAACATATAGTTTTCATGCTTTCGACAACTTTTTTCAGCAGAATAAACATCCGGTTGTCGAGGGTTGACCTCATGGAGAAGCGTATGCGAAGTGACATGATAAAAAAGGGACTTGAAAGGACTCCTCACCGGGCACTCCTCAAGGGTACGGGAATGCCGGACAGTGCGTTCGAGAAGCCATTTATCGGTGTCGCCACCAGTTTTACCGATCTCATCCCCGGCCATGTCGGGATGCGCGATCTTGAGCGCTTCATCGAGAAGGGAGTTCATTCCGGTGGCGGCTACTCCCTGTTTTTCGGTATCCCGGGCGTCTGCGACGGCATTGCCATGGGGCACAAGGGGATGCACTATTCCCTGCCGACCCGCGAGCTGATTGCCGATATGGTCGAGTCGGTCGCCGAGGCGCACCGGCTGGACGGTCTCGTACTGCTCACTAACTGCGACAAGATCACCCCCGGCATGCTCATGGCTGCCGCGCGCCTGGATATCCCCTGCATCGTGGTTACTGCAGGGCCGATGATGAGCGGACGCGGCGAGGCGGGGCGCAAGTATTCATTTGTAACCGATACCTTCGAGGCTATGGCCCGTTACAAGGCCGGTGTCATTGACGAAAAAGAGCTGAAAGTCTGCGAGGACAACGCCTGTCCGGGTATGGGCTCCTGTCAGGGACTTTTTACAGCAAATACGATGGCTATTCTGACAGAAACGCTTGGCATGAGTCTTCCGCGTTGCGGCACAGCGCTGGCGGTTTCCGCCATGAAACGTAGAATCGCTTTCGCTTCGGGTGAAAAGATTGTCGAGCTGGTAGAGAAAAATATAACCCCGCGCAGCATCATGACCAGGGCGGCGTTCGAAAACGCCATCAGGGTCGATCTGGCGCTGGGGGGCTCATCAAATACCGTCCTGCATCTGTTGGCAATTGCCCGCGATGCGGGAGTGGAGCTGCCTCTGGAGCTGTTTGACTCTCTTGCCAAGGAGACTCCGCAGCTCGCATCCATGAATCCGGCCGGCGAGCATTTCATGGAAGATCTTGACGCTGCCGGCGGGGTGGCTGGAGTTCTGAAGCAGCTCGGATCGAAGATCAAGGATAATCCCACCGTTTTCGGGCTCTCCACGCTGCAGCTTGCCGCAAGTATTGAAAATGTTGACGAGACGGTTATCCGTTCGCTTGATAATCCGGTCAAGCCGGAAGGAGGTATCGCTGTCCTCTTCGGCAATCTTGCTCCGAAGGGGGCGGTTGTCAAGCAGTCGGGAGTTTCGGCTCCAATGATGAAGTTTGAGGGGACAGCCCGTTGCTTCGACTCCGAAGAGCTTGCCATGGCAGCAATCATGGAGGGGCGCATCAAGTCCGGAGACATGGTCGTCATCCGCTATGAAGGTCCCAAGGGCGGTCCCGGCATGCGCGAAATGCTGGCTCCGACTGCCGCCATTATGGGCATGGGGCTGGGTGATTCGGTTGCTCTTATTACTGACGGCCGTTTTTCCGGCGGTACTCGCGGACCTTGCATCGGTCATATATCTCCTGAAGCTGCCGAGGGTGGTCCGATTGCCCTTGTGGAAGAGGGGGATAGAATTCTTCTCGATATCCCGAACCGGAAGCTCGAACTTCTGGTCAGCCCGTCAATCATCGATGAGCGATGGGCGAAGTGGTCTCCGCCGGAGCCGAAGATCAAGGGCGGATGGCTGGCGAGGTATGCGAAGGTGGTGACGTCGGCGCATACGGGAGCAATCACAGAGTAGAGATGTGACTTTTTCGCCAGGGCCGCGTAAGTCTTCGGGATTCCTTGTGCGACGTAGCGCTGCTACGCCTCCGCGGCCTCCCTCGACAGCCTTGCCCTGACGAAAAATCCGCATCTCTTGGGCTATTATGAAAAACATAACGAATTCCCTGATACGGGAGGAAAATATATGAAAATGAATGGAGCAAGAATACTTTTTGAGTGCCTGAAGCGGGAGGGTGTCGATCTTGTGTTCGGTTATCCCGGCGGCACGGTAATAAATATCTACGACGAGTTGTACAATTTCAAGGGGATCAGGCATATCCTCCCCCGTCACGAGCAGGCGGGAACCCATGCCGCCGACGGCTATGCCCGGGCGACCGGTAAGGTGGGGGTGATGATCGCCACTTCAGGCCCCGGGGCGACCAATACGGTGACCGGTATTGCCACTGCGTACATGGACTCGATCCCGATGGTTATCATTACCGGTCAGGTGCCTACGGCTCTGATTGGTAACGATGCTTTTCAGGAGGTTGATATTGTCGGCGTTACCCGCCCCTGCACCAAGCACAGTTTTCTGGTCAAAGATGTGAAGGATCTGGCGACAATACTGAAAAAGGCATTCTACATTGCCCGCACAGGCCGTCCCGGTCCGGTTCTGGTCGACATCCCGAAAGATGTACAGATTGCCCAGACGGAATTCCATTACCCCGAGACCATTGAACTGCGCAGCTACAAGCCTACGGTTGAAGGGCATCCGAAGCAGATCGAACGTGCAGTGGAGATGCTCCTGGCCGCGAAGAAGCCGGTTGTTTATGTCGGCGGAGGCGTTGTCCTGGGCAATGCTGCAGAAGAGCTGACCTCATTCTGCAGGTTACTCGGCGTGCCGGTAACTACAACGCTCATGGGCCTGGGCGCTTTCCCGGAAGACGATCCGAACTCGCTGCGGATGCTTGGGATGCATGGCACCTATTACGCCAATATGGCCATGACCAACACAGATGTCTTGCTGGCAGTCGGCGCCCGCTTTGACGACCGGGTAACCGGAAAGCTCTCTACCTTTGCACCCCACGCCAAGATTATCCATATCGACGTTGATCCGACCTCGATCAAGAAGAACGTTCGCGTAGATCTTCCGATAGTCGGCGATGTCAAGGGTGTTCTGGCCAGGATGATCAAGGTGGCAAAGGCCAATGCCGACAAGGTCTCGCATCTCAAAGAGGCAATGAAACCCTGGCTTGAGGAAATAGCAGCGTGGAAGGTCAAGCACCCGCTGTCTTACAAGCATGCCGCGACCGTCATCAAACCCCAGTATGTCATTGAGAAGCTGCGCGAGCTTTCCGATCCAGATGCAATCGTTTCTACGGATGTCGGTCAACACCAGATGTGGACTGCCCAGTTTTTCGGATTTACCAAGCCGCGGACACTCCTCAGTTCAGGTGGTCTCGGGACCATGGGTTACGGTCTTCCGGCGGCCATGGGGGCGCAGGCTGCCTTTCCCGATCGGCAGGTCATCTCAATCTGCGGTGACGGCGGCGTGCAGATGAATATCCAGGAGATGGCGACGCTGGTGCAGAACCGTCTGCCGGTGAAAATCGTCATCCTCAACAACGGTTTTCTCGGTATGGTGCGGCAATGGCAGGAGCTCTTCTTTGACAAGCGGTACTCGCAGACCTGTCTTGACCTGCCCATAGACTTCATCAAGCTGGCCGAAGCCTATGGCGCCAAGGGTTTCCAGGCAACCAAGACCGATGAGGTCGAGGCTGTTATTAAGAAGGGCTTTGAAACGGAGGGGCCGGTCATCATGGAGTTCAAAATCGCCCGCGAGGAGAAGGTCCTGCCGATGGTGCCCGGCGGTGCGTCGCTGAATGAGATGGTTCTTAATGCGTAATGTTCGTAGGAGCGGACGGCGTCCGCCCCATCGGGCGCATGCCATGCGCCCCTACATATGGTTTTAAATGGAGGTTATTCCATGAAACATACAATTTCAGTGCTGGTTGAAAACGAGTTCGGCGTGCTTTCCCGGGTAGCAGCGCTCTTTTCAGGCCGTGGCTTCAATATCGATTCGCTTTCCGTTGCGCCGACCAATGAC
>JBGQLM010000068.1:0-23074 GCA_041500085.1 Geobacteraceae bacterium
CCACGGCTTCCTTGCTTGCCCAGCGGGCAAAGCGTTTTTGCCGCTCGGTCAGCTCGTCATCCTCGGTGACCTCTTCAACCTGCTCATCGAGCACCTTGCGGTCCGTGTCGGAAAGTTCAATACGGGCGAGGCGGCTCTCGTAGTAGATGGGCACGGTGGCGCCGTCTTCCACAGCCTGCTGAATGTCGTAGATATCGACGTAATTGCCGAAAACCGCCTGGGTGTTGCGGTCATCTTTTTCAATCGGTGTGCCGGTAAAACCGATGAAACTGGCGTTCGGCAGGGCGTCGCGCATGTGACGGGCAAAGCCGTCGATAAAATCATATTGGCTGCGGTGGGCCTCGTCGGCAATCACCACGATATTGCGTCGTTCGCTCAAGAGCGGATATTTCGCGCCGCTCTCCTCAGGGAAGAATTTTTGGATCGTGGTAAAGACGATGCCGCCTGACGCCACCGAGAGCAGTTTTTTCAGCTCATCGCGGTTGGTGGCCTGTGCCGGGCTCTGCCGGAGCAGTTGCTGGCAGTTGCTGAAGGTCTCGAAGAGTTGTTGATCAAGATCGTTACGGTCGGTGAGCACCATCAGGGTCGGGTTGTTCATCGCCTCCGACAACACCAGTTTACCGGCGTAGAAGACCATGGAAAGGCTCTTGCCGCTACCCTGGGTATGCCAGATCACCCCGGCGCGTTTGTCTCCTTGGGATTGCTCTTCGGTGGTCGGCAGGCCATATTCGCCCGGATGCTCGCGGACAAAGCCGCCCGGCTGGCCTGAGGCGCGGACGGTAGAGCCGATAGCCCGGTTGACAGCGTAATACTGATGATAGGCGGCGATCTTCTTGAGGGTTTTTTCTTTGGTCTTCTCAAAGACGATGAAATGGCGGATCACATCCAACAGGGTCTGTTTGTTGAGCAGTCCCTTGATCATCGGCTCCAGTTCGGACTGGCGTCTGGTATCGACGATATTCTTGCCGTCGGCGCTTTTCCACTCCATGAAGCGGGCGTAATCGCTGGTGAGGGTGCCGATCTTGGCGAACCAGCCGTCACTGATGACGAGGAAGGCGTTACAGGTAAACAGCGACGGAATGAGCTGCTGGTAGGTTTGCAACTGGTTGAATGCTGCCAGCACATCGGCGTTTTCATCAGCCGGATTTTTCAGTTCAACCACCACCAGCGGCAGGCCGTTGATGAACAGGACAATATCCGGGCGTTTGTTGTTCTGGTTCTCCAGCACTGTAAACTGGTTGATTGCTAAATATTCGTTGTTCTCAGGGTTGGTAAAGTCGATCAGCCAGACCTTGTCGGTTCTGCTCTTCCCCTCGCCGATGCCATACTTCACGTCTACACCATCAGTCAGCAACCGGTGGAAGGCCTCGTTGTTGTCTATAACAGTGGTAAAGGCAGTGCGCAGGGCGCGCTTGCAGGCCTCTTCGCGGGCATCAGCAGGTATGCCCGGGTTCAGGCGATCAACCGCGGCGAGCAATCGGCCTGCCAGAGCGACCTCGATATATTCGCGTTCCTTGTTGTCGCCTTCGGATAAGTCGGGACCGTAAAGGACGGCGAAGCCGTTCTCTTCGCGGAGAATGTCGAGGGTGATTTGCTCTATTTCGGATTCGTAGAAGGTCATGGCACCACCAAAACTACAATCTGGTTTTTCTCAGCTTCAAATCTAGCTTGCAGGGCATCAAAGGGCTTTTCGGTCCTTATTTTGACCGGTTCATACCAATACTTGCTCTCTTTTTTGCCTTTGTAAAAGCAAAGGTAGGATTCATGGCCTGTTGAGTCTCGGTCAAAATGTAGAAAGGGGGATAGGCTGAAGCATTCAGAATCCCACAAAGCAAAAAGTTGATCCTGACCAAGGCCAAGCACATATGCTAAGTGAGTTGGAGTTAACCGGTGATTGTCGTATTCGCGATTAAGCGAGTGGCCGTTGAAGGCCTCGCAACGGCATTCCGTAGCATAGCTTTCAAAACGAAGAATCTTGCAGTTTTCGAGGAATCTGGTTTTGGTAAGCATTTCACGGAAGAGTGGGATGACTTGCTTTAATTCTTCTTCTGCCTGTTCACGGGTTGGTGCAGCATGGTGAGATATATCATTACGAATGTTTTGCAATGCAAGTAAATCATCCAATAGGCCGAGTTCAATTTCGTCACTCTTGAAGCCCAGGGAGTTTGTTTGGACATAGTCAACAATAGCTTTAAGGTTTTGTATTTTTTGCTTTAGTGCATCCGACAGCAATTTGTCGGTGTTGAAATTTGCATATGTCGGGTTGCCGCCGGTATCATGAGAAACGAATATCTGTGCAGCTTTCAGGTTGACCTGTTTATTCCGGACTTCACCCATGACCAAGGCGTACAAAACAAATACAATCGACTCCCAGGTGTCTTTTAAGTGCAGCAACTTTCTGACTGGATCGGATGAACCTTCGCCTTTTTCAGAAAGGCGGAAATTATAGGCGATGCAGGAGGGGTAATAATCAAAGACAGACTGCTTTAATTCCTCAAATTCTAGTCCCTTGTATTCCGCAAAGGCATCTTTATATGTTTCCACGGCCATTTCGAACAAAATACGACTACGCTGAAAGGGGATAGTTGCAATTTCCACAACTCCTTCTTCGTCCAACGAATCGTTGAATCGCTGGTATTTGGCGTCTTCGTAGTTTATTTCATCACTCATACTTCGATCTCACCACTCATTAGTTTCGGCAATAAGCTGTCACGTATTTCAACAAGGGCCTTGGTTTCCCCATCACAATTAGAAACAACTTCGAAGGCTGGCCAAGCAATGTTTACATAGGCATTCAATAAATCATCAGTGGGCAGCGCTATTTTTAGTTCCTTAACTTGGCTAAAAGTGATTTGCGGGAATGTCCCGGATCTTGATTCGGCAAGGTGCTGCAACCAGCTTAGCACCTCATCACTCGTGAGATAGTTGTAAATAACGATTGGGTGAATATCAACTTTTGTTCTCAAAACCATTAGTTTTGTTGACACAACATAATCATCAGCATCAAAGTCAATCAAAGCAAAGCGCTTGTTAGCTGGCCTTATTTCTGTAAAAAGAATGTCCAGTTTTCGGATACTTTTCTTTGCTTGACCGGGCAATCCCTCAACCTTGCTATAGGCATGATTCAGCACTTTTCCGGATTCAATATCGGAGGTGTTGAGAAAAACAACTTCATCTTTATCGAATTTATGAGTTATGGATACAGTATCGATAAGCTCTTCGAGCTTGTACACACGCCACCCAACAGGTATCGGACCCAGTTCGCTCTCCTGCATTTCCCCTGTCGAACCGGGAAAGTTGAAATCCACAAACCATTCTTTGAACAAGGTCTGAGAAATGGCTTCCAGCGTCTGGTTGGCATGGCGGTTCAGCTCGATTTTCTCGTCCAGCGAGGAGAGGATGGCGGCTATGCGGCGTTGGGTTGGGATGGAAGGAAGTACAATTTCCAGATTTCCAATTTCCTCCAGATTTATGTTGGGCTGCGCAGATTGTCCCGTGCTTTGATTGACATAGTCAAAAAAAGCTTTTTGCCGCATAAAATAACTAACATATAGTGGCAAAGCTAAATCTTTTTTCAATCGTATGATTGCCAACGCCTGATTTGTATTTGCTGGTAAATGCTCTCTTCTAACAACCGCTGATTTACCAAGTACCATCCCTGCCATCGAAAAAAGAATGTCGCCTTCTTCAAGTTGTGATCTTTTAAGTTTTTCGTGAGTTTCGCAGTCAATGAAAACAAATTTTGAAGAATCAATACTCCCATCCATTAGAATTGATTCTGCTTTAATAAAATTTATACCTGTCTCTGTAAAAGGATATCCTAACGTGGTGGGTGTAGTTCCCTTGGTAATTCTTTGGGCTAATTCTCCCAGCTTGCAAATCTTCCACCCCTTCCTCATCTCGCCTACTTGCCACTTCTGCACCACCACATATTCCCGCTCAATAACCTTTCTGAACTTTTCGCTGACAGTTGCCCAGTCAAGCAGGTC
The DNA here is from genome assembly GCA_041500085.1 of Geobacteraceae bacterium. GTDB lineage: Bacteria > Desulfobacterota > Desulfuromonadia > Geobacterales > DSM-12255 > VEOV01. Next base: position 3,990 of record JBGQLM010000068.1, read on the forward strand.
CACCATGAACGGAAGGTCGCTTTCCTCAAAGGCTTCCTTCAGGTCATCAAGTAGTCCCGCTTCAAGCCGAGTCTCCAACTGTGCCGGGCTGCGCAGCACGAGATCAAGATCGCTCGTTTCCCGCGCCGTCCACCGTGCCCGACTGCCGAACGCCCATACTTCAAGCCCGGCAGGAACAAGGCGGTTCAGAATATCCAGAAGGATCTCTTTGTGATTCTCCTGCATATCGAGCAGCAATTCCTTAGTTTCCATTTATAGGGTTAAATCCTCGTGGCGGGCCTTCATAACGGCAATACGACTCTTGACCTCTGCGTAAAATGCGTCTGATGCTTCATCGACGTTAATTGCATGGGACTCCGAGTAATTGTGGCTGGTCTTGTTGCGCAGCTTCCTGAAGTTCAGCCAGGTTTCCACATCGGAAATATAGCCTTTCTTCAGAGCTTCAACCATCTGCTCCTTATAACTCATCCCCTCGACTTGCGATGCGTTGGCTACGTCTTCAATCAAGCAGCGGACTACCGCCTTGATAAAGGCATCCCAGGTGTATTCGAAGTTTTGAATCAGGGCGCTTCGAATCAGATCGTAGAGGTCATCGCTCGGGTCGAGTTCCTTCAGCTTGAAATGCGCTTTCTCAAAAGTCGCGAATACCTTTTCCAGGTGCTCAAAAAGAAGAGCCATGGCCGATCTCCTTCATTTCATAGATAAATTTTGCAACGACCCGTTGCAAAATTTCGGGCATATCGATTTCAAGCATTTGTGCCACAGGCTGTGGCACAAATAAAAGGTATCTACTCTATATAATTTTGCAGCAGGCTGCTGCAAAAATAGATGTTCTCAACTTATGGGCAAGTTCAGAAGCCATACCCGATCCCCTTCAGGTTCTCGCGGATGGTCTTTTCCAACTCAGCCCCTTTGGCAAACTGTTCCGCCAGCTTGGAGGTCAAAGCATTCATCTTCTCCTCGAACGGCACGCCATCATCCAGCTCTTCTTCTGTCCCTACATAGCGCCCCGGCATCAGCACATAGTTGTTGTTGCGAACTTCCTCCATGGTCGCAGCCCTGCAGAAACCGGCCTTGTCTTCATAGCCGCCATCCTTGCTGCGCCAGCTGTGATAGGTTCCGGCGATGAGGGCAACATCGTCATCGGTCAGTTCGCGGTTGCGGCGGTTAACCATGCTGCCGAGCTTGCGGGCATCGATAAAAAGGATTTCGTTGGAACGGTCGCGGAACTTGTGGTTGGTCTTGTTGCGGGCCAGAAACCAGAGGCAGGCGGGAATCATGGTATTGTAGAATAGCTGGGAAGGGAGCGCCACCATGCAATCCACTATCCCGTCCTCGATCATGTTCCTGCGGATGTCGCCTTCGCCACCGGAGTTGCTGTTCATGCTGCCGTTGGCCAGCACAATCCCGGCTGTGCCGTTGGGGCTCAGTTTATGAAAGAAGTGTTGCAGCCAGGCATAGTTGGCATTACCCATCGGCGGTACGCCATATTTCCAGCGGTTGTCATTGCGCAGCTGCTCGCCGTTCCAGTCGCTTACGTTGAACGGCGGGTTGACGAGGATAAAGTCCATCTTCTGGTCGGTATGCTTGTCATTCAGAAGGGTGTCGCCCGACTCCAGCTTTGCGTCGATACCGCGAATGGCGAGGTTCATCCTGGCAAGACGTAGCGTCGTTGGGTTGGACTCCTGCCCGTAAATGGAAAGATCCTTGATGTTCCCTTGATGGTTGAGCACGAATTTTTCACTCTGCACAAACATCCCGCCGCTGCCGCAGCAGCCGTCGTACACGCGCCCCTGGTAGGGCTCCAGCATCTCCACCAGGACTTTTACGATGCTGGCGGGAGTGTAAAACTGTCCACCCTTCTTGCCTTCCGAATCGGCAAACTGGCCGAGGAAATATTCGTACACACGGCCCAACAGGTCTTTCGAAGTATGGCCGTCCTGATTGAAGCCGATGGTGCCGATCAGGTCGATCAGTTCTCCCAGACGCTGTTTGTTCAAGTCGGGGTCGGCGTAGATCTGTGGTAAAACTCCCTTTAGTGAAGGGTTGATCTTCTCGATGGCGTCCATCGCATCGTCAACCAATTTGCCGATGTACGGTTGTTTGGCATTATCTTGCAGATACTGCCAGCGAGCTTTTTCCGGAACAAAGAAAATGTTGTAGGCACGGTATTCGTCGGCATCTTCGGGGTCCGCACCTTCGAACTCGCCCTTGCCCTCTTTCAACTTTTGGTACAAATCATTGAAAGCATCGGAAATGTATTTTAGAAAGATCAAGCCGAGAACGATGTGCTTATACTCAGCCGCATCCATGTTGGAACGCAACTTGTCAGCGGCCGCCCAGAGGGTTTTTTCGAGTTCGTTGTTTTCTGCCATAACTATCTCCAGAGAGCTTTCTAGTAAAATCGGGACAGATCCATTTTATCCATGCAACTTTATCATACGGTTTGCTTATCACATAAAATGTAATTCTAGGAATTGCCCGCCGCTATCCGCACCGTAAAATCATTCATCTGGTAAATAGTCTTGCCGTCCACGGAGAGAAACCCAGCCGCGGTAAGCTGCCGTTTGTCCTCGTCAACCGCCGTAATCCAGGCAGTGACCGTCACGAGACTGTTCGCCGGGATGATCTGGCCGCGGTAGAGCCAACGGTGCGTCGCCCCAAGCGCGGCGGCTTCGAGGATGCTTCCCGGCTGCCAGTCCCAGCGCTCCACCGCTGCGAACTTGAGCAGCTGCATGAACGACTCCAGCCCTAGCGAGCCGGGTGTGACCGGGTCCTCGTAGAAGTGTGCCTTGAAGAACCACTCGTCCGGGTCGACCTCCTTGACGCCGCGCAGGTAGCCGAGACCGGCCGGCCCGCCATCCGGGATGAAGCTTTCGATCCGGTCGATCATCCGGAGCTTTTTCTCCGGGAAGGGCGATTCGGCCGGGTATTCGAGGCTTCGGCTCCGTTCAGCCTCCTCCGGTGTCGGCAGGTATGGCCTGGCGTCGCGGATCCCTACCTGGTTGGCCAGCGCCTCTTTGGAGAAGAAGCCGAACATGGTGTCACCTTCGTAGAGGATCCCTGCTGCATCAGCAACTGTGAAGTCGAACTCCTGGATGATCATGCCGCCGCTGGTGGCGGCCTTTGTCAGAGTGGCCGTGCAGGTGAGCGTGCCGCTCTCCGGGGTCACCGGTCGGTGCTGGATCGCGGTCCCGCCGAGGTTGCGGAAGGAGATATCGGTCGGGCTCTGCAGGGCCGAGCCGACATAGGCGGCGAGCCAGCCGCACGGCTGCAGGGCGGCTTCGAGAAGGACCGAGAACGGCATCCGCGGCTGGCGGTCGGCGGCAAAAAACCAGGCATCGACCGGCAGGTCGTACTGGGCTTCGGCCATTGCTCCGGCGGTCATCTGCCACGGCTCGCCACGCACGGCGGTCACCCGGTCCATGAACTGGAACGGCGGTCCCGGGAGGCGGGCGATCTTCCGGCCGGAGTCGAAGATCCGGTACGGCTCGCCGAACCCTTCTGACGGCTTGCCGTTGCTGTAAGCGAGGATCTGCTCCTTGGTGTAGATGGCAGGCTTTATTATGTTTCCGTCTATGTAGGGGCGCTGCTCGCCGCGCCCTTGTTCTGCAGTGCCGGTTATGGGCGCAGCAAGCGGCGCCCCTACTTTTTTCCATAGGGCAAGAAGTTGTTCTTTGCTCGTGCCAGCCAAGCGGGCCGACATGTTGGTGATCTCGACGATCGGCTTGCCGTCGGCATACATGAGGGCGTCACAGATCACGTACGGCTCGGGACGGTAGCCCAGCTCGCGGATGGAGACCTCGTAGGTGACGACCTTCGTGGTCTCGAGCACCTGGCCGCGGCAGCGCAGGCCGCTGGCGACACCGGGTACCGGCTCCCAGACAGCCCCCTCTGCTTCCGCCACCCACCCCATCCGGAGCAGGAAGATCCGCAGGGTATGCATGCAGCATTCGTACATGAGCGTGCCGGGCATAACCCGGTCATCGACAAAGTGGCAGGTGATGAACCAGTCGTCCGGGTGGATGTCGGCTTCGGCGCGGATGAACCCTTCGCCGTAACGGCCGCCGCGGGGCTGCAGCTCCATGACCCGGTGGACCAGTTCCATTTTCCCGCCCGGGATGGTCAATGGGCGTTCAATTGTTAATCCGGAAAACAGAGATCCGAAGCAACCGGCAAGGTCGCCGGCACGCAGCCGGGCAAGTTTGCCGGCATCATACTGTTCATTGGCCATGGGGACCAGCTCCTGCCAGTCTGCCGGGCGAATGCCGCTGGTGGGACGCATATCAACAGCCGGGCGCACTATCCCCTTCCCTGCTTCCAGTTCGGCAGCCGAGAAAAAGCCGGCGCAGCCGTCGCGCATCGAGAGGAGCAGCTCGCCATCGACCGTAGCCTCGAAAAAGAAGCGGAACAGCCAGGTATCCCCCTGGCGGAAGAAGCGCTCTATGCGGATATCGTAGCTGATGATCTCCCCCGGGCCGGGGAGGCCTCGGTGAAAGGTGACTACCGCGTCGAGGAGGCGATAGACCGCCAATCCCCTGGTGATGAAGTCTATGCCGAGATAGCCGGAAAGAAACAGGTCTGCCTGCCCTGCTTCAACAGCGATACAGGTGGGGATGCGTCCGCCGTCCAGATACCAGGCGCCGTGGTGGATATCATGCTCCGTCACGACCCGGCCGTGGGTCATGGACTTGGCTTCGCCTTCCAGCGCAACGATCCTGTCCACCAGCATCAGCGGCTCATCCGGAAGCCTGACGCGGGTCGGGAAGCTGTCCGCCTCGGCAAACGCTTCGCCGAGCATCCGTGCCACCGAACCTCGTGCGAACTCGAAACAGAGGTCGCGGTCGAATACGCACGGTCTGACGGGTGCAGGTGTCAATCCCGCCCTTACGGCTGTTTCTGCGGAGATATCCTCGCCGAGAGCCTGCTGGAGCGCAAGCTGCAGGGTCATGGCCTGAGCCATAGTATTCGTTATACCTTCGGAGAACCTGAGGTAGGTTTCATGGGCCTGGAGCTTTGCCTCCTGAGCTGCCGCAAACTCCCTGAGCAGCGGGTCTCCCTCGGTCTGGCGGAGAGGTTCAGCGACAGGCCGGCCCGCGTCTGAGAGTTCGTCCAGCGGTTTCCGGACAAAAGAACCTGCCTCCTGGAAAGTCGATACTAAAGGAGCGGCAGGGATCCCGACTTCGGGCAGCAGGGGAGGAGTAAAGGGCTTGCCCCCGAAAGATACCGTTATGACTGTTCCGGTTTTTGCCGAAGTGACGGCTTGAGGCGGCTCGACATAAAGCTGGGAGAGGTCGAGAGGGATTCTTTCTGCAACCAGGTTTGCCAGCAGCCGAAGAATGGCTCCTTCGCCGTCAAGACCAGGCGCACAGGCTGACCGGGCCAGATGGGGGCGTCCTTCGAGAATCTGGTCGATCATCCGGCTGCAGGAAGCGCCCGGGCCCATTTCGAGGAAGATCCTCACCCCGTCAGCGTATGCCGAGTTTATGACAGCAGGATAGTTTATCCCTTCGAGCGCCTGGGCAAGGATCGCATCGGCCGCACTTTCCCGGTTCACCTCGTAGGCGCCCCCTTCGGCGCCGCTATAGAAGGTGATTCCATCGGGTGGATTCGTGTTGAAGAGGTGCAGGTCACGGTAGGGCTGCGCAACTTCCCGCGCAACCTCACAGTGGACCGTAGTGACACCCGAGAGCTGGAAAAAGCTGCAGCCGAGGATTGCCACGATCCGCTTTACCCCCTTGGCGTCGCCGCCGATCACGCACTCATTAGGCGTGTTCACGATCAGCAGATAGACCCTCGTGGTCATCCTTATCGCCCTTCTGACTTCACGGGCCGGCGCGCTGACAACACCGATCTGCCAGTCGATCTTCTTCCCTTCGGGGATGCCCCAGGCTCTCGCCACGGCCCGGCACTCTCCGGCAAGATCTTCCGTGAAAAGGGTCGAATCGTACATCCGGAGGAGCATGGTGTCTCTTTCGCGCCAGGCTCCGAGCGCAAAGAGTCCGGCCGATTCACCCAGGCTGTAGCCAATGACAGCGGACGGGGATACCTTGAAGCTTCTTACAATGTCGCTGACTGCGCAGCCGGTTGCAACCTGGCCGAAAATGACGGCGCGGTGATCGTTGTCGATTGTCCCGGCCGGCGCTCCGTTCCAGAACATCTCCGGCTGGAACTGGCTTCTCAGATAGAGGTTATGGCGGTCCTGTTTCCGGAAAATCTCCGGCCATCGGGTTGAAAGAGCCATCCCCATCCCGGCGAAATGGTTTCCCGAACCGGGGAAGATAAAACCGATTCTGGCGTCTTTCCCGAGCGGAGCAGGCGAATAAAACAGCCGGTCGCGAAGGGCCGGATGTGGAAGAACAGGGTCGTCGCCTTCGTTCAGGGTATCTCTGCCGAGCTGAACAAGGGCTGAGAGTTCTTCCCTGTTGCGTGCTACCAGTGAGAGCGCCAGAGGGGAGTCGTCATTCAACAATTTCTGGCGCCAGCGTCTTGCAAGCTGAGCAAGATCGGCCCCATCTAACTCCTCTGCCAGAGAAAGAAGAGCTGACAATCCGGTTGCTATCTCTGCAGGGTTTTCTCCGGGTATTATGAAGAGTGACTCGGAAGAACCGCCCAGAGGCATGACCCTTTCGGACCGGCAGCGTTCCGGCAGCTCTTCTTCATTGCCAAGGATTACATGAGTGCAGGAGCCGTCCACTCCGTAGGAGTTTACTCCGGCGTAGCGGATGCCGTCGCTGCGGTTTCGCAGCCAGTAGCGCGGCTCTGACGGCAAGTGAAAAGGCCCGTCCGGTTCTAGTCCGGCAATTGGAGCAGTTATCGGAAGGGATGCGGGGATGATCTCCTGATAGAGTGCCAGGGAAGCGCGGACAAAGGACGCCAGGCCCGAAGCTGCGCCGCAGTCGCCGATCTTCCCTTTGAGTGCTCCAAGAGCGGTTTTCCGGCTTGTTCTGACAAGCGGGTTTTCGTGGTCATCCTCTGCAAAAAGCTGAGAAAAAGCCGAAAGCTCCATGCTGTCTTCGTCTGGCAAGCCGCTGGTGCCGGTTTCCATGAAATCGATAGCCGAAGGGTGTATGCCTGCCTCTGAGCAGGCCCTCATGACGGCTGATCCGCAGGCATCGGCTCCCGGCACGAGCAGATCGCCCCCCGAGATCCCGATCCCCTTGATCACCGCATAGATTCTGTCACCATCCATCCTGGCGTCTTCCAGCCTTTTAAGGACCACGGCTGCCGCGCCCTCACCGATAATGCCGCCGTCGGCACTTTTGTCGAACGGACGGGCATGTCCCGAGGCCGACATCGCTCTTCCCGAGTGGCGCCCGAGCACGGCGCGGAGATCTCCTGCAAGATCCACGGCACCGGCTACGGCACGGTCGATCTCCCCGCTCTGTAAAAGTCTTACAGCTGCTGCAAGGGAACGGATTCCGGAGCTCTCTTCACTGGAGAGAGCGAAGCTTGGTCCACCGCATCTGAATTCCCGGGCAATCCTGCTCGCGACGATGTTTCCGAGCGCGCCCATGGTTCTGTTTGCGGTGAGCGGCGGTGATATGGCATCCTTGAGCCCTTCGACCCAGGAGGCGAACTCGTCAGGTGCAGGGTCCAGGCCAAGCTCGGCAGCCCATTGGGCAGCTTTTTCCTCAGCGCTCCAGCGCAGGCTGAAATTGGTACTGTTCAGGTCGAGCGCGATACCGATGAACACGCCGGTATTCAGATTCCCTTCCCTGTCCAGCCCGGCATCGGAAATCGCTGCTGCGGCACTTTTCAGCATCAACAGCTGCTGCGGCAGCATCTCCCCGATTTCGAGCGGCGGGATTCTGAACTGGTCTGCAGGAAGCGTGACATCCCGCTGAAAAAAACCTTTGAACGGTGTCGTGCCGGAGATTTCTGCCTTGAACCAGCCGCACTTTTCCGCTTCCCACCATTTTTCAGGACTTGACGGTTCTTCGGAAAGCTCGCCGCCTTTGAAAGTATGTTCCTGAAAAGACCGAAGCGAGTCCCATGGGCCGAATCGTGCATCCATACCCACAACTGCTATCTCGGGTGGCGCAACTTTGCGGGACGCTTCTGAAAGTTCTCCGGCAGTCGGTACCCACTGGTGTGCCACTGCAATGGTTTCGCCGATGTCTGCCATCTCCGGGAGCCACTCTTCGACCAGAAGGTGGGCATTTATCCCGCCGAAGCCGAAAGCGCTTATTGCTGCCCTTCGCGGAATGCCGTCGCCCCTTCTTTCCCAGGGACGAGGTTCGGCCAGTACCCGGAAATGACTGCTCTCCAACGCCATACCCGGCTGAGCCGAGCTGAAGTTCGCGGTAGGAGGAAAGATCTCTTCACGCATGGAAAGCAGGACCTTGGTGAGCGCCGCCGCTCCGGCCGCGGTCAGGAGATGGCCGATATTGGACTTTACCGAGCCGATAACGCAGGTCTGGCTGCTGTCAGGGACATCTTTCCAGAGCTCTTTGAGGCTTGCAACTTCGGTCGCATCGCCGACAGGTGTTCCGGTGGCATGACATTCGATCAGGTCCAGATCCTGAGGCTGCCAGCCGGCCTGATGATAGGCAGCATGCATCGCTCTGAGTTGTCCTTCCGACGACGGGGCCAGGAGGCTTCCACCCACATCGTTTGAAAGGCCTGTCCCTCGTATGATGCCGTATATCCTGTCTCCGTGCGCAAGGGCATCTTCAGTGCGCTTCAGGAGGAAGATGCCGGCACCTTCGCCGACGACAAGACCGTCGCCGCTGGCATCGAACGGTGAGCATATTCCCCGTTTCGACAGGGCTCTGAGTTGGGAGAATCCCATCTGGGTATAAAGAGGATCAGGTCTTGAGATGCCGCCGGAGAGCATTGCATCGGCGCGGCCGGAGAGGAGTTCATCAACGGCAAGTTTTATTGCATAGAGAGACGAGGCGCAGGCTGCGTCAAGAGTGCACCCGCCGCCGCCCAGTCCGAGGCTGTAGGCAAGAAGGCCCGCGGGAAGCCCGGCTACATAGCGGTTGAGCGGAGCTGTCCCCCCTCGCGTAAGGCTCTTGCCGAGAAGTTTCTCTTCGAAGGTTCTCCCGAGGAGCTCTTTTGCATAGAGAGAGGATTTTTCAGAAGGAAGCGCGAGGTTTCCGATAATAACCCCGACCCTTGAACGGTCGAGCGGGCCGGTGATCCCGTCGGAAAATGCCTGTTTTCCGGCATAAAGCAGCAGATGAAAGAGCGGATCCAGCCCGGCAGGGATCTTCGGCTCGGGAGGTAGACCGGGAATCGGAGCGGTCCGGGGGATGCCATTTATGAAACAGCCGCGTTTCGAATAGACCTTGTCTTTGGCGCCAATCTCGGCAGAGAAAGCCGAATCGGCCGGGATTGCCCACCTTTCGGGCGGGACTTCGCGGGCCGCAGAGTGGCCGTTCAGAATATTTTTCCAGAAGCGTTCGAGATCGGGGGCATCAGGATAGATACCGCCGATCCCGACTATCGCCACTGAGCCGAAAGCGGAATTAGCAGGTGAACTGGCTGACATCGGCATCTTCCGCTAGAGCGCCCCTTTGCCGACCCGATTGGGCTTTTCGAGCTGATTGCGCTGGAAAGCCTGACCCAGTGAAGGATCTATCACGCACTCGTAGTCTTCCAGTCTGGCGACCAGTTTGCCGTTCTGGCGGTCGACAAACTCTATATCTGCATGAGCCCCATGGCTGCGCTGATCAGTAATCTTTATGATGACCTGCACGCCGTCTTTCGGAAAAGAGTCCTGGAACTGCCGGTAGCGCCCGGCGAAGCAGGGTAGAGAGCCTGAACCGAACTGTTCGAAACTCCAGAGGATCATCATCTGGAAGGCGCTGTCAATGGCAAGAGGGTCGGTCAGCCAGTTGCTTCTGAATGGCTGTCTGAGCCAGACGGAAGGCTGAGGCGCGCTTTTGACGATAGCTGCGATTCCTTTTTCGGAACAGCCGTTCACCAGCTCCAGGCCGTGAAGGTCCGGCCCGTGGAACAATCTCTCGCTGTCGTAAATTCGTCCGTTATGCGGCTCGTAGTGCTCTGTCGGGATCTCCTTGATGGAGCGGATCCCTTCCGGGAGCCTTGTCGCAAGAACAATTTCTGCTTTTGCATGAAGAACGGGTCTGGAGCCGTTGTCCGCGCTTGTCAGCTCCACGGGGACAAGGTAGAAAGAGTCCCGCTTTTCGGCCTTGCCGGACATGACCTTCAGTTTGCAGGTCTTGTCCTGTTCGAAAACCACCCCTTTGCATATCCGGAGATCATTGAAACCGTGAAAACGGAGACCTGGATTGCCGTGAAGTGCGCCATGAGCGAGCCACTCGGCAGTAACGGCCATCGGGAGAACAGCCTTGCCGTCGAGCACATGGGAGCGGAGGAAAGGATAATCAACGACATTGAGCGAGATGGCAAGAGCTTCTGTCAGGCTCTTTGATCTTGTCTGCGAAGCAATCGTGACATCTGCAGCAGTTTCGGCAAGCGCCACGATCTCTACCGGAGAGTCAACCGCTGCTATTTCCCGGGCCAGAAAGTCTCCCCCCTCTTCCAGGCCGATAAGTCCGACACCTTCACCGGCAAAGAGCTTCTTCAGCGCCGGGGTGACCATGCCGCCATCCCAGGGTCCCCAGTTTATGCTCACGGTGCGGCAGGACGGCCGGCGCCGCGTCTCATCCTGTGCCAGTTTATTCAGGACTTCATTGGCTACGGCGTAATCAATCTGCCCTGCTCTGCCGTAGCGCCCCGTGGTCGAAGAGAAAAGGGCAATGAAACGAAGATCGTCTTCGGCTGTTGCCGCAAACAGTGAACGAAGTCCCGAGACCTTCGTCCCGTAGACAGAGGCGAACTGCTCTCTCGACTTGTCCGTGATCAGTCTGTCGGCAAGGACTCCGGCACCATGGACGAGACCCCGGATTGGACCGTATTCGGCGCGTATTTCACGGAGCAGTGCAGTGACCGCTGCCGTGTCGCGGATGTCGACGGCGCGGTAGACGGCTTTACCGCCGGCATTTTCGACATTCTTTAGAGTGGCTCTCAATTCCCGGCCGGCAATGACCTGCTGGAAACGTTCTTCGATCTCTTTTGGATGGAGTTTGCCCCCTGCCTGCTCCAGGATAGCGCGCTTGATTTTGGGCTCTTCAGAGAGAGACGAGAGCCATGCCGGTTCAGCTGCAGGTTCGGGACTTCGTCCGAGAAGGAGGAGTGTCGGGTGTGAAGCCCTGGTGAGAGCGACTGCAGCTGCCGCCGTTACACCTCGGCCACCTCCGGTAATGACGACGACATCTCCTTCAGATGCCGGATACCAGGCTGGCTGAGGTGCAGGGGGAAGTTCGACAATTGCCAGCGTCATCCTGCCGGAAGGGGAGAGCCCTGTCTCTGCCGGCCCTTTATGGAGGAGTTCTGTTGCAATTGCCTCTGCTGCTTCAGCCGGGTCAATGAAGCCTCCTATGTCGAGGGCTCGGCAGGTGACTTCCGGCCACTCCCTGGCTGCCGTCTTTGCCAGACCCGCCAGCCCCCCGGACAGAGGATCCGCGAGGGTGGACCCCGGAGTACAGCCGAAAGCACCGTCAAGTCTCGACACTGTTGCAAACAGGGCGGCTTCGGCCTCTCCTGACTGCCTGAGTGAGGATGCGCACCTTTTCAGGAGCAGGAATGCGTTTTCAAGGAAACTGTCATCTGTCCCGCTTTCCGGTGCGATGATGACAAGCCCTGAAAGTTTTGCAGAAGAGAAGATCTCCTTTTCGTCATCTGCCCTCACCAGTCTTACCGTGCAGCCTCTAGCCAGGAGCTGGGAGAAAAGCTGCGCCGGGAGCCGGGAGCCGTCATCGGTTATCAGGATCTCCCTGTCTGCAGGAAGTTTCAGCGGTTCGGCAGCTGCGGCTTCCATCGCTACGGCTATTACACCGCTACGCTTGATGACATGCGGGTCCTGATTTTTTTCGACAACGGATGACGGGATATCAACGGCAATAGCCTGCGGCTCCGGTATCGCGCTTTCGGTCCGGACGGAGTTTCCGGCGAGAAAGCCTGCTATTTCGCCCAGAGTCTGAAGTGATCCGAGATGCTCAGGCCCGATCAGCGGAGCATCGGGGAGCCTTTCCTGGATGGCGGAGAGGATCTCCACCCGCTTGATGGAGTCTATTCCGAGGTCGGAATCAAGACCCATGTCTAGGTCCAGCATCTCGACCGGATAGCCGGTCTTCTCGCTGACGACGGCCAGCAGTGCAGTTGCGGCGTCTGCACCGGCTGCAGGGGCGCTGGCTGCTGCGGGCGACGCATGCGTCGCCCCTACGACACTTCCTGCAACGAGGAAGGAGGCAATTTCGCCCAGAGTCTGAAGTGATCCGAGATGCTCAGGCCCTATCAGCGGCGCATCCGGGAGTCTCTCCTGGATGGCGGAGAGAATCTCCACGCGCTTGATGGAGTCTATCCCGAGGTCGGAATCAAGACCCATGTCGAGGTCGAGCATCTCGACCGGATAGCCGGTCTTTTCGCTGACAACGGCCAGGAGTGCCGTTGCTGCGTCTGCCGTCGGGGTAACGCTTGTAACGCTCTGTGCTGGTGTGGGCGACGCATGTGCCGCCCCTGCGACAGTCCCGGCGCCGAGGAAAGAGGCAATTTCGCCCAGGGTCTGAAGTGACCCGAGGTGCTCCGGCCCGATCAGCGGGGCATCGGGGAGCCTTTCCTGAATGGCGGAGAGGATCTCCACCCGCTTGATGGAGTCTATCCCGAGGTCGGAGTCAAGACCCATATCGAGGTCGAGCATCTCGACCGGATAACCGGTCTTTTCGCTGACGATTGCGAGTATCGCTACGGAAACAGAAGGCCCTGCAGGAGCAGGTGTTGCCTGTGCCGGTGCCGGTTTCGGTGCTGTTGCTGTCATTGCGGCTGCTGCAGGAGTTATCCGGACCGGAGCGGAAGTTGGTTCAGTCCGGGAAGCTGTTGCCACCCTTTCCTGCATGGGTGAGAATGAAGCGGGTAGCGGTGCCTGGCCCATCAGCAGCCTCTGCTGGTTTTCGAGCAGGGTCTGGAAAGTCCTGCCGGCTGCCTCCTGACCTTCAAGGAACTGACGGTGCAGTCGTGCGGTATCCTCCTGCATCTTTTGCAGGATCGTCATGCTTTCCCTGGTCATCCGGAGCGACTCTGCAACAGCATCGCGGGATGCAGGAAAATTCTGTGAAATATTCATGGTCCGGTTAGCGGATGCGGGCTCAGAGGTTCCCCTGGCTTCCATTCTTACCGGCGCCGAAGGCGCTCTCTTTGCTCTTTGCTGGACATAGTTTGCCCCGCTGAGAGGAATCGTCATCGCTGGTTTCTTTCCGGTGGCAACAGGCGGCCGGAAATCCTCATCCCATTTTTCAATATGCAGCTCGTGACCAGCTGCCGCCAACTGGGCAAGCAGACGCGCCAGATCGAAAATCCCGGAACGTTTTCCTCCTGACCCGTCAAGGGCAATCGCCAAATGCTCCCGCTCTCCGAGAATCGCCTTCACAAGGCCGGTCAGACGCGCTCCGGGACCTATTTCTACGAATTCGCGAATGCCTGATTGATACATCGCCTCGATTTCAGCAACAAACTCTACGGGAGCAGCCAATTGTCCTGCCAGAGTCTCCCTGGCCAGACCGGGGTCTGCAGGGTAGACCGAAGCTGTACTGTTGGCGTAAACCGGGATCTTTCCCGGGGTCATTTCTATGCCGGAAAGAGCTTCGAGAAAAGGCACTGCCGCATCAGCGACAAGCGGGCTATGGAAGGCGGCGGAAACAGGCAGTTTTTTGCAGGAAAGCTTTCTTGCCGAAAGTATTGATGAGGCCCGGTCGATCTCCGGACTCTTGCCCGACAGGACAGACTGGCTGGGAGCGTTCCGGTTTGCGATCACCAGATCGATTTCCTCTTCAGCAAGGATCTTTTCCAGGGTCTCAAGAGGAGCGGAAACGGCCAGCATCCCCCCCTTGTCTCCTCCGCCTTCTGCCATAAGCCTGCCGCGCAAACGGGAGAGGCTGTGAAGGTCGGCTTCGCTTATGGAACCTGCTGCGCAGAGAGCGGTCAACTCTCCGTAACTGTGGCCGCCGGCTGCATCCGGTGTGAGTCCGAACGATTCGAGCACCCTGAGCGCGCCCAGGCTGACAGCGCCGATTGCCGGTTGCGCAGCTTCTGTGGCACGGAGTTTTTCGTCATTGCGGCCTGCAGCTCCTTCGGAAAAATCGGCAATCGGATAGATCCTGTCAGAGAGTTGAGTCAGGTCCGGGAATACCAGTCCTTTGTCTGCGGCGGTGAGAGCGGAGGTCATCTGCGGGAAGGCGCAGGCAAGGTCGCGGAGCATGCCGGTGTACTGTGATCCCTGCCCGGGGAACAGGAAGACGGTCTTGCCGCTATTGGCTTCAGAGGAAAAGAAAGCGCCGTCAGGAGTGGCCCAGCTCCCCTCGGGCCTGCTTTTCAGCATTGCGAGAGTGTTGGCAGTCAGGCCGGCAAGATTGGTCTTGTCCCTTTCAACAGCAAGAATAAGGCGGCAGGAAGCTTTAGCGTCAAAAGATCTGCGGGCTTCGGCGGCAAGAGTCCGGAGTTCGTTCCAGGTTACATCTGAACGCACTCTGCCGATCCCTTTTTCAATGTCTGCTACACAGCTTCCGGAAAACGGGACCAGCTGTACGGTCCCATCCCATTCAACAGAGAGCTTTTCACTGCCGTACTCTTCCAGAACGGTATGGAAATTGGATCCTCCGAAGCCGAAAGCACTTACCCCGGCACGCCGCGGACTATCTCCGTGAGGGAGCCAGGGACGCTTCTCTGTTGAAATGTAGAAGGGGGTCCTCTCTTTTTTGATCTCATCAAGAGGGTTGGAAACCTTTATCGTCGGAGGGATAACCTTGTTGTGCAGGGCCAGGGCAGCCTTGATAAGCCCTGCAGCTCCGGCAGCAGCTTTTGTATGGCCTATCTGCGATTTTACCGACCCAAGGGCGCACCATGGTCTTTCAGCCTCGCCGTAAACCTCTCTCAAGGCGGAGACCTCGACAGCATCCCCCACCTTGGTGCCGGTACCGTGAGCCTCGACCAGGCTTATGCTCTCGGGGGAGACTCCTGCCCTGCTGTAGGCATCCAGAAGAGCCTTCTTCTGACCGGAGGCACTCGGGGCATATATCGCATCCCCTTTGCCGTCACTTGACGATCCGACACCCTTGACTACGGCGTAGATCCTGTCTCCGTCGCGCTCCGCATCCTCAAGCCTTTTGATGACGACGATCCCGAGCCCTTCCCCGAGGATAGTGCCGTCGCCGCTGGCATCGAAAGGTTTCGCATCGCCGGTCGGAGAAAGAGCCGGAGTCTTGCTGAAACACATATACATGAAAATATCGTTGAAAGTGTCTATGCCGCCGGTGACAACCATATCTGCCTTGCCGCAGGAGAGTTCCATGCTTGCCAGATGAAGTGCACTCAGGGAGCTGGCGCAGGCGGCATCGACGACGCAGTTTGTCCCGCCCAGGTCGAACTGCTTGCTGATCCGGCCTGCGACGACGTTTCCCAGGAGTCCCGGAAAGGAGTTCTCCTGCCAGGGGACAAACCCGTCGGAAATCCGCTGTACTACGTCCTCAGCGACCGCATCGTCGATACCTGCATCCTTCAGGGCAGATCTCCAGACAGGGTGGCCAAGCCTTGCTCCGAGAGGGATTACCAGCTCAAGGGTCCCGGTGACCCCGAGTATTACGCTGACCCTGCTTTTATCGTAACTGGCTTCCGGGCCGTACCCGGCGTCTTTAAGCGCCTGACTTGCAGCTACAAGCCCGAGCAGCTGCGATGTATCGATGGCTTCAAGGGTGTTCGGCGGGATATTGTATTCCATCGGATTGAACGGGTAGGGGGAGATAAATCCGCCTCTATGGCCGTAAGTGTGGTCCGGAGATTTCGGGTCCGGATCAAGATAGTCCTCGGTCTTCCAGTGTGTCCGCGGGATCTCGCTGATCGAGTCGAACCCTTCGCGAATATTCGCCCAGTAGGAACTTTTGTCCTCAGCCCCCGGAAAGAGGCAACCTATTCCGATGATGGCAAGCTTACCACTGGTTTCAGCCGGTCTAACGTCGTCAGTTTTCACCTAGAAATACTCCTTGAGCGCTGCATCCTGCATCGGGGGGATCTTTACTGCTTCGGCAGAGAGATAAACTCCCTGGGAACGGAGCATGGCAGCTCGTGAGAGCACTGCAGCGCCGTAGAGGATATTTTTTGCGACCGTCACAACTTTACGCTGCTCCGCGTTTGCCAGAAACGATTCTGCAACCCATTCATTGAACGCGCCCATCGAAGGGCCTGTCCATACCTGGTAATCCATCTTTCTATCGAGGTTGCCGTCTTTTGCCCAGTGGGCAGCCTGCCCGAGATACCAGCGGAAGACGAGAGCCATCCTGTGCTTCGGATCGCGTTCTGCTCGCTCCACCTGTTTTGGATCACGCTTTTCGAAATATCTGCGTGTATCTCTCCAGATTTCTTCAAGAGGGGCCAGAAACATGGTTTTTTCGAGCTTTTCACGCTCCGGAATCGGGATACTCTCGATACCCGGAAAACTCTTGTATATTTCGTAAAGCTTTGCTGCACGCATCGGGAACATAGTGCCACGCTTGAGCACCTGAACCGTGACACCCATCTCGAACATATCGGCAGCCGGCGCCATGGTCACATCTGCCTGACGTGTTTCGGTGAGCATCTGCCTGACGGCTTCGGACGTTCCGGCCTCTATGCAAGCCTGATTGACCGAGCCGGTCATGATGTATGCAGCGCCCATGGCAAAAGCCGCTGCTGCAGAAGCGGGAGTGGATATTCCTCCGCCAAGTCCGACGCGCAGGCGGCAGTCATAGCCGAACTCTTTCTCCATCCGGCCTGCCAGAGAAAGTATGGTAGGGAAGAGAGCAATTGCCGGCCGGTTGTCGGTATGTCCACCCGAATCAGCCTCGGCAGTGACGTACTGAGCCATAGGGATCTTTGCGGCAAGCACGGCCTGCTCTTCGGTGATCTCACCTTTGGCAATCAGCTCTTTCAGAAGTTTTTCCGGCGGCGGCGCGAAGAATCTGGCTGCCAGCTCCTCACGAGAGACTTTTGCGATGATGCGGTTCGGCGCATGGACTGTGCCGTCCGGTCGGCGGCAGATACCGTGAACGCGGAAGCGGACGAGATTGAGGGTAAGTGCCAGAAAGGCTGATGCCTCAATGAGACGTAACCCCTTGTTTATGTAGAGGTAAACCAGAGCATCTTCGAGATCAGGTTCCTGAGGTGAGTGGATCAGGTTGAAACCGTAGGGTGTGTCGCCCAGGGACTCCTTGAGGCGGTTTAAAGCGTCCTCGACCTCATGAAGCGGGAGACCGGCTGCTCCGAAGAAGCCGAGCATTCCGGCCCGGCCAAGCTCTTCTGCCATCTTCGCCGAACTGATCCCTTTCGCCATTGAACCGGCGATATAAGGGTAGCGGATTCCGATTTCCGCTGAAAAACCGGGATCTCCGAGAAGGTCCGGAAGCACCGGGGTTGCATGAGCGATGAGAGGAAAAGAACCGGATTCAGGAGTAAGTGCCCCCAGAATCGCTGTGCCGGAGGATTCGGCGACAGGGCTGCCGTCTCTTAACACCAGGTAGAGTGGGCTGTCAATGTAACATATTGCCTTTTCAAGAGACTCTGCCCCGGTGGCATTTCCGTGACCCGGCATCCAGCACCCTGCCCGTCCTGATGCACCTGATGCAGTTGACCCGATTTGTGCTTCTATCATTCCATGAACCTTAAAAACAAGAGTGAATCAAAAGTACTTATGTATCTGAAATTGAATAAAAAAGCAAGGGAAAGGGGTTACTGTCTGGTCCCGGACTGATTTTGGGGAACAAAAAAAGGCGCTGCATTTTCGCAGCGCCTTTTTTGATTTTCAATCGCAGTGGTGGGGTTATGCTTCTTCTTCGTCACCTGCTGCAATTTCGCGGTATACCCGGTCTTCCTCAAAGCGCTTTGTCTGGGCCTGGAGTTTTTCGAGGTCTGCCTTGCACTTTACACAGAGGCGTGCAAACGGCATGGCTTTAAGGCGCCCGATCGGTATCTCCTCTTCGCAGTCTTCACAGATGCCGTACTCCCCTTCGTCGAGACGTGCAAGAGCTTCATCGATATACCGGATCTTTTCCCTTTCGCGGTCTCCGAGCAGCAGTAACAACTCCCTGTCCCGCTCGTTTGAAGCCTGGTCATAGATGTCGCCACTCGGTTCATCGCTTGGTTTCTCAGCTCCCGACTTAACGGCTTTGCCTATCTCCTCGAAAGCTTCTTCCTTGAGTTTCAGAAGTATTTTCTTCATCTCTTCTGCTTTTTCGACCATGTATATGCTCCGGTTGAACCTGTTCTTCATAATTATTGATGTCCGCCAAAAGGCGGGTGAATAATACCGCAACAGATACTTTTGTCAAGGAGAAAGGCCGTTAAACAAATAAGCCCCGTATGTCAGGGGCTTATATTAAATTACTTCGTAAAATCTACCTTGCCATCTGCATTATAAAGTTCTCTTGAGAGTCTATTCTTCCTCTTTCATGATATAGCCGACACCGCGTACAGTATGAATCAGCTTTATCGTTGCATCACGGTCAATCTTCTTGCGCAGGTAGTTTACATAGACATCGATAATGTTTGTAAAGCTGTCGAAAGTGTAATCCCATACATGATCTGCGATCATCGTCCGGGTCAGAACCTGGTTCGGATTACGCATGAAGTATTCGAGCAGACCGTACTCTTTGGCGGTCAGGTCTATCTCCTTGTCGCCTCGCCATACCTTGTGAGTGACCGGGTCAATCTTCAGGTCTGCAAAGTGGAGTTCTGCTCCGCGGTCCATTTCGCTGCGGCGGATCAGAGCTTTAACCCTGGCAAGCAGTTCGGCAAATGCGAACGGCTTGGTAAGGTAGTCGTCAGAGCCTGTTTCAAGGCCGACGACGATATCCTCTACAGTATCTTTTGCGGTAAGCATCAGAACAGGGGTTGCCATGTTTCGATCCCGGAGCTCTTTCAGAAAGCTCATTCCGTCGCGTTTCGGAAGCATCCAGTCCAGAATGATCAGATCGAACCTTTTTTCCAGTGCCATGGTGAGTCCTTCTTCACCATCGCCGGCAGTCTCTACG
>JBGQLM010000069.1:0-22725 GCA_041500085.1 Geobacteraceae bacterium
AAAGAAGGCTCGAGCCTGAGCGCGATGATGAGTTGATGACGACAATCCGTCGAATCTCTTTTATAGCCTGCGAAGTCAGCCCTTGATTGCTCCGTTTTGCAAGGATGCTTTTTCGTGTTTCTCTGATGCGGTTAATATCGGGATTGATTTTGTTCATCAGCTTCTTGGGGCCAACTTTCTGAGATTTTTTAGATAAGCCATGTAGAGGTTTTTCATTATCCTGGCTCCGGAATTACTGTCCCTGAAAAGATGCATCGTCTCGGTCTTCAGTTTCATAAAGAAATCTTTCAGCCGATAAGATGCGTGCTCGATCGAAAGGCTTTCTTTTTCCTGCAACAGATATTCCGGTTGATTGACAGTTTTATACCCAAGCTCTTGCAGTTCATGAAGAGCTATCGCTTCGAACTGCAGAATCTCCCGCTCTGTCAGCAGTCTGTGGAATTTTCCCTGATTTTCCGGGATGACCGGTTTTGAGGTGTTTTCCCATGATATTGAGAGAGCTCCTGACTTTTTTGCTTCATTAAAGCGGTGATACTCCAGCATTTTATCGCTAAAAGGCAGATCAAGAAAAGCGCACAGATTTTCAACTGTCGTTGCTGGAGCGGCAAGCAGCTCCTCGTACTTGAGCAGCAGGATCTGCTCTTGAGGCAGTTTTTGCAGCCACTCAAGCCCGAGTCGCTGTTCCCGTTGCCAGCGCTTTGCAGTGTAGAAGACGTGATAGTGATTGAATATCGAGGATTTTGCCGAAACGGCGACATCCCTGCCGTCACGGACCATGAATATGAAACGGGCATCAGGGTGAAATCGGAGGATGTCCGCTACATGGTCGATCATGAAGGTGCTTTTGCAGCACCAGCGCTTTTTGCCCGTATGCTCAAGGTACTGATCGTAGATTGCGAAGTAGATGCAGATCAGTTCCCGGTCGGCTGCTTCACGGAAGACCTTTTCCGGGTCAGGTTTTATCTCCCAGGGATAGGTATGGAGTTCTACCATCCGGCAGACATCGGCGATCAGGCGGCGGAAATTGCTGTCAGATGAAAGGTTGCCATAAAAAGGTACAAGAGTGGAGAACAGTTTTACGATGTGTGGCGGGTGAGGAACGGCAATATCAGGGTGAGTGTTGAGGATAAGCCTGAGAAGATTGGTGCCGGAGCGTTCGGTTCCGATTATGAAGATCGGGTTCATGGCGCAGCAGGCTTGGATGATGAGCTCAAATTCTTGAACTTTGCCTCGATCCTGCGGTTTACTGCCCGGCCTTTCGGGGTGGTATTGTCGGCGATGGGCCTGCTCATCCCATAACCTTCTACTCTGAGTCGATCCGGTGCTATGCCGAAGTTCCTTGTCAGGTGCTGTGCAACTGCTTCAGCTCTGCGAATTGAGATCTTCTGATTAAGCTCTTTACTGCCGATGTTGTCGGTATGTCCTTCAATCACTCCTCGCAGTCCCGGGCTCACTTTAAGTGCTTCGGCGATCTCTTTCAGCTGTGGGAAGTACTCTTTTTTGATAGTGGTCTTGTTCGTATCGAATTTGATGTTAAGGACGATCTTCCATTCACCGGTTGCGGGGCTGTCGGAAGTTTTTTCGGCGCCGATTGCGACCAAAGTCTCATTCCCTGCCGTTGCAGCCGATTTGGCAGCCATGCCGCTACTGGTTAAACTCAATCGCTCGCTTTCGGCGAGATCCTCGGCGACTCCATCTTCATCATAGAGGTTAACCTTGCTGAGGGACTTTTCTCTGTCTGCTGAACGAATCTGGTAAGATGCCGCAATCCCGAAACTTTCGAAATCATCGAACTCTTCGCCTACGGCATTGTTTCTGTTCAGCTCTGCCGAGGTCGATTTCGGCAGGATCACTACCGGTGCGCTCAGCAGATTTTCAAAAACCCTGCCGTTGTAATGAATGGAGACCCGCTTGACGGTCATTGCCAGGTTCGATTTATTCATTATCCGGATACTTTTGTCCTGCTGGATTATTTTCAAATTTTCATCTTCATTCGCGTAGCTTTGCTTGGTCTTATTCAATTTACGTGCGAGCTTGTTCTTGTCAGGCGGCTGGTTTTCTTTGCCCTGCTGGTTGTTTTCCTGAGCTGATTTGAGAGGAGCGGCGCTCTGATCGTCCACCGCTGCCATAGCCCCGGCAGTGCCGGCTGAAGCGTCCATATTCAGCGCAGTTGCGCTGACGAATCTCTGCGCCGGCTTTGTCTCTTTCTGCGGCTCCCGCATTCTGAATGGCGTTGCCAGTATCACATCGTTGTACTGGTAGTCGATACTCCTGCTTTTTTCGCTGTCATAGAACGAACCAATTTCCTTTGCCGGAAATTCAGCAATGCCAGCTGATGAAGTTAAGGCGACAAACTTGTTCCTGTTAATCACGAGCGTAACCGGTTCACCGGCAATAGGTATCTCCTGGTATACAATCTTCTCTTTATCGAATGACTCTCTGGTAAGGATCTGGTCGGTTTCGGCAGTTTCTATGACAGCTGTCGGAGGGTTCTTCTCACACATTTCCCTCAGGATATCAAATCCGGTTGCCATCTCGTACAGCAATGGAACTGCCAGAGTTGTGATCAGGAAGGCCGGGTACCTGTCATAGGCATTGCTGCATTCATAGGTCGTTTTTTCATGTCGGATTTCTTTAACCGCCCGAAATTCGGATTTCGTATATTCAACCTTCGATACGCGCCGGTAGAGCTTCACGGAGAGCGGCTCAACTTCGTCCATGATCACCCTGTTGTCGATTTCTCTCTCTCCGAGCGAAGTTCGGGACAGCTCCCGGCCGGGGACAATTGACGTGACTACATTGGTAGTGGAACAGGCCTGAATCAGAAGTGAATTGCAGAGGAGAAGTATTGTAAAGCTGATGCGTAAAAGCGGCATCTTGCTGGTATAGGTTTTATTTAGTTGCAAAATGAAGACTCCGACTTCATCCCTTTAACGTGAGACAAAGAAATGGGTTTTCCGGCTACTTCTGTATTGAATCAGAATAGGATCATTTTCTGCCTTTTGCAATTACCAGCAGCATCTCGTCCATGATGTCGCCATTCGCGAAACGGATGTTGTGGATTTGCTTGAAATCGGCATTTGCGGAGCGGTATAGCGATCGAATGCCATCCATGTTCTCCTGCGGGATTGCGCCGTTATCGATCCACTTGTTCACCGATTCATCGGTAACGTATTCGATATCCTCTACTTCACGGAAACCGTGACTTTTCAGCTTGTCCGAGATGTCGGCCGGCATCAGGTAATTGCGCCTGGCCGGATTGCGCAGCTTCTGGATGGCAAAGGTCAGCTCCCGGTCAGTGTCGCTGTAGGCGGTGAGGTGGCATAGGACCACCGTCCCTCCCGGTTTCAGTACCCGGTGAATTTCCGGGACCGCCCGCTCCAGTTCGGCGAACTGCAGCCCCTGGCGGCAAACAACCGCGTCGAAGCTGTTGTCCGGAAAGGGAAGCTCTTCTACCGGAGCAAATACGATCTCGTTCATGCACCCCTCGGCATGCTTCGCCATTTCCGGGCTGATATCGAGTCCGGTCACCTTGCGGACTTTCCCGTAGAACTCCTTTGCAATCAGTCCGGTGCCTGTGGCGATATCCAGGACAAGGGAATCCTTTCCTGTGCCGGAAAGCTCGAAGATCCGTTTGATCAGCTGCTGGTCCTCCACCCAGTTGGAGGAGTGGTTGTATTTTGCCGCTCGATTCTTGAAATGTATCCCTGCGTTTTCCATGGTATGTTGACCTTTTACATTCGATATTTGTAGGGGCGGACGGCGTCCGCCCTTGATTACGATACCTGCGGCAGAAAGGGCGCATGCCATGCGCCCCTACGGCCATCAGGCAATATCCGCCCTACATGCTGAAATTCTTCAGACGCTCCTGTCTGATGGCGAGCAGTTCGGCAAAGGCCGCCCTTAGCTCTGGTTCCGGCAGGTCGGTGAGGTTGATGATGGCGTCGTTGGCGTCGTTGACCTTCCGCTCGGCCAAGGTCTCCAGGTAGGCGATGTGGTCGGTGATGTACCCCCTCTCCACGGCCATGTCGTAGATCTTCGTCCCCGGAAAGGGGGTCAGGTACTTGATGGAGATCGGGATGACCTCGCTCTTTCGGCAGAAATCCATCATTTTCCGCAGTGACTCTTCGCTCTCGCCCGGCAGCCCGACAATCAGGTTGGCTGCCACCTTGATCCCCGCCTTGACGGTCTCGGCCACGGCGAATTCGATCTCCTCCACCTTGGTTGCCTTGTCTGCCAGGTCGAGCACCGTCTGGTCTACCGACTCCACCCCGTACCAGATGTCGCGGCAGCCGCTGTCGTGCATGTAGCGAAGCAGTTCAGGCTGGATCTTCTCGACACGGGTGGAGCAGGTCCAGGTGAGTTTGAACTTGGCGAGGACGTCGCAGATCCGGTAGGTACGCGTCAGATCCGAAGTAAAGGTGAGGTCGTTTACATAGAAGTACTTGATGTTGTGTTTTTCCACCAGGTCGGCAACTTCCCGTTCGAAGCGCTCCGGACTCTTGTAGGAGAGTTTGTGCATGTTCAGGAAGCAGAAGGAGCAGCGGCCGTAGCATCCGCGGGAGGTGGTGATTCCCAGTTCCGGAATCTCCGGATTCTGCTGCACCGAGGGGAAGAGGAACAGGTCGGGGATCGGGAGCACGTCCAGGTCCATCAGTTGGGGCCGCCTGGGTGTGAACTGTACCTTGTCATTTATGGTCAGGCCGAGGCCGGCGATGCCCAGAGCTCCCGCCGGAGTACCTCCCCCTTCGATATGGTCCAGCAGCTCCAGCAGGGTCGCCTCTCCCTCGCCGAGAATGGTGTAGTCGGGCTTAAGTTTTTCGATGAGCGGTTCGGGGATTGAGGAGACCAGGGCGCCGCCGATGATAACTGTGATTTCCGGGTTCAACTCCCGCACTCTGTCCAGTACCCTGATGTTGACCGGGAAGGAGTCGATAAAGGTCGGCATGGCCACCACGCCACCTCTCTCGGCCGCGTCGCGGCAGGCATCCTCCAGATCCTCTCCCATGCGCAGGTCGCGGATCTTCACCTTCCAGCCAGCCAGCTGGGCAATGGTGGCGATATGGCTGACCCCTTCGGTGGGGGTCTCCAGAAGGAACTCCCGGTTTGGGGTCGGCACCTGGGGAGACGTAGGGAGGATCATGGTGAAGGCAGGTCTGGAGCCGGAAGTGCGTGGATTTTCAGTCAATTCGGCAAGTTTTTGTTCGTCAATGGTTCTGATCATAGGTTTTTATCCGGCTTCCTCGTGATGAACTTTTCTGCTTCTGCAAGATAGACATTGTCTTCGCTGGTGTAGTCGTAGGGGCGCACTTCGATACGGTAGTTGATGTCGTGATAGAGGGTGCGCAGTTCATCTGTGCTGAGATTGTTCGTGAACTTCACAAAGCCGGGCTGGTCGATGTCTTCCTCTACTGACTGTTCCCGGGAGAGCCACTCCAGGTGGGCGATTTCGTCGGTTATCAGTCCTTCCTTTAGGCACTGGCGGTAGAAGTCGGTCCCCGGCAGGGCGGAGAGATACTTGACCCGGGTCACTTCCTGGAACTCGTTGCAGAACGCCACCAGCTCGGCCATGCTTTCTCGGTTGTCATCCGGTGCGCCGATAATAAATAGACCGCCGATCTTAACACCGCACTTTCTGTGCAGCTGGATGGTGTCGATCATGGCGCTCCGGGAGATCCCCTTGCGGTAGCCGTCCAGGACCGCCTTGGACACCGACTCCATGCCGTACAGGACCAGATCGAGGCCATTGGACTTCATCAACAGGAGGGTCTCCTCGTCCAGGCCGGTGACCCGGTTGAAGGCGGTCCAGCGGAAGGAGTGGTCCCGGAAGACAGTCTGCATCAGCTGGTGGACATGGGAACGGTCGGTAACGAAGTTCAGATCGTTCCACCAGGCCATTTTGAAGCCGCGACTACTGTAATAGTCGATTTCCCGCTTTACCCGCCCGACCGATTTGTACTGCAGTTTCGGAAAAGCGCGGAAACAGAAGGTGCAGTTGCAGGGACAGCCGCGGGATGAGGAGAGGTAAATCTCGGGGATCTCCTTTCCCTGGAAGCGCTCCCAGGCTGAGAAGTCCTGGAAGGGAAGCACGTCCAGGTCGGTCAGCTGTTGCCGGGGGGCATTGGTGCGGACCGTGTCGTCCTGGTCGCGCCAGGTGAGACCAAGGATATCCGTAAAATGGAGGGCAAATTCATTACCTGTGAGAGTGTCCAGCAGTTCCGTCAGGGTCAGCTCCCCCTCGCCCGCTACGACGAAGTCGGCGCCGGTGGCTTGCAGGAGCAGCTCGGGAACCGCGGTTGCCAGCGGGCCACCGAGGATTACCGGCCGTTCCGGCCGCTCCTCCTTGAGAATCTGGACCGCCCGGCGGACATAGGTGAAACTGTCCCCCCAGACGCTGATGCCGACAATATTACAGTCAGCAGCCTTTTCGCGGATAAGCTCCGGATCGAAGTCGTCCCGCTGGTCGAAGAGGCGGAAAGGGTAGCCGAGACCCCTGATCAATGCCGCCAGGATCGACGGCCCCTCGAAGGGGGCAGTGTGGGCCCACTCCCAGCCGCGAGGGACGACAAATACCGACGGCGGGACGATCAGCCCGATGCTGGTGGTACTGCTGATTGCCGCTTCGTGAGGGAGGGGGAGGGCGGCAATGCGGCTGATGGTCTGTTGAGAGTTGTGCAGGTCAGGCATTGCGGATTACTTCTTCCTTGAGGTAAAGATGGTCCAGTTCCAGTCTTCGAAAACTTCGCTTCCTACAACCTCCACCTTGTGGATACTCCGGTACGGTTCGGGTGCATCGGCGATCAGGGAACAGACCTCAGCCTGTTTCTCAGCCGAGAGCTCAGGTGCAGCAGCCATCCAGCGACTGATGTTCTCCCGTACTGCGAGTCTGCTGGTTGTGGTGACTGTGAAATACTGCTTTTCCAGTTCTTCTGTCAGGGTGTCGGCGGTGAAGAACTCCTTCAACTGGAACTGTTTGGTGCGGTGGATGTGCTCCAACCATGGGCTGTCTTCAGAGGAGAAGGGGACAGTCTGGCTGAGGATGAAAATGCCGTCAGGTTTCAGAAGGCGGCTGACTTCGGCCAGCACTTTCTGTCCGTCGTCGAGGAGGAAGTAGGCTTGCCGCAGGACAACCACATCGAAGGAGCCGTCCAGGAAGGGGATGTTTTCGGCAGGCGTGCAGATGCAGGGAAAGTAGCGGTTGGCCTCTTTCGCCATGCCGCGGGTCAGGTCGATGCCGTTGATCTGCCAGCCGGCAGCCCGGAAGTTTCTCCCCACCATGCCGGTGCCGCAACAGATTTCGAGTGCTGCTCCGCTGCGCTTTGATTCTGCGGCATCCAAATGTGCCTGAATAAGATGTTTGTCGCCTATCCAGTTCGCCGAGGCCGAGTAGGTCTCGGCTCTTCTACTGAACTGGTCTATTACTTTTTCCATACAGAAGTCCCCTATAGCGGTGCATAAATCCGAATTTCAAATAATAGCCTTCACGGCTTGTTTTATAAAGCAAAAATTTAGCTCCTTTCTTTGAAACTGAATTCCATTGTTTTAATTATTCGCGTTATGATATGTTTACTGAGTCAAATCCCTCATCAAATGCCATAAAGAGCGAACCATAATGATTTTGTCGTCCAGACGTTTTTCCCTTGCCGCCCTCATACTCGGTGCCACTCTTGCCATTCTGACCTCATGCAAGGATCAGGGCCGCAAAGTTGTCAAGATCGGCTACATGAACTGCAATAACGAGCAGGAGACCAAGCACAGGTTCGTACCCCTCACGCGCTACCTTTCCGACAAGGTCGGGGTCGAATTCGTCATGGTTCCGGTGGACACCCATGATTTTGAGAAGCGTTTCAACCAGGGAGATTTCGCTTTTACACACACCAACTCGTTTATCTACATAGTTCTGAAAGAGAGAAACAACCTGAAGCTCATAGCTTCGGAAAAGCGGGGCAATTTCGGCTCCAGGTCCGGCGGGGCCATCATCTCCAGAAAAGGGAGCGGCATAGACAAGCTGGACCAGGTAAAAGGGAAAACGTTTGCATTCGGCCCCATGCTTGCTCCGACCGGCTATCTTGCAGAGTATGACCTTCTGCTTCGTTCCGGCATCGATCCGGAGAAGGATTTTGCTTCCTACACCATCCCTTCAGGCTCCTACAAACATGAAAAGCTGGTCTACGGTGTTCTGTTCGGCCAGTATGATGTGTCTGCTGCTACGCTTATGGATCTTGAGACCATGACCAAGGAAGGAAAGATTGCGGCTGACGATTTCAACATCCTGGCCCAGACTCCTCTCGTTCCGTACTGCACTTTTGCTGCCGCTGCCAATGCTGATCCAGTGCTGGTTGACAAGGTCCGCAGGGCTCTTCTCGAACTAAAAGCCACTGATACTGCCGAGGTGGATGGCGAGAGGGTGAAAGTGCTGAAGGCTGCCTGGATTGACGGCTATGAAGAGCTTGCCGATAAGGATTTCGATATTTTGAGAGAAATGGCCAAAAGGGTTAATATGCCCCCTTACCAGAAACTCTGATGACAATGCAAACAGTCCAGCTTCGGCGTTACGCTCAATCTTCGTCATTGCGACGTAGCCCGCGGCTACGACTCATTCCTCAGCTTTCGCAAGCCTTGAATCTGGAGCTTTTTGCCTTGCCATTAACAACAACTCCAAGAGGCAACAGCCACTTAGTATGAAGTTAGACCGTTTCGACAAAATCCTGCTCTCCTTTCTTGCCATTACAGTAATCGCTCTTGCTGTTTATTCCGCCGGGTCTTTACCTGCAAAAACGACTGCGATCGAAACCCGGAGCATGGAGCGCGACCTTGCTGCCCAGGCCCGTGTCGGGCTCCTGGAAAAGCTTTATGCTCCGGTTACCGGGGCCATGCAGACCGCGCAGTATCAGGAGGCTTTGCTGAAGCTTGAAGAGGTAAATACCCGTTACCCCGGAGAGGCTCACGGATTTATTCTCAAGGGTGAGATCCTTTACCGGATGGGGGTCCTTGACGGTGCTGCCGCCGGCTTTGTCCGGGGGATAAAACTGAACGGTGATTATATCGATAAAAACAGCCCTTTTTCCAAACGCGATATCATAACGGTTTTGGTGGAAAAATCGCTCCTGCCTGCACAATCCGCATATAAAAGCTCCCGCTCAAACCCGGCATTGAAGGAAAATCTTGCAAACCTCAACTACCTCAAGAGCAGACTTGCCGGGGGGTGTGAATAATGCGTCTTGACCGGCATATGATAACAGTCATCCTCAGCGGGCTGCTGCTCGGATTTTTCGGGGTGATGCTGTCTGTCTGGGGCAATCCGGAGAACTCCGGCATCTGCGTTTCATGTTTCATAGAGAATAGTGCCGGTGCGCTCGGGCTTCACAACAACCCCCGACTTCAATACCTCCGTCCGGAGCTCGTAGGATTTGTACTGGGCGCATTTGCCAGTGCGCTTTACCGGAGAGAGTTCCGTTCCCGGGGCGGAAGTGCCCCTCTCTTCCGTTTTGCCTCGGGATTCTTCCTGATCGTCGGCTGTGCAGTGTTTATAGGTTGTCCGATAAAACTCTTCCTGCGCTTTACAGCCGGAGACCTTACCTCTCTTGCAGGGGTGGCCGGTCTTATTGTCGGAGTGGGGTGCGGTCTCAAGGGGCTTGCAAAAGGTGTCGAACTCGGACGGCTCTCCCCTGCGGCTGCTCCAAGAGGGAGCGGGCTGCTCGCACCAGCTGCTTTCCTGATGTTTCTGCTTTTTATTTTCATCTCCCCCTCGTTTCTTATCGCATCGGAAAAAGGGAGCAGTGCCCAGCATGCCCCGCTGCTGATATCTCTGGCTGTTGGACTTACCCTCGGTTTTGTTGCCCAGGGTAGCCGTTTCTGTATTACCGGAAGCATCCGCGACATTCTGCTGATGGGACGACGTGCGCCACTTCTCTGGGGCGGGATTGCCTTCCTTGCCACAGCCCTTCTGGTGAACCTTACAACCGGCCGTTTCAATCCGGGATTCGCAGGGCAGCCAGGCTCTCATCAGGAGTACATCTGGGCATTTCTCGGAATGGGCCTTGTTGGCTGGCTCTCGGTACTTATCGGCGGCTGCCCGTTCCGGCAGCTGGTCAAGTCGGGGGAGGGGGATTCGGATGCCGCACTCGTTGTCGCAGGCATGTTTCTCGGCGGGGCACTGGTGCAGGGCTGGAATATTGCCGCAACATCCGCCGGAGTACCCCTTGGAGGAAAGATAGCTGTTATATGCGGTTTCCTGCTCGTTTTTAGCGGAAGCATCCTCTTGAGAGAGAGGGAGTGAATTGACCGGCAAGTTCAATAAATCTCTTATCGCCATCAGTGCTCTGCTACTGATTCCGACTCTCCTCAATGCTGCAGACATGGAGATTACCCCTTTCCGGACGACAAACCAGAGCCCTCTGGCGGTAATCCATGCCATCCCGGCCGACTCTTCTTCCACAATAACGCCAACAGGGCGCTTCTCTTCAGCTTTTGCCTTCGATCTTGCCAGCAACTACACATTCAGCTCTTCATCCAGGGAGCACATTCTCCTTGACGGTGAATCATACCGCTGGACACTCTCGACCCGTTACGGGGTGACCGATCGAGTCGAAATTGGTCTGGATATTCCTTTTATCCTCTACGGGGGGGGAGTTTTCGACAGTTTCATTATCGGCTGGCATGACACCTTCTGGCTGCCCCAGGGGGGGCGGGATACGGCAGTAAAGAACCGTTTGCGTTACAGTTACAGTAAGAACGGGGAGCAGAAACTGCAGCTTGACCGTTCCGGTTACGGGTTTGGTGATGTGACCCTGACGACCGGCGTGAAGCTGTATGAAGGTCTGTCTCAAGCTGACAGGGAAACTCTTGCCTTTCGTGCCACCGTCAAACTTCCGACCGGCGACAGCGACAAGCTGCTTGGCGACGGGGCGATTGCGGGAACAGGGTCTCTTTGCGGAGGAGTGAACAGGTTTACCGACTGGGGGGCAATAGGTATATTCGGTTCAGCCGGCCTGATGCTCTCCGGAGACGGGAAGGTCCTGCAGGAGCAGCAGAAAAACCTTGCCGGATTCGGGACATTGGGTCTGGGATGGGGCCCTTTGCCATGGATCTCGTTCAAGGTCCAGCTGAATGCAAATACCCCCCTTTACGGAGGAAGCAGTCTTGCTGAAATCTCCAAACCTCCGGTAATGCTTGTGATGGGGGGGGCATTGAAATTTCCGGGAGATTGTATTCTGGACATCGGGGTCACAGAGGATGTTTCGGTGGCGACCGCCCCGGATGTCTCTCTCCATCTCGCTCTCTCGCGACAGTTCTGATAAAATCCACAAAATATGACACATCTCCCCACTAATATTCAGGAAGCCCTGCA
Source organism: Geobacteraceae bacterium (assembly GCA_041500085.1). Taxonomy (GTDB): domain Bacteria; phylum Desulfobacterota; class Desulfuromonadia; order Geobacterales; family DSM-12255; genus VEOV01. The sequence goes on from JBGQLM010000069.1 coordinate 11,351, forward strand.
GCGCGGCTGGAACGAGCTGGACGTCATCTTTGTGACCGGAGATGCCTATATCGATCATCCTGCTTTCGGCACTTCACTCCTTGCCCGCCTTCTGGAGTCGGAAGGGCTCAGGGTCGGGATTATTGCCCAGCCCGACTGGAAAAATCCGGATTCATTCAAGGCCCTCGGCCGACCGAAACTCTTTTTTGCCGTGACTGCCGGGGCCATGGATTCCATGGTTGCTCATTATACCCCTTCGCGCAAGATCCGCCGGGACGACGCCTACACCCCCGGCGATCTCCACGGCTCCCGCCCGAACAGGGCCACCATCGTCTATACCTCCTGCTGCAAGGCTGCATTTCGGGATGTGCCGGTCGTGATCGGCGGGATCGAGGCTTCCCTGCGCCGGTTTGCCCATTATGACTATTGGGAGGAGAAGGTCAGAAGGTCGCTGCTCTTCGACAGCAAGGCCGATCTGCTGGTGTTCGGCATGGGTGAACGCCCACTCCTGGAGCTGGTGAAGCGCCTCGAATCCGGCGAAAGCTTCCAGAGTATAACCGATGTGAAGGGGACAGCGGTCGTTTCCAGAGCGGAGGAGAATCTTTCCGGAGCCGTTGCCATACCCTCTTTTGAAGAAGTGTCAGCCGATAAAAAGCTCTACGCGGAAGCGTTCCTGCTGACCAGCCAGGAGCAGAATGCTTATTCCGGCAAAGTCCTGATCCAGCCCCATGGCGACCGTTTCCTCTTCTGCAACCCTCCGGCTCTGCCGCTTCCCGAGCATGAAATGGATCGGATATACTCACTGCCGTTCACCCGTCTCCCGCATCCCTCCTACAAAGAGCCGATACCGGCCTGGGAGCAGATCAAGACCTCCATTACCACGCACCGGGGTTGTGCCGGCGGCTGTGCCTTCTGTGCGATCACCTCCCACCAGGGGAAGTTCATCCAGTCCCGCAGCGACAAGTCGGTCCTGGCGGAGATCGAAAGGGTGGCGGGTGAGCGGTGGGCTCACGGCTGCATCAGCGACATCGGCGGACCCACTGCCAACATGTACGGCGCCTCCTGCACTGCTCCGGACCGGGGACATTCCTGCCGGCGGGGGAGTTGTCTCTACCCGGCCATCTGCCGCCATCTTGACCTCGCGGATGCCAGGGGGGCAGGGCTGTTAAGGAAGGCGCGCAGCGTCAAAGGGGTAAAGCATACAGCGGTCTCTTCCGGGGTCCGTTTCGACCTCCTCCTGAGGCAAAAGGGGTATTTCGACGAGCTTGCCGCTTACCAGGTGGGTGGCCTTCTGAAAGTAGCGCCGGAGCATCTTTCCGACAGCGTCACCAGGGTCATGCGCAAGCCCGGAGGGAAGGCCTTTGCGGAGTTTCTGGAACTGTTCCGAAGCAAGAGCAGGGAGGCCGGGAAGCGTCAGGCGGTGGTCCCTTATCTGATCTCCGGGCATCCGGGATGCACGCTTGGCGACATGGTCGATCTTGCCCTGAAGCTGCAGGATCTGGGGCTCAAGGTCGAGCAGGTGCAGGATTTTACCCCGACACCGGGAACGCTTTCGACCTGTATCTACTATACCGGTCTGGACCCGTTCACCGGTGAGAGCATCTATGTGCCTCGCGGCGAGAAGGAGAAGAAGTTGCAGAAATCGCTGCTGCTGGCGCATCTGCCGGAAAACAGGAAAAGCGTGCTGGAGGCGCTCCGGCTCTGCGGGCGGGAGAGTGAGGCCGGCAGGCTGCTCGGGGCGGTTTCGGGAAAAACGGCAGGAGATGGCAGGGCTAACAGGCAAATTGTGATGCGTCGCAATAGATAATGTTGCTTGGGGGAGCTAAGGGGGCGTTGCTTGCCAATTGGCTATTGCCAGAAGGAAACCCGCACACTTAAGGTTTGTCAGCCCCATCGATTATCTCGTGAATTTTATCCATGATAGTCAATGGGTCGATCGGCTTTTCAAAATAACTGTTGCAGCCTGAGGCGATGATCTTTTCCCGGTCTCCGAACATGGCATGTGACGTTATGGCAATGATGGGGACGGTCCTGCAGATTTCGGATTGCCTGATGCGTTGCATCACCTCAAATCCGTCGATCCCCGGAAGGTTGATATCCACAATGATAAAGGACGGGTTTTCCTTTAACGCCAGCTCGACTCCCGCCTCGCCGGTCTCGGCCGAGATCACTTCATAGCCGTCTCTATTGAGGGCGTACGAGATAAGCCTGAGATTGTCATGGTTGTCTTCAATAACAAGTGCCTGTTTCATGTCCATCCCCTTGATACATTTTATTCATTACCATTGCAGTAAACGACAAGCACCGTCAGGTCATCAGGCGGCGGACCATCCAGGGCCGGCAAGGCGACCAGACGGTTTACCATCTCCTGAGCGCTTGCCGTGCCGCCGAGTTGGTCAGCCAATATCCGGCTGCTTAGTTTCAGGTCCGGCCGGGCGTCGATCAAGCCGTCACTGTACAGAACAAGGCTGTCACCCTGCTCAAAGGTTAGCATCCCTTCCTGGCAGCATTCATCGCTCGGTATCCCCAGCGGAAGGCCGCGCGGCTGCAGCTCTTCGACCCTGCCGTCGCAGCGTCGCAGAAAAACATGGCCGTGCCCGCAATCGACGTAGGTCAGGGTGCGATCTGCCACATTGAGCTCTGCATGGAAAATGGTCACGAAGCTGTCGGCGTTTTCCAGATCCATTCGAAGGGCGCGTTCGGCCAGCTGCAAAGCCGCTGCCGGGCGATTCTGCTGGGTCACCGCATGAACGGCAGCCCTAACCGTTGCCATAAGCATGGCCGCTGCCATCCCTTTCCCCATGACATCGCCAAGGGTCAGAGTCAATATACCGGTAGCCATTTCCTGCCAGTCGTAGAAATCGCCCCCCACCTGGTGGGCCGGAACGCAGCGGGCGGCAATTTCAAACCCCGGGAGTTCCGGTACTGAACGGGGGAGAAGATTGGCCTGGACAGAGGCCGCGCATGTCAGTTCCGTCTGAAGTATAAAGCGGCGCTCTTCGCTTTCGCGCAGCGCCTGTTCCGCGCGTTTTCTTTCGGAAATATCCCTCACGACGGCGATATTTGCCGTCGGGTTGCCATGTTCATCGAGAAGCTTGAGAGCAAAGATCTCGCCCGAGAATATCTCGCCGCTTTTCTTCCGCGCCGCCACTTCGATTATCTTCCCCTCGACGTACCCTTTTCGGTTGAAAAACTCTATCCCCGACAGGTTATAAGCGTCGTCATCAGCGTAGAGGAAACGGGAGTTTTTCCCTGCCACCTCGTCCAGTTCATAGCCGAATATCTCCCGCAGCGCCGGCTGGTTGGCGTCGATGATCGTCCGATCATGATTGACGACGAAGATCACATCGCGCATGCTGGTGAAGAGGTTCCTGAATTTTCTCTCGCTCTGCTCCAGTTGATACCTTGCCTGCTCCAGCTCCCTGATTTTTTCTTCAATTTTCACCGTCACAATCTGGGCATATTCATTCAGGTACTTTTCTTCCTCCTCGATGAGCTCGGTGTTTATCGATACTTCACACTGCCTGCCCCGATCCAGCACGGCGCTGATCAGTGCCCATAATTCCTCCGGCTCCTTGGGCTTGACGACAAAAGCGTCGGCGCCGAGCGACATGGCGAGCTCTTCGTCCCTGGTGCCCGTATAGACTGCAGAATAGAAAATGAAGGGAATGGTACGAAGCACCGGATCAATCTTGACCTTGCGCAGAAACTGGAAACCATCCATCTTTGGCATGAGTGCATCGGAGATGATCAGTCCCGGTCCATGTTTTCTGGCCATGGTCAACCCTTCTTCGCCATCCGCCGCCTCGATGACCTCACACCCCTTTCTTTCCAGGATATAGCGCAAGATCTTCCTGTGCACTCCATTATCATCGACTACCAGGGTTTTCATTTATCGCTCCGGATTCGATAGGGGCAGATGCAGCACAAACCTGCTGCCATGGCCGTATTCGCTGGTAAAGGTTATCTCCCCGTTCAGGGTTTCCGTGACAAGTTTTTGGGTCAGATATAGCCCCAGACCGGTACCGTGGACATTCGGCAGCAGTTTGGAATCCAGGCGCATAAACGGTTTGAAGATTTTCGCCTTGTCCTCTTCCCTGATGCCGATGCCGGTGTCTTCTACGGAGATTTCAACGAAGTCTCTTTCAAGGTCCGGAGGGGGCTCACTCATCTCTCCGCCAATCCGGCCCTTTACAAGATTGACCACGATGGAAATGGTCCCCTTTTCAGTATATTTCACAGCATTGCTCAGCAGATTGAGCACGCACTGCAAAAGCCTGCGCCGGTCGGTATGCATTTTCACCCGGATGCCGCTGATGTGAAGTTCCAGTCCATTGTTTTCTATCTCTTTTGCCAGTGTAGTCGTCACCTCGGTGATCACATCATGGAGCTCGAATTCTTCCCGATTAATCTCGATCAGCCCGGCTTCGATCTTCGACACATCTATGACATCGTTGATCAGGGAGAGCAGATGTTTTCCGGCCCTGAGAACAATGGCGAGATTCTCTTTCTGTTCTTCATTGAGCGGGCCGACCCACTCGTTGAGGATGATGCTGGAAAATCCGATGACCGAGTTGAGCGGGGTCCTGAGCTCATGACTCATGGAGGCAATGAACATCGACTTGAGGCGGTCGACCTCGCGGAGCTTGTCATTGGCTTCCTCCAGTTCGACCGTCCGCTCCTGAACCTTCTTTTCCAGAGTAGCTGCGTGATTCAGCGTTTCTTCATAGAGACGCGCGTTTTCGATCAGAAGCGCTACCGGGGTCAGAATTGTTTCCAAAAGGCCCAAGCTTCGTGACGACGGTTTTTGGTCCGTTCCGGTGAATACGCACAGGACCCCGACGCACTTTTTCCTGCCGGTGACAAGGGGAAAGGCGGCATAGAAACGGATATCCGCCTTTTCGCCTGACTTCCCGGCTGCAATGCGCTGAACCGATTCACGCTCCGGCAGAATCAGCGGCTTGAGCTCAGCGAGACAGTCCCCGTAAAGGCAATCCTTCATCATCAGCCGGTGGGCGGAGAGATCGGTAATGGTTGTCTGGCACGCTCCCCGATGGGCTATCAGGCTGAGGGTGTCGTCAGGGCCCAGAAGGCAGAGGCTTCCCTCTTCAAGGCCGACAATCCGCATGCTTTCCTCAAGGACCCGGTTGAGAATCTCCCTGAGATCGGCGATATTCGTGCATGCGGTCACCACCCGGTTGATCGTCAGGAGCTCCTCGTTGTACATCCGGACCTCCTCCTCGGCCTGCTTGTGTTCGGCGATTTCCAGCGACAGTTGCGCGGTCCGTTCCTCGATGCGATCTTCCAGGTATTCGGTGAGCCGGTGCAGTTCGGTGAAGGTCTGTTGATATGCGTGGAGCATATAGTAGAGGACATGCAGGTAAGCCACCAGTCTCAGCAGGTGCCAGAACCAGTAACCGGCATACCATATCTTGGCGATACCGAATGTAATGCCCGCCAGTCCGAAGAGGATGGAGAGACTGGCGAACAGAAACAGGTCGAAGCCGCCAAAAGCGAGATAACGTCTGATATAGCGGGGTGACGAAGCGAGGAATAACAATCCTCCCAGGGCGGATAAATACTTGGCCATGGGAGTGTAATCTTCCCCATAGTTCATCACAGGAAGGAACTCCGGAAATGCGAGCGACAACAGGCCGAAAATCAATATGGCCGCCGTCGTCACCACCGGCGCCAGATTGGCTGTCCGTGAGCGGGCGAATCTGTCCGGCAGCCATACCAGCGCAAACAGAAAACCGCCGGCCAGGGTTGAAGCGCAGCGCAGCCAAACGAACGGGCCGTCCGGTGTGACCATGGCATGAAAACCGTCGAGAATCCCCATGGCGAGCAGGCCGCATGCCAGCCAGACATGGCTGCCCAGGGTCATGTCATGCTTGCGCATGAAGAGCATGAGCGTGGCAAGTGACAATGCCGCAAAACTGCCAAATGCCTCCATCGCCGAGTGCAGCAGGTGGTGGGACATATTCCATTCCGGCAGGAGAAAATTGGTGATGGTGATTCCAATGGCCGGAATCACTGCCCCCAGGAAAAACATGCCGAACAGACCGATAGTTTTGCGTTCCTTGATGTTCAAGATGCTCTGCATCCGGCACTCCACTGTAAGCGGTCAGTAGACGAATCTGCAGCCAAAATATCTGATTTGTATAGAATTATATCAAGGAAGTGGGGGTTTGCAATCAGCTGCAACGGCATCGCCGTCTCAGAAGCGCTTCGGACTTTTTCCCCTGAATCGCTACATTCAATTCTCTGCGAGAAAGAGCAAAAGAGGAGGGCAATATTTTGTTGTCTTGCTTCACACGAATACGGCTATACTGGAAAAGAAGCCGGCATGGCAACAGGACTCGAATGAGCCGACGTTGCCATTGCTGTACAGAGAGGCGAAGAGGTGCTAAAAAGAGAGCAACCATTGCGAGAGGATAAAGTGAAGATAATAGCAAGATGGCAAGCAACGTTTTCCTGATTGGGGAGCAGGCGCTGGGCCAAAGCCTGCAACAGTGCTGGTGCCAAATTCTCGAATAACGAATAACTGATACAGCTAACGGAATTCATATAACGCATGAAAATACCGGTAATCCTGGCGACATATTTCATATTTTTTCTCTCCGGCGCTTCGGCGCTGATACATGAGATCGTCTGGGCAAGGTACCTGGGTCTGGTGTTCGGTGGATCGCACCTTGCTGTCACCTGTGTGCTCTTTGTGTTCATGGGAGGGTTGGCAACCGGCAGTTACCTTATCGGCAAGAGGGTCGATTCCCGCCACAACCTGCTGCGCCTGTTCGGCTTTCTGGAAATCGGCATCGGCGCTTCAGTTGTTCTCTTTGCCGGTTTGATGAAGCTGTACCCTCCGGTTTATATCCGTATTGTCCAGTTTGATCCTGATTCAACGGCATTTATCACCTGTATCAGAATCCTGTTTGCTGTTCTTGCGCTGATTATCCCGACCACGCTGATGGGCGGGACACTGCCGGTCCTGACCGCGTTCACTTCAAGGCTGATGAAGGGTGCAGGTGTACGACTCTCTTTCCTTTACGGCTTTAACACTATCGGTGCTGTCTGCGGTGCCGCGGCTACCGGGTTTGTAATGCTGCGGACCTTCTCCATGAGCATCACACTTGTTGTTGCCGTGGCGATCAATCTCTTCGTAGGCTTTTCTGCCATTCTCATTCAGAAGTCGATAAAAAACGAACAGGAGAGTGAGGTTTCCCCGGATGACGGGTTTGCAACTGCCGAAATCAGTGCACCATCGGATATTCATAATCATTCAAGGCTTGTTCTCTTCGGTATCGGAGTGAGCGGTTTCTGTGCCATGAGCTATGAAGTCCTCTGGAACAGGGTTCTGAGTGTTGCCGTCGGAGCAAGTGCTTACGGATTTACCCTCCTTCTCATGGCATTCCTTACCGGAATAGCTGCGGGCAGCACTTCATACGGTCTTTACTGCAGGACAACAACGAAATTGCGGAAAGGAGTCCAGTCTCCAGTCACAACTTCTGCCAGGTCTTTCGGAATTATCCAGGTGATGATCGGATTGTCGGCGCTTTATACGACGACTCACTTTCGTTATCTGCCCAAGTATGTGGCTTTCCTTCATGAATTATTCACAGGGCTGCTCCCGGGAGTTGAGCAGTTTCAGGTTTTGCAGTTTGCCAATTTCACCCTTGCTTTTTCCATGATGTTCGTTCCGGCTTTTTTCATGGGTGCCGCCTTCCCGATGGCAGGGGCTATCCACAGTCGCTACAGCCGTCTGGTCGGCAAGGCTGTCGGTGAAACTCTCTCTTTCAATACTGTGGGAGCAATTCTGGGGGCAGGTGGCAGCGGGTTTATTCTGATCTACCTTTTCGGCATACAGCGGTCTCTGCAGATAATCATCCTCATAAATATCGGATATGGACTCTTGCTGATAGCAGCTGTCCAGTGGGGGAAGCGGGTCGCGATACTGGTTTCTCTTGCTGCTCTGATAGCTCTGATGGTGCCGGTCTTTTCCCCTTCATCATGGGAGCTCTGGAATCCGAAACTATACGCAATATACCAGTCCAACAAGCCTGAAGCCTACGGCACTGATGAAGAGATAAGCGAGATGATGGACAACATGGATGTCCGATATTACTACGAAGGGACTCAATCCATTGTCAGTGCCATCCAGTCAGCCGATATTCTGTTCTTTATAACCAACGGCAGGGTTGAGGCCTCAAACGCTCATCAGGACATGCAGTGCCAGTATGTGCTCGGACATCTGCCGATGCTGCTGCACCGTAACCCCCGAACTGTTTTTGTCCTCGGGACCGGAAGCGGCATGACCCTGGGTGCTGTGTCGGTTCATCCTTCTGTCGAGAAAATAACCCTGGCCGAAATAGAGCCGGGGGTGCTGGGTGTCGCGAAAACATTCGGCATCGACAATCACTACATCCTTTCCAGGCCTGATCCCAGGCTCAAAATTGTTTTCAACGACGGCAGGAATCATCTCCTCACTACAAAGGACAGGTATGATGTTATTACTGCCGACCCTGTGCATCCTTGGTTCAGCGGATCCGGCTACCTGTACTCCTCGGAATATTTCCGGCTTGCCTCACAAAAACTAAATCCGGGCGGCATAATCTGCCAATGGCTCCCTTTATATGAACTCACTGCGGAAAACCTGAAATCCGTTGTCAGAACGATCAGGGAGAATTTTACCTATAGTATGATCTGGGTTACTCACTATGATGCCGAGATCATCGCCAGCAACTCTCCGATCATCATTGACGAAAAAGAGTTGGCAAGGCGAATATCAGCCGAGTCTGTGACAGGTGATCTGCGCCAGATAAAAATGGGAAGCGCGGAAGATTTTTTAAGCTACTTTGTAATGGGGAGCGAGGGGGTAAAGGACTACAGCAACGGCGGAAGGATCAATACTGACGACAACCTCTATCTGGAGTTTTCCGCCCCGCGCAGCATCGGTCTGGAGTATCTCAGGGAGGCCAACCTTTCGGATATTCTGAAATACCGGGAAAAGATTCTGCCGTACCTGAAAAACGAGACTCACGAAGAAGCAAAGAAAAAACAGAGAGTGCGTTGGGAGGCAAATCATCAGGCTGCGCTGCTCGAAGACAGGGCTCATGTTCTGGATATGACCGGCAAGCAGATGACATATCAGTTTACCGAGATTGCGACAGAGCTTGAGAATCGATACCCTCGTTACGCTCCCTGGCGTTTTATCAGGGAAGAGTCTGGAGACCTGAGGGGAGGTGCTCCACGCATTCTTCAGGAGTTGAATCTGTCGTTGATCGATGAGGATGAAGAGCCTAATACAGCTGACATATGTGCTATTCTTGTCCGGAAGAACAGCCGCTGGGCACGGGTTTTCTTCGTTGATAACCGAACCAAGACTGTATTCGGCAAACTTAGGGTGAAAGGGGCGGGCAGGGAAGCATACATCGAGAACTTTGCCAAAACAGTAATGGCCGATGTTCGGAGAATCCACTCTGATGAGAGTAGCAAGGCTGCTGAATCAGGCAGGAAAGCGCCATCAGTCTTTACGCTGTTTCCAAGGATCAAGACCATGGTCGAAGCGAGGATTGATCTCGAATGATCCGTGTCATACAAGAATTTACTCAATTGGTATAAATAAAAAAACTTGACTGGCTACATTGTGCTGTTGTATAAAGCTAATTCGCGCTGGCGTAGCTCAACTGGAAGAGCAGCTGACTTGTAATCAGCAGGTTGCGGGTTCGAGTCCCATCGCCAGCTCCACATTAAAGTCGAATTGCCGGAATGTAGCTAGGCTCCGGCGTATTGTTTTAGGCTTTCCCCCTGGAGGGATTCCCGAGCGGCCAAAGGGAACAGACTGTAAATCTGTCGTCAGCGACTTCGGAGGTTCGAATCCTCCTCCCTCCACCATAACTACATATCGAGACGATCTTTTTCAGTTGTGGGCCAGGAGACGAAAGTCATACGGACTGGCAGCACTGGGCTGATGCGTTTCACAAGGCATTCAAATCATTTTGGCGGGAGTAGCTCAGTTGGCTAGAGCATCAGCCTTCCAAGCTGAGGGTCGCGGGTTCGAGTCCCGTTTCCCGCTCCAAATTTTTTGTTAAGCCCACATAGCTCAGGAGGTAGAGCACTTCCTTGGTAAGGAAGAGGTCTCCGGTTCGAGTCCGGATGTGGGCTCCATCTTTGTAGACACAAGATCGGGTATAAATCAGTAAACGGAGGATTAATCACATGGCAAAGGCAAAATTTGAAAGAAACAAGCCGCATTGCAACATCGGCACAATTGGCCACGTTGACCACGGCAAGACGACCCTTACAGCAGCAATCACCAAAGTGCTTGCCGGCAAAGGTCAGGCAGAGTTCAAGGCCTTCGACCAGATCGACAACGCACCTGAAGAGCGCGAGCGCGGTATCACCATCGCCACCGCCCACGTAGAGTATGAAACCGACAAGCGTCATTATGCCCACGTCGACTGTCCTGGTCATGCCGACTACGTAAAGAACATGATCACCGGAGCAGCCCAGATGGACGGCGCAATACTCGTCGTCTCCGCTGCCGACGGCCCCATGCCCCAGACCCGCGAGCACATCCTGCTGGCACGTTAGGTAGGCGTACCGTATATAGTAGTGTTTCTCAACAAAGCCGACATGGTGGATGATGAAGAGCTGCTCGAGCTTGTAGAGCTCGAGATTCGTGAACTTCTCTCCAGCTACGACTTTCCGGGTGACGACATCCCTATCATCAAGGGGTCTGCGCTTCAGGCACTCAACGGCGAGCAGGGCGAACTTGCAGAGCCCGCGATCAACGCCCTCATGGATGCCGTTGACAGCTATATCCCGCAGCCGGAGCGCGCGATTGACAAGCCGTTCCTTATGCCGGTAGAAGACGTATTCTCCATCTCCGGCCGTGGCACAGTTGCCACCGGGCGTGTAGAGCGCGGGATCGTCAAGGTAGGTGAAGAAGTAGAGATCGTCGGTATCAAGGCAACCGCCAAGACCACCGTAACCGGCGTTGAAATGTTCCGCAAGCTGCTTGACGAAGGTCGTGCAGGCGACAACATCGGTGCCCTGCTTCGCGGTGTAAAGCGTGAAGACATCGAGCGTGGCCAGGTACTGGCTAAACCGGGCAGCATCAAGCCGCACATGAAGTTCAAGGCAGAGGCCTACATACTCACGAAAGAAGAAGGCGGGCGTCACACCCCGTTCTTTAACGGCTACCGCCCGCAGTTTTACTTCAGGACAACCGACGTAACCGGCATTGCAGAGCTCCCGGCCGGTACGGAAATGGTAATGCCTGGCGACAACGTAGCCATCACAGTAAACCTGATCACCCCGATAGCAATGGACGAAGGACTGCGTTTCGCAATCCGCGAAGGCGGCCGTACAGTCGGCGCAGGTGTTGTCAGCGCTAT